>NZ_JBOBDO010000010.1:0-209819 GCF_050586665.1 Pseudomonas sp. ES4 | reverse complement strand
GGTTGCCCCCATCGCGAGCAGGCTCGCTCCCACACTGACCCTCGCCATATCGGAAGTAGACGGTATAGAGTGGGCGGCCATGTCTGTCTCAAGGATGAATCACCCATGCCCGCCACTGACGCTGTCATTACCCTCGAACGTTTCAACGAATCCCACATCGACGGCATTACCGCGCTTTACAACGACCCGGCCATCACCCGCCAGGTGTTGCAAATGCCGTTTCAGTCTGTGGAAATCTGGCGCAAGCGTCTGGCGCCGGACAATGAGCGTGTGGTGCAACTGGTGGCGCTGCATCAGGGGGCGGTCATTGGCAATGTTGGCCTGGAGCAGTTTTCGCGGATTCGCCGCAGCCATGCCGGCAACCTCGGCATGGGCGTCGCGGTGGCCTGGCAGGGCAAGGGCGTTGGCTCGAAACTGCTGACGGCGGCGCTGGACATCGCCGACAACTGGATGAACCTGCAACGGCTCGAGCTTTCGGTGTACGCCGACAACGAAGCGGCTATCGGGCTGTATCGCAAGTTCGGCTTCGATACCGAAGGGCTGTTTCGCGACTACGCCGTGCGTGATGGCGGATGGGTCGATGCCTTGAGCATGGCGCGGCTGCGTCGCACACCCAAGGCCGGTTGAGTCACTCGCCCAACGCGAATGTCACCGCCGCCTGCGCATGCAGTTCGGTGGTGTCGAGCAAGGGCAGGGCGCTGTGCTCGGGTTTGATCAGCAGGCCGATTTCGGTGCAACCGAGGATGATCGCCTGGGCACCACGTCGGGTCAGCGATTGGATGACTTGTTGATACACCTTGCGTGACACCTCGCTGATCACCCCGACACACAACTCGTCATAGATGATCCGGTGGACGGCCTGACGTTCATCGGCCTCCGGCACCACAACGGTCAGCCCCATCGAAGTGAGGCGCTCCTTGAGGAAGTCGTGCTCCATGGTGAACGCTGTGCCGAGCAATCCGACCTTCAGAGCGCCAGCCTCGACGGCGGCCTGACCCGCCGGGTCGGCGATGTGCAGGAACGGAATACTGATCGCGTCCTGAATTTGCCCGGCCACTTTGTGCATGGTGTTGGTGCACAGCACCACGCAATCGGCACCGCCAGCCTGCAACCGCTGCGCCGCGTCCACCAGAATCGCTGCCGCATCGTCCCAACGCCCGGCGTGCTGGGCCTGTTCGACAGGGCCAAAGTCGACGCTGTACATTAGCAATTTCGCCGAACGCAAAGGCCCGAGTCGGTCGCGTACCTGCTGATTGATGAGACGGTAATACTCGGCGCTGGACTCCCAGCTCATGCCGCCGATAAGGCCGATGGTGCGCATGTAGTGCTCCTGTTGATGGCAACCCTTTATTTTTGAGCATGCCTTTATTTGAGAGTACCCGTGGCTCTTCATCGCGATCTATCAGGAAATTTCACATGCCAGCGGTGCTGAGCCAAGAGCTGCTGGACGGCAGGCTCTGCTTGCAGCTTTTGCCCCGCGCCGCTTACAGCGCGCGTGATCCAGTGCAATGGCAAACCCTTGGGGTGACGCTGGAACGTCAACAGGGCGTGCACGCCATCGATTCGGATCACCGGGTGGATTTCGACACCTTGCCTGGCGTGCTGGCTTACACCCCGGTCGGCGTGGAAGTGTTTTCCGAATCGGCCAGCGGTGGCGAGTATCTGCTGATGCGTCTGGACGAACCCTTGGCCCATCAGCATTTACCCTCGGTTGACCACCGTGTGCAGTCTTCAGGCAATCGCCGCGCACTGATGCTGGGTCGGGAGCTGCGGCGCCTGTTGCTCGCTCCGCAACCGGACAGGCTGGCGCTTGAGCAAAGGGCGGTGGAATTCGTTGGTTTGATGAACCCGCAGGCCAATACCGCGCACCGTGTCATGCCCAGGGTTTTCACCCGAGTGCTGGACCAGATCGCCGCGCAGTTCCACGAGCCCCTGACCCTTGGACAATTGGCCGCCACCTACGGGCAAAACGAGCTGCGCTTTCTGCGCGACTTCACCCGGGCCATCGGTCTGACACCCCACGCTTACCTCGTTGAGGTGCGGCTACAGGCGGCACGCCGGATGATCGAACACACCGACCTGGCCCTGGCCGATATTGCCCTGGACGCAGGCTTCGCCCATCAGTCCCACATGGGCACTGCCTTTCGCAAATACCTGGCCATGACCCCCAGCCAATACCGTTCACGCTTTTAGTCGTACGCCGGCAGCGCGCATCTGCCATGCTCAAAGTCCGCAGCACCGCTTCAACAAAGGAACACCGCAATGGACGATGTACAGCAACTGGGTGAGATGCTTCGCCATTACGCAGAAAGCGAAGCGCACAAGAAACAACTGTTCGAGTCGCAATCGGCCGTGTGGGCGACGCGCATTGGTGAACTGTTCGATCAGATCCAGCAATGGCTGGAACCGGTCCAGGCGCCGAATCTTCTGGAGGTGAGCCGCGAGGCCTATGTCGCCTCGGGGCCGAGCGTGCCGGTCGAAACATCGACCTTCAAGACTGAGAAACTGTCCATTGTGATCGCCGGCAAACCGGTGGAATTTGTGCCGGATGTGATGGGTGCCGGTGGTCAGATTTCACTGGCCGTGATGGGCCTGACAGCGGCGCGGTACGGCAGCATTTCGCTGGTGTGCCTGCCACCGTCCAGCAGCTGGCAATGGCGCAAGACCAATGGCTTGAAAGACCCGGATACCTTTGCGTTCGATGCGAACTTTCTGGCGCAGCAGTTGCAGAGCCTGATTCCCCGCGAGCGCAGTTGAAGTCACAGATCGTTCCCCACGCTCTGCGTGGGAATGCAGCCCGGGACGCTCTGCGTCCCATTGGAACGCGGAGCGTCCCTTGAGGCATTTCCACGCAGAGCGTGGGAACGATCATCGTGGCGTCAAATTTCGAGATTGCCCCAGCCCGGTTTTACTTCTTCCGGCGCCACCGCCTTCACGGTTTTCCCCGTCGCCAATTCCACCCGCCGCGCCACCTCCGGGTCATCGGCAAACGGAATCAAACTGGCTTCATCCAGACTCTCGGCCGTCTGGTGTTTCAGGCAGTATTCAACTGCCAGCCAAAGCCCCACGACGCCCAACACATTCAGCACGATCTCAATCATCTCAAGCCCCTTGCCTCAGGCAATCTGCGCTTCGCGGTGGGCCATTTCGATGTCCGAAACCCGCACCGTGCGCCAGACGTTGTAAGCCATCAACAACATGCCACTGAGGAAGAACACACCGCCGACGAAGCGCACCACGAATCCTGGATGGCTGGCCTGCAAGGCCTCGACGAAGGAGTAAGTCAGCGTGCCGTCATCGTTGATCGCTCGCCACATCAAGCCCTGGGTAATGCCGTTGACCCACATCGAGGCGATGTACAACACGGTGCCGATGGTCGCCAGCCAGAAGTGCAGGTTGATCAGCGGCGTGCTGTACATCTGTAAACGCCCGAAGACTTTCGGGATCATGTGGTACAGCGCGCCGAAGGTGATCATCGCCACCCAACCCAAAGCGCCGGCGTGGACGTGGCCGATGGTCCAGTCGGTGTAGTGGGAGAGGGCATTGACCGTCTTGATCGCCATCATCGGTCCTTCGAAGGTCGACATGCCGTAAAAGGCCAGGGACAACACCAAAAAGCGCAGGATCGGGTCGGTGCGTAATTTATGCCAGGCGCCCGAGAGCGTCATCATGCCATTGATCATCCCGCCCCAGCTCGGTGCCAGCAGGATCAGCGACATGGCCATGCCCAGCGACTGCGCCCAGTCCGGCAGCGCGGTGTAGTGCAAGTGATGCGGGCCGGCCCAGATGTACAAGGTGATCAGCGCCCAGAAATGCACGATCGACAGCCGATAGGAATACACCGGCCGCCCAACCTGTTTCGGCACGAAGTAATACATCATCCCCAGGAACCCGGTGGTCAGGAAGAAACCCACGGCGTTGTGCCCGTACCACCACTGCACCATGGCGTCGGTGGCCCCGGAATACACCGGATAGGACTTGAACCAGTCCACCGGAATCGACAGGTGATTGACCACGTGCAGCATGGCGATCACCACGATAAACGCGCCGAAGAACCAGTTGCCGACGTAGATGTGCTTGGTCTTGCGCTGCACCACGGTGGTAAAAAACACGATCGCATAAGCGACCCATACCACGGTCATCCACACCGCGCCGGAGAACTCGATCTCGGCGTATTCCTTGGTGGTGGTGTAACCCAGCGGCAGGGTGATCAGCATCACCACGATCACCGATTGCCAGCCCCAGAAAGTGAATGCCACGAGCTTGTCGGAAAACAGCCGCACCTGGCAGGTACGCTGCACCGCGTAGTAACTGGCGGCGAACTGCGCGCTGCCGGCAAAGCCGAAAATCACCAGGCTGGTGTGCAGCGGGCGCAAGCGCCCGAAGGTGGTCCATGGCAGGTCGAGGTTCATTTCGGGCCACACCAGTTGTGAGGCGATCCACACCCCCATCGCCATCCCCACGACACCCCATACCACGGTTGCCACGATGAATTGGCGGACGACCTTGTAGTTATAGGCCTGTCCGATTGTTGCTGTGCTCATGGTCAATGCTTCCACGGTTGCAAAGTCTTGCCAGGCCACCCGGACTGGCATGTCGTGCACTGTAGAAACCTTGCCGGAAACAAAACAGACTCAGGAAAACATCATTTATGCAGATCAGATTTAAGGTAACCCTGCGGCCATCTGGCACAACCTGATACGGTTTTTTAGCGTTCGGCTGAATCTGTAACGCGCTGAGTCGCGGGCCCATAGTCGCTACCACAAGCACCGCCAAACCCGTAGCAGCTGTCGAGCAGCGCGAGGCTGCGTTCGGCGGCGCAGTCGTCGTGAAATCGAGCTACTCGGTGGGTCAGGTAAACCGGGTACACAGGGTTTACGACGGCTGCGCCGCCGAACGCAGCCTCGCGCTGCTCGGCAGCTGCTACAGACCTGGCGCAAGGCTTACTTCAGCGCCGGATCTCCCCTGTTCATTTTCTTCCAGCCCTGCAACAGCACCTGCGCCTTGGGTTCCTGCCCGTTATCCAGGTAGTACTGGATCAACGACAACCGAACATTGCGATTGGCCGGTTGCACTTTCAGCAACCGCTCCAGCTCTTCACAGGCCTCATCGACTTTGCCGCTGTCGTGCAGTGCCACGGCCAATACATACCCATACTGCGCGTTCTGAGGTTCCAATTGCGCGGCCTTGCGCAGAGCCTGCATGGCCAGGGCTGATTTGCCTGCGCGCACCAGCGACAGGCCTTGAGTGTGTTGCAGCAGCGCAGCATTCGGGTGTTCTTTCAGGCTCTGCGCCAGCAGCGCCTGAGCTTCCTGGCTGCGTCCGTTTGCCTCCAGCCATTGCGCCAGCGTCACCAGCGCCGGGTAGAAATCCGGATCGCGCTGCAGGGCAGTGCGCAGCAACGCTTCGACTTCACCGCTCCGACCGTTGGCCTGATAGAGCATGGCCAGGTTGAGGTTGGCTTCGGCGCGTTCGCTCAGGTTCTTCTGGACCGCCTCGTATTCGGCGATGGCTGCATTCCAGTTGTCTTGGGCGCTGCCCAAGCCATTACGGGCCACGCTCAGCAAGTCCCGGGCTGCGGCTATCCGCACAGCTTTCACCGGGTCGGCCAGCAATGGCGTCAGTAGCGATGCGCGCTCCGGCGGCGACAGGAACGCACTGATCGCCCGAACGGCGCTTTCACGCACTTGCGGTGCCGGGTGGCTCAAGTCCTGGGTGGCCAGTTTCAACGCCTGTTCGCTGGGATACAGCGGCAACTCGGCGAGCAGGGTCGCGCGCTGAATCGCTGGCAATTGGCTGCGTTGCAGCTGCTCGTACAAGGCCTCTGCCGCGCCT
Organism: Pseudomonas sp. ES4; assembly: GCF_050586665.1. Lineage (NCBI taxonomy): Bacteria > Pseudomonadati > Pseudomonadota > Gammaproteobacteria > Pseudomonadales > Pseudomonadaceae > Pseudomonas > Pseudomonas sp. ES4. The sequence continues at coordinate 203,984 of NZ_JBOBDO010000010.1, read as the reverse complement.
GGCTGACCGTTGCGAATCAGCCACAGGCTTTCGTCGTAACGCGGTGCCTGGGCGGTGGTGGTGTTCCAGAGCTTGAATTGCTCGGTGACCTTGTTGCCAGCCTTGCCTTGGTGGCAGGTCAGGCAAGCGTCCGGTGTACCGAGTTTTTTCGCCCGCTCAGGGTTGGGGATGCTGAAACTGTGGTCATGCCTGAAGTCATTACCCATGTAGAACTTGCCGGGCATGTGGCAATCCACGCACTGCGAACCGGGTTGACCCATGGTGTGGCGGGTGTGTTCGATGGAATCGTAGTTCTTCGCTTGCAGCCCTTTGCCGTCGACGCCATCCACCGAGGTCTTGCCGGCGGTGTTGTGGCATTGCAGGCAGACACCATTGCCCGGTGTCTTGAGCTCGGTGCTGTGCGGGTTGTGGCAGTTGCTGCAGCGCACGCCCTTGTCGAACATTTTGCTCTGGGCAAAGGAGCCGTGTTCGAACACTTCGTCCTTGATCTTGCCGTCCAGCGCGTACAAATCGCGGGTCAGTGGGCTCGGCAAGTAGTCATCCATCAAGCGTTTACCAGTGGTGAAGCCGTCGCCCAATGGCGCGCGGCGCGAGTGGCAGCGGGCGCAGGTTTCGATTTCGACGGTGGCGTTCTTGTCCTTCAAGTCGACGGCAAAACCGGCATGGACCAGGTCACCTTTTTTTGCCGTCCACTCCAGGTGATTGGAGGCTGGGCCGTGGCAAGCCTGACAGCCGACACCGAGGCTGTTCCAGTGACTGTCGAAGGTGTTTTTCGCGGCATCGAAATTGCGCTTGTAACCGGTGGTGTGGCACTCGACGCACATGAAGTTGGCGTTCTGGCTCGGCTTGCTCCAGTGCAACGGGTCCTTGAAGTTCACGCCCTGGCCCGGATAGAGGTGAAACCAGCGGTGCTTCTCGGTATCCCAGGCCACGCCGAGTGCCTGCAACCGACCTTCGCCGACCTCGATCAGGTATTGCTGCAACGGCGCGATGCCGAAGGTGTAGGCGACCTTGAAGTCGGCATTCTTGCCGTCAATCCCAGGGGTGTTGACCCAGAATCCGCCGTCCTTGCGCGAGAAACGGGTGGTTTCGTTTTCCGCCTTGAAGGTGACGTTATTGAAGTCGCCGAGCATCGTCTCGGCATTGGCCGCCTGCATCGCCAATTGGTGATGGGAACCTTGCCAGTCCTTGACCTGCTCGCTATGGCAGCCTTGGCATTGTTGTTCATCGACCATCGTTGCCGGCGCCACGACGACCGGTTGCGGTTTGACTGGGTGAACGGTCGGAGTGCTGACAGGTGCATAGCTCACGGGGGCCGGTTTGCTGCTGAACAGAAACCAGCCGATGCCCGCGATAGCCAACAGCAAAACGCCGAGGGTGACGGGAAACAGGTAACGGTTAATCAAGGTCGGTGGCGAATCAGGGGTTGGCTGTACTGCTTTATTTTTATGTTTCGGCATTGCGACTTCCATGGTCCGGGTGCGTTTGCCGTCAGGCGCGCGTTCAAGCTCGATGCAGCTTTGCCGGATGGCCGGCGCCTGTCAAATGATGGTTGTGAGGTGCTGAGCAGCGTCCAGGTCATGAAGGCTGATGAAGCTCAAGTCCAAGTGATGCGTTGAGGCTGTGGGCCCCTTCGCGAGCAAGCCCGCTTCCACATTTGACCTCTGTTGTGTACAGAATGCGTGATCAACGCAGATCCAGTGTGGGAGCGAGCCTGCTCGCGATGACGGTCTGCCAGGCGCTGCATCACTCCCCGACAAACCACCGAAAATACGGATTCCCCCCATCCCCACGCATCACCTCGCGAATATCCCTGGCCCACGCGTCCCGGTCACCGTCATAAGCATGCAGACTCGCCCGATAGAACTGCATCAGGCGTTGTTGGTGTGCGTTCATTCGCTCGTTGAAACCTGCATCGGCATTCACCAGCGGTGGCGCTATACGCAGGTCCAGCAGGGCCGGCAGTACGCGGCTGATCTCCTTGGCACGCACCCATGGCGCATATTCGATACGCGGCTGATCGTCGGTCACCGGTTGGGCGTCGGCGGCGAACCGCTCCAGGCCTGCACGATCGGTGACCCAGGTCGAGAGCAACGCAGGAGCGGAGCCGATGCCCACGTCCTGTAAGGTGCTGCGCACGGTGTCCTGTTGGAAGCGTTGGCTGATTTTCGCCGCGTCCAGTTCGATCGGTTCCATCGAGCCCACCAGCAGCATTTCGTGGAATTCGCTGGTCCACAGGGTGGCGTAGGGGAAGACGTCGAGAAAGCTGTGCACCAGTGAGCGCGAGTCGTCGATGTTCTGGGTGGGCAGCGGCAACCACTGAGCAACCAGGCCTTGCTTCTCCAGGCGACTGGCGGCCAATTGATAGAAATCCCGGGAATACAAATTCACCACGCCAGCAGCAGAGGGCGGCGGCGGTTCGAGGGTGATCAAGTCGTAGCGCTGTGGGTTGCGCAGCAGCTCCTGCCGGCCATCCTGCAGGCGTACGTCAACGCCGGGATCGGCGGCCGCATTGAAGTTGCCTTTGAACAACGGCGCGGCTTTGACCACCGATGGCAGCAACTCGGCCACGACACGGTGCTCCAGCCCCGGATAGCGCGTCAGGGCGCCAGCGGTGATGCCGGTGCCAAAACCGATCACCAGCGCCGAGCGCGGTTCGCCATTGTGGATCAGCAGCGGCAGCAACGCCTGAATACGCATGTAGCGCAGGGACGGCATGGCGTCGCCAGTGTTGGATACGCCCTGGATGTACAAGCGCTGGAACGCTTTTTGTCCTCTGCCTTGGGTGACCACGGCGACGGTCCCACCGCGTCCTTCCTCGTAGAACGCCAATTTCGCGTTGCGTGCACCGGGAAGCAGGCTGGCGAGTTTGTCCACTGGCGTAAAAACGGCCACCGCAATCGACAATAGTCCAATAGCGACCACCGCCTGGCGCCGGCCTTTCTTGACCCCATGACCCTTGCGCACCGCGAAGTAACCAATCCCGGCGGCGACAATCGCCAGCAGGCCCAGGGTTCGGACCAGCCCCAGTAACGGGATCAGCACAAAGCCGCAGAGCATCACCCCGACAATCCCGCCCAGCGTATTGAACGCCACCACCGCGCCGACCGCCTGACCGACCCGCTCGCGGCCGACGCTCAAACGCAGGGCCAGCGGAAATGCGGCGCCGAGCAACAGGGTCGGCACAAACACGATGCTCACTGCCGCCACCACAAACCGTGCGGTCATCCCCAGCAGATCACTCGCCCCCAACGACAACACCCAGGTTTCAGCCAGGCTTTGGGCGACCACCAGCCAGCGTCCGAGCAAGGTGATTTCCAGCAACGCGACGAGCCCGGCACCGGCAATCAACAAGCCGAATACTCCCCAGGGATCGCGAATGCGCTCAACCCGACGGGCCAGCAGCATGCTGCCGAGGAACAGCCCGGTGAGGTACGTCGCCAGCACCACCGCAAAGGCGTAAGTGCGAGTGCTCATGAACTGCACGATGGATTGCGACCAGACCACTTCGTAACCGAGGGCCACGCCACCGGCAATTGAATACAGCCACAAGGCAACGCGATCGGGGGCTTTGTCGGCGTGGTGCTTGACCGGCGCAGCATCATTCGGCAGTGAACGGTGGCGTTGGAACCACAAGGCACCGACGGCGGCCAGCAGGTTCAGCATCGCCGCCGCCAAGGCACTGCCGCGTACACCGAGGGTCGCAATCAACACAAACGCGGCGAGCAGGGTGCCGGCGATGGCCCCGGCGGTGTTCGCGGCATAGAGCTGCCCGCCGGCCTTGCCCAGCTGTTGCGGGTTTGCTGCCAACGAGCGAACCAGCACCGGCAGGGTGCCGCCCATCAGCAGTGCCGGAATGCCCACCAGCGCAAACGGCAATACCCAGGCGAGCAGACCGACATGTTGCTCTAGCCAGGCAAATGGGCTGGCCGCGAGACTCATGGCAAAGGTCGCACCGACACCGAGCACGGCCACTAGCACCTCAAGCCCTGCATAGAGCAGAACCGGCTTTTGCAAGCGATCGGCCCATTGACCGAACAACAAGCCGCCTAACGCCAACCCGGCAAAAAAGGCGCTGATCCCGGTGGTGATGGCGTACACCTCGACGCCGACTACCAGCGACAGCTGCTTGATCCACAGCACCTGATACACCAGCGCTGCGGCACCGGAGACGAACAGCAACAGGGCGGGAATCAGCAACGCCGGAGCTTTGATCCGAGTGGCGGGTAGGGCCGACGACTTGCTGGCGACACGTGAGGACATTGCGGATTGCCTTGTGCAGAACCTGAAATAGTTATGTTTCTACGGTGGACACAAACCTTTGTAGCAGCTGCCGAAGGCTGCGTCCGGCTGCGAAGCAGTCGTAAGTTCAGACGACTCGCTAGACCAGACAGTCCGCGGCGCATGTGGAACGAGGACTTCGTCCTCGAACGCAGCCTTCGGCAGCTGCTACAGGGAGTTGTGTGCACGCAAAACAAGGCCGCTCACCGGTGAAGGCGAGCGGCAGTCAAGCGGTCTTACTGTGCAGGCTGGTTCTTCATTTTTTCAGCGATCTTTGCATCCACGGCCGCGCGGATCTGATCAATGCTGAAGCTGGCCGGTTTCTGGCTTGGCGGATACTCGATGAACGTTTGCAGGAACTGCGCCGACTTGCCGACGGCTACAGAGGCCAGATAGACGTTCTTGGTTTGCCAATCGTAATACTGATCGGAAACGATGTCGGCCCGCTCATACGGATCCATCCGCAGATTGAAGATTTTCGGTACCCGCAAACATACGAACGGCTCGCTCCACACCTTGAACCCGCCCGGCGCGCGTTGTTCGCAGAACACTGCTTTCCAGTTATCGAAACGCATGGACACCAGTACACCGTCGTCGTTGAAGTAGTAGAACTCCTTGCGTTCGCCTTTAGGTTGTTGGCCTGTCAGGTAGGGCAGTTGGTTGAAGCCGTCCAGGTGCACTTTGAAGTTGTTGCCTCCCGAAGTCGGCGCCCAGCCTTTGAGCAGTTTGCCTTTCACGTCCGCATCGCCTGCTGCCGCCAGCAGGGTAGGGAACCAGTCCATGCCCGAGAACATTTCATTGGACACTTCACCCGCCTTGATCTTGCCCGGCCAGCGAACGATCGCCGGTACCCGATAGGCGCCTTCCCAGTTGGAGTTCTTCTCGTTGCGGAACGGCGTGGTCGCCGCGTCCGGCCAGGAGAACTGGTTCGGGCCGTTGTCCGTGGAGTAGACGACGATGGTGTTGTCGGCGATTTTCAGGTCGTCGAGGGTTTTCAGCAGTTTGCCGACGTCACCGTCATGCTCGAGCATGCCGTCCGCATACTCGTTGCCCGGCATGCCGCTCTGGCCCTTCATCGAATCGCGCACGTGAGTGAACAAGTGCATGCGGGTGGTGTTCATCCAGACGAAGAACGGCTTGTCCGCCTTGGCCTGTTTCTCGATAAATGCTTGTGCCGCAGCAGTGGTTTCGTCGTCGATGGTTTCCATGCGCTTGGCGGTCAAGGCGCCGGTGTCTTCGATCTTGCCGTCAGCGAAGCTGTGAATCACACCACGCGGGGAGTTGGCCTTGACGAACTCAGGGTCATCCTTGGGCCAGTACGGGCGTTCGGGTTCTTCTTCGGCGTTGAGGTGGTACAGGTTGCCGAAAAACTCGTCGAAACCGTGGTTGGTCGGCAGGTACTCATCCCGGTCGCCCAAGTGGTTCTTGCCGAACTGGCCGGTGGCGTAGCCCTGGGACTTGAGTGCCTGGGCGATGGTGATGTCACGTTTTTGCAAGCCCACCGGGGCACCCGGTATACCGACTTTCGACAGACCGGTGCGCAACGGAGTCTGCCCGGTGATGAATGACGAACGCCCCGCAGTGCAGCTGTTCTCCGCGTAATAGTCGGTGAACATCATGCCTTCTTTGGCAATTCGGTCGATGTTCGGCGTCTTGTACCCGACCACCCCCATGGAATAGGCGCTGATATTGGTCTGGCCGATGTCATCGCCGAAGATCACCAGAATGTTGGGTTTTTCAGCGGCTCCGGCTGTTGCCGAAATCGCCATCACCGAGGCTGCCACCAGGGCGAATTTCGGTAGCCACTTGTGTATGCGAGTCATCTGACTTGCTCCTTTGCTCACTTGCGTCGCTCAAGCGCGACAAACGTTTTTTGCAGTCCTGCGTGTACGCTTTTTTATTGCACGTGCTCGGGTGAGACGGCCTCGAAGGGATAGATCCGGCGCCATTCGGCGGCCATATCCACGATAGTCCAGCCACGGGTTTTTGCTTCGTCCAGAGCCTTGTCCAGGCGACCGATTTGGGATTGACGGTCATAAGCCCATTCGCGTTTGGCGTCGGTGTGATGCACCAGACCCATGAAGCGTTTGCCCGGTCCGGCGGCAGTCCACTGCAACATTTGCAGGTCGCCGTCGGAGTTGCCGAACGCAAGGATGGGACGTCGGCCAATAACCGCGTCGATGCTTTCCGGTTTGCCCGGACCATCATCGTTGTGGGCCAGTTTGGCGGTGCGCAGGATCGACGGTTGGCCGTCCTTGAGCTGGTAGGCGGTGACAAACGTGGTGCCGATCACTTGTTCCGGCGGGATGCCATAGACCTTCTCGGCGAAGGCGCGCATGAACGCGGTGTCACCGCCGGAGACGATGTAGGTTTTAAAGCTCTGGCTGCGCAGGTAGTCGAGCATTTCCAGCATTGGCTGGAAGATCATCTCGGTGTACGGCTTGCCGGTTTTCGGATGGCGCGCCTGGGACAACCAGGTTTTGGCGTAGTCGTCGAAGGCTTCGGTGGTCATGCCGGTGTGGGTGGCGCCGAAAATTTTCAGGATGCCGTCCATGCCTGACTCGCCCAAGGCCTTGTGATCATTTTCGAGCACGGCCTTGAAGGGCTGGGTGGTTTTCCATTCCGGGTGCTGCGGTGCGGTGCGCTTGACCTCTTCCAGAGCAAACAGCAATTCGAAGTACATCGGCTGCTCGCTCCACAGCGTGCCGTCGTTGTCGAACACGGCGATTCGATCGGCGGGTTTGACGAAGTCCTTGCCGCTTTGATCGGTCACCGCCTGGACGAACTCGATGATGTTCGTTTTCGCCGGGCCGTCGTTCCACGAGGGCAGGGGCTCGCCGGTCTGGGCCAGCGCCGGCAGGCTCAGTGCAAGGGTTAACAGCAACGTCAGCCCATAGCGGTGGCGTAGCGATATCGGGTTCGTCATGGCACATCCTTCTCGTGAGCGGGATTGAGTGGACGCAGTGCAGGTGCGGCTGACGCTGTGTCGCGTTTGGCCTGACTATGCAGCGTAGCCAAGGATTGCTTTAGTTGGCGCAGCGCTTGGTCTGCGCTGGGTTGACGGCTGTAACAGGCGCGCAGCAGGTCTTGCAGGCGCGGACCAAGGTTCGTCAGTTTCAGGCCCATGCGGCTACGTCTGGCCCACAGGTACAGGGCGCTCAACTGTGCGGGTTTGCCGTCGATTTGCCTCGGAATCTGCCGCCAGGCGTAATCGGCGGACTCCAGCCACGCGGCGCGTCGGGCTCGGCGCCGGGTTTGCCATTGAAGGTACACACGATGGACGAGCGGACGGGCAAACCAGCCGAGTAATGTCACAGCCACCAGCAGCGCTAAAAGCACCAGCCAATGCCCGGAGAGATGCACGCGACCTTGCTGACCGAGTTCTTTCAGGTCTTCGGTGATCGAAAATACCGGTCGATAGGCGCTGTTGGCCCTGGCATCGAAGGTCACGGCCGGGACTTGGGCCATTCGGGTCTGTCCGGTGCTGGCGTCCCACCATTTCAGTTCGATTGCCGGCAGGTGATGGCGGCCTTCGGTGTCGATCCGATAGGTTGCAGTGTCGATGCGCTGGCCGCCGTTGAAATGGCCGCGACCGTCGCCAAGGTCGCTGATTTGCGCGGCTTTCGGATAACGGCTGAGGCCGTCGACATCGTCCAGTGACGGCGCGGGCAGTGACATGGCCAGGGCGTTGTCGGCTTGCAGCGTGAGTTGCCGGGTGATGCTGTCACCGACCTTCAGGGGTGTTGCCGAGTTGACGATGGTTTGCGTGAAGCGCAGCCCTTGGGCCACCAGCACCGGTTCGCCGGACTGGAACCCCGGTGGTTGTGTGGCGCGAAAGTGCAGTGGCTGGCTTTGGGCGGACAACGGCGCGCTCGCCTGACCGGGCATGGCGCGCACTGTCAACGCCGGAATGTCGAAACCCTGGGCCAGATTCGGGGTGATCCGGTAGCGGTAGCGCATGCCGTTGAACGACTTGCCGTCGAGCGTCTGGTTCAGGTGTTCGGCATGGCCGTCGGGCGGCATGACCAGTGCACCGGGCAGTTTCAGGTCGGGCAGGGTGGGGGCGTCGGTGAACCAGCTGTCGGTGAGGACATCGAGTTGCAGTTCCAGAATGCCGCCGACCATGACCGAGTCTGCGGGTTGCAGGCGGGTCTGGATTCGCAGCTCGGGTTCGGTGGCCAGAGCAGCGGTGGTGATCAGGCACAGGAGTAAGGTGCGAAGACCTTTGGTGACTGGACGAGCGCCATCGCGAGCAGGCTCGCTCCCACATTTGATCCGGGTGCACCGCAAATCCCCTGTGGGAGTGAGCCTGCTCGCGATGGACGCGACTCGGCCTACCAGACGGATCATGGCTTGCCCCCCGCCTGATCCTGCACACTGAATTTCTGCTTCAGGAATTTCGCCGGCGACGTACTGAGGTTTTGCAACCACAGCGCATCCGACGCCGCTTGCTCGGTCTCGACCGGTTTGCTCTGGCCCTTGCCCGGCGCCTTGTCCATTTTGATGTCGTCGGGTTTGACCTCAGGTGCGTTCTGTTCAGCGCTGTCGGTGTCTTTCTGCAAGGCGATGGCCAAGGCCAGGTTGGCGGTTGCTTCATGGAATTGCGGTTGCAGCTTCAACGCCTGGGTATACGCGGCGATAGCCTGGTCAAACTTGAAGCGGCGCACGTAAATATTGCCCAGATAGAAATACACCTGCGGTGTGTCCAGTCGCGCGAAACTGGCCAATGCCAGGTCGTAATCGGCGGCGTTGTAGGCAGCGATGCCTTTCCAGTAGGGATCGACGAAGTGCGTGGCGGCCTGCGGGAAGTGTTGGTGCTCGAAAGCCCAGCGGCCTTGCTGGTCAGGGGTGAAAAAGGCATCGGTCAAGGGGTTGGCTTCGGCCGGTGCTGGTTGCAAGCCAATGCCCAGTGCCAGCAACCACCCGGCCGTCCAGTTCAGACTCCAGCCCTTGCGCACGCTGAAGAAGGCGATCAGCAGCAACGGCCAGCACAGCCAGTAACCGGCATCCTTCCAGTGCAGTTCACGCTGTTCATCGCTGGCCGCCTGGAAGTGCTGCTGGGCGTGCAGCTCGATCCAGTCCAGGTCGTCGTCATTGAGCGTCAGGCTGCCCAACGGCGCATCCAACGTTGATCCCAGCTGTTTGAGTGCGGCCTGATCAAAACGGCCGAGTGCCGGACGACCGTTGCTGTCGGTACGTGGCTGGCCGTTGGCATCGTGGATGACCCCGCCATCCTCGCTGCCGACGGCCAGAATCAGCACTTGCAGCGCGCTGTCGTCCAGTTGCTGGTCCAGACCGCTGAGTTGTGAGGTGTCGGCGCCGTCGGTGATCAGCAGCAGGGTTCCCGGCGTTTTCTCGGCGATCAGCAGGCGTTTGGCTTGCTCGACCACCGCGCCGACATTTTTCCCCGGTTTGGCAATCAGGTCGGTGCTCAGGGCTTGAATGAAGGTGTCGAGCAGGGCGGGATCGTCGGTCGGCGGCAACACCAGATGCGCGCTGCCAGCATAGGCGATCAACCCGCTGCGAGCCCCGGCGCGACGCTGGATCAGGTCATGCAGCTTGTGTTTGGCCGCTTCCAGACGACTTGGCTGTATGTCGGTGGCGTCCATCGACGGTGACAGGTCGATGGCGATGATCAGTGGCGCGCGATTTTCCAGAAAGTCCGGACGGTCCTGCTCCCAGGTGGGCCCGGCAGCGGCGATGGCGCCCAGCATCAACACCACGCAGGCCAGATGCACGGGCCGAAAACGCTGCTGATCCTGCGGCGTAATCAGCAAATGCGGCAACAAGTGCTCGGCGATGTTGCTACGCAAACGCCGTTGCACGTCACGGCTGCGGCGCCACAGCCAGGGCAACAGGGCGCCGAACGGCACCAGTAACAGCCACAGTGGACGCAGGAAATGGAAGTCACTGAGATTGATCTCCATCTCAAGCCTCCTGCCGCTGACGCGAGAGTGTCAGCTGCGGACGGAGCAGGGCGCCTAAGTGGTAGAGCGCGAGCAATCCGATCGCGGTCCCCATTGGCCACCAGAACAGATCCTTTTTCGGTTGATGGCTGAGGGTTTTCACTTGATGCGGCGTGAGTTTGTCGAGGGTGGCGTACACCTGATCCAGCGCATTGCGATCTTCAGCACGGAAGAACTTGCCGCCCGTGGCCTCGGCGATTTGCTGCAAACCCTGAAGGTTGACCTTGGCTTCACCCGAAGCGTCAGGGTCGCCAATGCCGATGGTGTGAATGACCACGCCTTTGGCAGCCGCCATGGACGCCGCGTGATCCGGGGTAATGGCGCTGCTGGTGTCGTTGCCGTCGGTGAGCAGGATCAGGACTTTTTCCTGTTCGTGGGCCTGGTCGAGCAACTTCAGGCTCAGACCGATGGCGTCGCCGATGGCCGTGTTGGGCCCGGCCATGCCGATGCCGATGTCGTCGAGTAACAGCGACAGGCTGGTGTGATCGAGGGTCAGCGGCGCCTGCGGGTAAGCACCACTGCCGAACACGATCAGGCCCAGCCGATCATCTTTGCGCTTGTCGATAAAGCCATGAACCACGTCCTTGACCGCCGCCAGACGGTTGATCTCCAGACCGTTGGCGTCGGTGAAATCGGTGGTTTCCATGGACTGGGAAATGTCGATGGCCAGCATCAGGTCGCGCACCGGTTGCTGGCGCTCGATCGGTTTTTCGACGAACACCGGGCGAGCGGCGGCCAGCAGCAATAGCGCCCAGACCAGCAGGTTCAGCGGTAACTGCCAGCGATTGCTGCGGGTACCGGCCTGGCTGGGTGCCTGGCCGACCGCCCGGCTCATGGCAGCGAAAAACGGTACGCGCACGGCGCTGCGGGCTTCGCGGTAATCGGGCAGGAAGCGGTAGCCGAACCATGGCAAAGGCAAAAGGACCAGCAGCCATGGGTAATCAAACTGCCACATGGTGATGCTCCACCCAGTGTTTGCAGGTAGCGAACAGTTGATCGCGCTTATCGTCCGGCAGGGTCGATAACGTTGCATCGGGCGCATAGGCTAATTGCGCCAGTTGCTGGCTGAAATCCGCCGGTAATGGCTGCGCACTGTGCAGCTCCAGGAATGCTTGCCAATCTTTCCCGCCTAACGCCGTCACCTGTGGGAGCGAGCCTGCTCGCGATGGCTTCAGGTCAGTCGACATCAATGGTGAATGTAAGGGCCTCTTCGCGAGCAGGCTCGCTCCCACAGGGGGGGTATTCCAATCGGTGGGCATCGACAGGGCTACGCGTTTGAGTAGCTCTGGCAGTTCGCGCAGGGCGCCGAGTTGATCGTCGCTGTTTTGCAGTTCAACCAAACGCACCAACGCCTCGCGCCGATAGCGATCCCGCCGCCACTGCCAGTACCTCCGTGCGCTGACCAGCAAAACGGCGATCACTAACAGGCAGAGCAGAACCCACCAACCCCACGTCTGCGGCGCATAACTCACCGGCGCGGGCAGGGCGATCTCCTTGAGCTGTTCGATGCTCGGGATGTTCGGGTTCATCGCCGCCCTCTGCCGAGCTTGCCCAGTTCGGCGCGCAATTGTTCCTGTGCCTCGGTGGCGGTGCTGAACATCATCAGCGGCACCTGACTGCGGCGCAGCAACGTAGCGACGTCTTTGAGCCGACCACTGAGAAAGTCCCCCAGCGGCTGATGAACGCTGCGTTGCTCGACGGCCAGTTCCACCTGCAACTGACCTTGAGTGATCAGCAAACGGCCATTCTTTGGCAGGTTCAGCGCCAACGGGTCGTAGACCTGCATTGCAATCACATCGTTGTGAGCCGCCAATTGGCGCATCAACTGCAAGGTGCGTTCACCGGCGCCGGCAAAGTCGCTGACGATGCAAATCAGGTGATCGTGACCGGCCACCGCCAGGCAACGCTGTAAAACCTTGTCGAGTTGATCCTCACCTTCGGCGTCCGGATTGGCTGCGTTCAGTTGTTGATTCTGCTCAGCGATGCGACTGCACAGCGCTTCGACACGTTTACGGCTGCGCAGCGGGGCAATGGCCTCGATGCGCAAATCATTGAACACCAGGCCGCCGACCCGATCTCCCGCGTGGAACACCATCCACGCGGCCAACGCGCCAAGTTCGGCGGCAATGGCGGATTTGAAACTGCGCTGGGAGCCGAAGAACATCGACATGCGCTGATCGACCAGAATCAACGCCGGGCGGTCGCGTTCTTCGGTGAAGGTGCGAACCACCGGTTTGCCGGTGCGCAGTGATGCCCGCCAATCCAGATGACGCAAGTCGTCTCCCGGCTGATAGCGGCGCAGTTCATCGAAGTTCAATCCACGGCCACGCAGGCGCGAGGCATGGTTGCCGGCGAGAATGCTGCCCTGCGGCTGACGCGCGAGGAAACTCAGGTCACGCGCCTTGAACTCCAGGGCCATCAACTGCGCGAGCGAGACATAGACCAGACCGTCTGCACTGTTCATTTCAACCTCAGGCCGGAATCGCGACGTTGTCGAGCAGGCGATCAAGCACCTGATCGGCAGAGACACCGTCAGCGACTGCGTCATAGCTCAGTTGCAGCCGATGACGCAGCACCGGATGCACCACGGCGCGAACGTTGTCCGGCGAGACAAAATCCTGCCCCTGCAACCAGGCATCGGCCCGGGCGCAACGATCCAGGCCGATACCGCCGCGAGGGCTGGCGCCGATGGCAATCCAGCGACCGAGGTCGGCATCGTAATCGGCCGGGTGACGGGTGGCATTGATAAGGTCGATCAGGTAGCGGTCGATGGCCGGGGACACGTGAATGGCGCTGACTTCCCGACGCGCTGCGAAGATCACCTCCTGGGATAGCGCGAAGCCTTGCACCGCAGCCGTTTTCGCGCCCAGCGCAAACTCCTCTTCACGCAACAGGCGCAGCACCTGGCTTTCGTTTTCTGCGCTCGGGTAATCCAGCAGAACTTTCATCAGGAACCGGTCCATCTGCGCTTCCGGCAGCGGATAGGTGCCTTCCTGTTCGATCGGGTTCTGCGTCGCCAACACGATGAACAACTGCGGTAAAACATGACTGTTGCCTGCCACCGTGATCTGCCTTTCTTCCATGGCTTCCAGCAGCGCGGCCTGAACCTTGGCCGGGGCGCGATTGATTTCGTCGGCCAGGATGAGGTTGCCGAACAGTGGGCCGGGCTGGAACTGGATCTCGTTCCTGCCATCGATCTGGTGCAGCACCTCGGCGCCGGTGATGTCTGACGGCAGCAGGTCGGGCGTGAACTGGATGCGGCTCATCTTCGCGTCCAGGTGTTTGGCCAGCGCCTTGACCGTGCGGGTCTTGGCCAGGCCGGGCAGGCTTTCGAGCAACAAGTGCCCGTTGGCCAACAGGCCGAGGATAATCTGGCGGATCACCTGATCCTGGCCGAGTACGGCTTCGGCGATGCTGGCTTGCAGGGCGTTGAGGTCTTGGAGTGCAGTCATGGGATGTTCCTCTCCTAGAAAAACGCCAACGTCAGGTTGACGCTGAAGCCGTTGCCTTCAGGGCGGTTCTTGGTGTCGAACTCCGGTACCCAGCGCGCGCTGACGCTGGCCTGGGCATCGGCAAATTTTCCGGCCCAACCCACCACCGGCCCGGCGCCCACCGAGCGGCCGCGAAAGCCGTTGAGTGAATCGGCGGTCTGGCCCTTGTCATCGGTGATCTGCTGCACGTAACCGCCGACAATGCCGGCGCTCCAGCCATTGCCGAAACCGTGGGTCCACAGCGCATCGAGGGTGAAGATGTTGCCGTTGCGATAGTCCGTGGCGTCGTTCTCGGTGTAGAACTCCAGGCCGCTCGACAGGGTGAACTCGCCGCCCTTGCCGTCCAGATGGGTGAAGGCCACGGTGGGCATGAAGGTGTAAGTGTTCTGGCCGGGGTTGGCCAGGCGATCGTCGTTATAGGCACCGGTCGGCACGTAGATCGGCAAGGAAAGCGAGAGGTGGTTGGCCTCGTCGAAGTGGTAGCCGGCGGCGATCGGCGTGATCAGCATGTCGGCGAACTGTGTGCCGGTGTCCTCGGTGCCCAGTGTCCGCCCGCGCGGGCCGGTAATACTGATGCTGACGTCGGTGTACTGCACCGGCACGCCGATGGCCGAGGCGTAGTTCCAGCGACCTTTGCCGGTGTCCCAGATATGGGTGAAGTTGGCCATGGTGTAGGAGACTTTCATGTCCAGGCCTACACCGACTTCACCGGAAATCGGCGCCCCCTTGCCGCCCTTGAGCTCACCGTCATACCAGATGCTGGTGAAGGACGTGACCCAGCCGGGTTCTGGCGGCACGATCCCGGCATTGGAAAACACCTGTTGCCCGGTGATCGGCCGACCGACACCGCCCTCCGCCCCGAGAGTCAGTGGGCTTGTACCGAGCACGCACAGGGCCAGTAAAGGACGCACAACATAAGGCCTGAGCATGACGGCCCAAGCGCTGGTGCTCAGGGCGATCGACAGTGCGGTGAGCAGCATGCGGTTATTCATGAAACTTCCTTATAAAACGCTTGGGCGTCATTCCACAGCCGTGATGTCGTCGAGTTTCCAGCTTTTATCGAAGTAGGCTTCGGTGGGTGCGTACAGACGGAAATAGCTGAACCAGTGTTTGCCCGGCACGGTTTGCACCCAATTGTTTTCGAACCCTTGTGGCGCGGTCGGGCCGAAGTACAGGTCCACCGAGCCGTCAGGGTTCTTTTTCAGGTCCTGACGGGACGACAGATCGGCCTTGCGCTGCGGGTTGTCGATCAGGCAGCGGCTGTCGATGTCATAGACGGTCATCGACCAGAACTGCTTGGCCGGCGGGTTGGCGCCGACGTGCAGGCGATAACTTTTGCCACCGTCGAGCCAGTTGCCCTTGGCGTCGGTGTAGGCGCCGAGGTAGGTCTGGCCCAGGCCCGGTGTCTTGGAAACCATGCCCTTGGTGTTGGTCACCGCTTCGTAGAACCAGGCGCTGCGCTCCCACAACTGGTCGTAATAAGCCACACGCTGGGACGGCTCGGCGATGTTCAGCACGGTGTCCCATTGCCGGTCTTTCCAGTACTGGGCGTCTGGAAAACGCTTGGCGAACGTGTTGGCCTTGGCGATCAGCTCTCCGACTTGTGCGCCTTGTTCCAGCGCCTTGCGTTGGTTGTCGTTGGGGTTGAAGGGTTTGTCTTTTTCGATGCCCAGGCTGGCCAGCATTGCCATGTAGAAGCGATCACGTTCGTTGACCGGTTCTTTCTGAATGATTTGATGCAGCCGTTCCCAATAAGCCAGGCCGCGCGGCTGGGTGCCGGACCAGGCCTTGCCGCCGGGGGAGAGCAGTTGGGTCTTGGCCGGTTCGGCGCGTTTGGCGTACGGGTACATCTTGAACTGTTCGACCAGCGCCTTGCCCTTGGCCGGGTCGGGATCGAGGACGCGAAAACCCACCAGCACGTTCATCGTTTCCGACTTGGCGAGGTAATACTTGCCAGCGTCGGCCGGTGGCTCGGCACCCGGAGGCAGCACCAGATACTTGCCGCCCTTGCCTTTGTCGGGGCCGGTCTGGCCCATGTCGATGATTGCACGCTGCCAGAAATCACCCACACCACCCGCCGTCGGGCCGGGCGGCAGTTCGATCACCAGCGGACCGGTTTCATTCAGGTCGACGAAACCGAGGATGTACGGCGTGGTGGCGTTGGCGGTGATCACACCCAGTTTGTCTTCGTAACTGTCGAGCACCATCAGGTCGCCGCTGTGGGCGCCGAGTTTGTCGCGAAACGCTTCCTGCCATTGCGCGTAGGACACCAGCGGCAAGGCCCACAGGTAACTCTGGGTCGCCTGTTGGAAATCCAGCTCGGCGTAGAGTTTGGCAATGGATTCATGGGCCGGCAGTTCGCCTTCCATCGCGATCTTGCCGATCCGCGTATCCAGCTCCTGGGCGCCGACACCGCAACTGACAAACATGGTCATCAGGCTGAAACCGGCTGCGCGAATTGCACCGTGCATAGGAAAGTCCTTATTTGCCAAACGTGACATTGATCCCGGCAAACAGCGTGAACTGCGGCAGGCCATCGCCTTTGCGTTCCACTGTCCACTGAGGTTCGATGAAGGCATTGAGAATATTGGAACCTGATTTCCACACTTTGCCGCCACCGAACCCGATGGGGATGTAATGGGTGTCGTTTTTCAGGTCGAACGTCCAGATGCCGGTCGAACGCAAATACCAACCTTTTTCCAGGTTATGGATGATGAAAGGTTGCAGGGTTGCGGTTTCGACGTGGGCGCGATCATGGTCACCGGCGAACGAACTCTGGTACTGGACCAATGCGCCGAGCAGGCCTCGAGGCGATGAATCAATTGCAATGGCCGCCAGGCCCGCCTGCCATTTGCCAGTGCCCAGTTCGTCCTGGTCGGCGGTGGGGGCGGTGATCAGCGGGCCGATACCCAGTTGCACACCGTCAGTCTTGAGAAGGAAGATGTCGAAAATATTCAGATCACCTTCACCAGTGCTGTAGCCGCCGTTTGGATCGGGGCGAGTGCTGATCGGCACGGTGGCGCGCAGCAATTGCGGCACACCAATGAAGTCATTGGGTGCGATGGGCAAAGTGCCGCGCATCAGGAGGTCGTTGGTGTGGGCATTGGTGTCGTAAAGCTTGGGTGTGTAGTAATCCTGAAGGTTGACGCCGGGCGCCAGGTTCAGCGGGTTGTTACTTTTGTTGGCCGTATCGGCGTTATCCGCGTGGGCATAAACGGCAGACGCCATCGATGCTGCCAATAGAAAGGCGTGTGTTCCCCAATTGTTCAACATGATTCCCCCCGTTCCTTCGTGGCTTATTGGACAACTCGGCACTGGGCGGCCGTACTGCGAAATCTCTTTCCTATCAAGCCTGTAGGACACGTCTGTTGAAGCTAGCAGCTAACTCGGGGTTCGCCAGTCGATGAGGGGATCTTTGTTTTTTTGTACACGCTAGCGGGAGTTTGTGCGTACTAAAAAGTTAATACGAAACAGAGGAGGTTGAGATCGACGGACTGCTTGATGTGGCGAGAGGACAAGCCCCTTCGCCACAACGATCGGACAATTCAGGGTTTCTTCACCTGTGCACGCAGCCGCTCTTCCTGTTCCCGCAGTTCCGGTGTGAACTCGTCCCCGAAATCCTCGGCCTCGTACACCTGGCGAATCTCGATCTCGGCGTCGGTGCCTGGCATCGGGTTGGGGCAACGCTTGACCCATTCGATCGCCTCCTGTTTCGACTCCACTTGCCATATCCAGTAGCCGGCGATCAGCTCCTTGGTTTCGGCGAACGGGCCGTCGATCACCGTGCGCTGGTCTCCCGAGAAACGCACGCGGGCGCCTTTACTGCTGGGTTGCAGGCCATCGCAGTCGATGAGGATTCCCGCCCTGGCCAGTTCCTCGTTGAAATTGCCCATTGCAGTCATCAGTTCTTTGCTGGGCATCACACCGGCCTCGGAATCGGGGCTGGCTTTCACAATGATCATGAATCGCATGGTCTTGCCTCCGCTGGATGTGAGTGACTCACTGACTGGTCGAATGGCCGTCATTTAAATCGACAACGCTGGCTGCCTTTCGTCATGAACACCGGGTTGCAGGCGGCGAGAGCGGTACGCTGTACACCGCTCCCACAAGGGAATTGTGTTGATTGTCAGAGTTGTATCCAGTTTAGGGGGACAACACTTCACAATTTGTATTCTGGGCATAGGTCGTCGGGCCATTTCGTGGTTAACTTCGGCCTCTTCAAAATTCTCTACAACAACGTTCAGAAGGACTCCGTTCATGGCTCAAGTCACTCTTAAAGGCTCCCCGGTTCAAGTCAACGGCCAACTGCCACAAGCCGGTTCCAAGGCGCCAGCCTTTTCCCTGGTTGCCGGCAATCTGTCCGACGTGACCCTGGCGAGCTTCGCCGGCAAGCGCAAAGTGCTGAACATCTTCCCAAGCGTCGATACCCCGACCTGCGCAACGTCGGTTCGCAAGTTCAACGCCCAGGCCAGTGATGTCGCCAACACTGTCGTGCTGTGCATCTCCGCTGACCTGCCGTTTGCTCAAGCGCGCTTCTGCGGCGCCGAAGGCCTGGAAAACGTACAGAACCTGTCGACCCTGCGCGGTGCAGAGTTCATCGAGAACTACGGCGTTGCCATCGCTGACGGCCCGCTCAAAGGCCTGACCGCCCGTGCCGTCGTGGTGCTGGACGAAAACGACAATGTTCTGCACAGCGAACTGGTCAAGGAAATCGCTGACGAACCGAACTACGAAGCAGCACTTGCCGTTCTTAAATAAGTAAAGCATTACAATTGTTAACGGCCTGGCCCTGTCCAGGCCGTTTTCATTTGTGCTTCAGTGTCTTAGATAAATCTCCTGTTACGTAAGCCGAAGGTAAATTGCCGGTAAAGCCGCTTTGCTTAATGCCCGCCAGTGCTTATCGTTCAGCCTCCTGTAGAAGAAGCCCACGCGCCCAATGGTTGATCATTCCATGCAATCCTCCGTTTCCCGTAGTCCCCGTCGCTGGCTGTTCGGCCTGCTTGTCCTGTTGGTCATCGCTGGCCTGTGCTGGAAATTCTGGCCCGCCGGCACTGCCCAAAAAGAGGGCGCTGGGCAAAAAGCCGTTGCCGGGCAAACCGGCAGGTCGGGGGGGATGCGTCCCGGTTTCGGCGGAGCAACCGGGCCTGTTCCAGTGCGTGTCGCGCCAGCGGTGAAGGGTGATTTCCCGCTGTACTACAAGGCGCTGGGCACTGTGACGGCGCTGAACACCATCAATGTGCGCAGCCGTGTTGGCGGTGAACTGATGAAGATTTCCTTCGAGGAAGGGCAGATGGTCAAGGCGGGCGATCTGCTGGCTGAAATCGACCCGCGTCCTTACCAGAACGCCTTGCTTCAGGCCGAAGGCACGTTGCTGCAGAACCAGGCCCAACTGAAAAACGCCCAGGTCGATGTCGAACGCTATCGCGGCCTGTATCGCGAAGACAGTATCGCCAAGCAGACCCTGGACACCGCCGAAGCGCTGGTGGGCCAGTATCAGGGCACGGTCAAGACCAATCAGGCGGCGGTCAACGACGCCAAGCTCAATCTGGAATTCACCAAGATCCGTGCGCCGATTGCCGGGCGTGTGGGCTTGCGTCAGCTGGATGTCGGCAACCTGGTGGCAGCCAACGACACCACCGCGCTGGTGATCATCACCCAGACCCAACCCATCAGCGTTGCCTTCACCTTGCCGGAAAACAGCCTGGAAACCGTGCTGGCCCGTTATCGCACCGGCGCCAAATTGCCCGCCGAAGCCTGGGACCGCGGCGACACCAAGTTGCAGGCCACCGGTGTCTTGCAGAGCCTGGACAACCAGATCGACGTCACCACCGGCACACTGAAATTCAAGGCTCGTTACGAGAACCGCGATCAGGCGCTGTTCCCCAACCAGTTCGTCAACGTCCACCTGCTGGCCGACACCCTCAAAGACGTGGTGCTCGCACCTTCGGCAGCGATCCAGTTCGGCACCAACGGTACGTTTGTCTACGCTCTCGACGGCGACAAGAAAGTCACGATTCGCCAGTTGAAAGTCGGTGCCAGTAATGGTGAAAACACCGTGATTACCGAAGGCCTGGCCGCAGGGGAGCGCGTGGTCCTTGAAGGCACCGACCGCTTGAAGGAAGGCAGCGAAGTGGAAGTGGTCAACGACACCAAGGATGTACCGACCACCCCGACCGGGCACCTGCAAGGCAAATCGGCCGCCACGGTGCCTGACGCGACGACCACCGACAAGGCGAAAAAGGGCGGCGCATGAACATCTCGCGGCTGTTCATCCTTCGCCCGGTCGCCACGACCCTGAGCATGCTGGCCATTATCCTGGCCGGCGTGATCGCCTATCGGCTGTTGCCGGTGTCGGCATTGCCACAGGTCGATTACCCGACCATCCGTGTCATGACGCTGTATCCCGGTGCCAGCCCGGATGTCATGACCAGCGCGGTGACTGCGCCCCTTGAGCGTCAATTCGGGCAGATGCCCGGCCTGACCCAGATGGCGTCGACCAGTTCCGGCGGCGCTTCCGTGCTGACCCTGCGTTTCAGCCTCGACATCAACATGGACGTCGCCGAGCAGCAGGTGCAGGCGGCAATCAACGCTGCAACCAATTTGCTGCCCAAGGACCTGCCGGCACCGCCGGTGTACAACAAGGTCAACCCGGCTGACACCCCGGTGCTGACCCTGGCCATCACCTCCAAGACCATGTTGCTGCCCAAGCTCAATGACTTGGTCGACACGCGCATGGCGCAGAAAATTGCCCAGATCAGCGGCGTCGGCATGGTCAGCATTGCCGGCGGCCAGCGTCAGGCCGTGCGGATCAAGGTCAACCCCGAGGCGCTGGCGGCCAATGGCTTGAACCTGTCGGACGTGCGCACCCTGATCGGTGCATCCAACGTCAATCAGCCCAAGGGCAACTTCGACGGCCCGACCCGGGTGTCGATGCTCGATGCAAACGATCAACTGACCTCGCCCAAGGACTACGCCAACCTGATTCTCGCCTACGCCAACGGCGCGCCGTTGCGGTTGAAGGACGTGGCAGAGATCGTCGATGGCGCGGAAAACGAACGTCTGGCGGCGTGGGCCAATGAAAACCAGGCGGTGCTGCTGAACATCCAGCGTCAGCCTGGCGCCAACGTCATCGAAGTGGTCGACCGGATCAAAGCCCTGCTGCCGAGCATCACTGATAACCTGCCGGCGGGTCTCGAAGTCACCGTGCTGACCGACCGCACCCAGACCATCCGCGCCTCGGTCACCGACGTGCAGCACGAATTGTTGATCGCCATTGCGCTGGTCGTGATGGTGACCTTCCTGTTCCTGCGCCGGGCCAGCGCCACGATCATCCCATCGGTTGCAGTGCCACTGTCGTTGATCGGCACCTTCGGCGTGATGTACCTCGCGGGTTTCTCGGTCAACAACCTGACCTTGATGGCACTGACCATCGCCACCGGTTTCGTGGTGGACGATGCGATCGTCATGCTGGAGAACATTTCCCGATTTATCGAAGAGGGCGACAGCCCCCTGAATGCAGCGCTCAAGGGCGCCAAGCAGATCGGCTTCACCCTGATCTCCCTGACCCTGTCGCTGATTGCAGTATTGATTCCGCTGCTGTTCATGGCCGACGTGGTGGGACGGCTGTTCCGCGAATTTGCCATCACCCTGGCGGTGGCGATCCTGATCTCCCTTGTCGTCTCCCTGACCCTGACGCCGATGATGTGCGCACGGCTGCTCAAACGTGAGCCGAAGGAAGAAGATCAGGGCCGTTTCTACCGGGCCAGCGGCGCCACAATTGATTGGATGATCGCGGCTTACGGGCGCAAGTTAAAGTGGGTTCTCAAGCATCAACCGCTGACCCTGCTGGTGGCCGTTGGCACGCTGGTGTTGACCGTGTTCCTTTACATGGTGGTGCCCAAGGGCTTTTTCCCGGTGCAGGACACCGGGGTGATCCAGGGCATTTCCGAAGCGCCGCAGTCGATTTCCTTTGCGGCCATGAGCGACCGTCAACAGGAACTGGCTAAAGTGATCCTGGCGGATCCGGCGGTGGAGAGCCTGTCGTCCTATATCGGCGTTGACGGTGACAACGCGACGCTGAACAGCGGTCGTCTGCTGATCAATCTCAAATCCCACAGCAATCGCGACTTGAGCGCCACCGAGGTGATCGCACGTCTGCAACCGGAACTGGACAAACTCACTGGCATCCGCCTGTTCATGCAACCGGTGCAGGACCTGACCATTGAAGACCGCGTCAGTCGGACTCAATACCAGTTCAGCATGTCATCGCCGGATTCCGAGCTGCTGAGTCTGTGGAGCGGTCGTCTGGTGGACGCCCTGGCCCAACGGCCGGAGCTGACCGACGTTGCCAGCGATTTGCAGGACAAGGGCTTGCAGGTGTATCTGGTGATCGACCGCGATGCGGCGTCGCGGGTCGGTGTGTCGGTGTCGAACATCACCGATGCGCTGTATGACGCATTCGGTCAGCGGCAGATTTCCACCATCTACACCCAGGCCAGCCAGTACCGCGTGGTGCTGCAATCGCAGTCGGGCGAGAAGATAGGCCCGGAGGCGCTGAACCAGATTCACGTAAAAACCACCGACGGCGGGCAAGTGCGCCTGTCCAGTCTGGCGCACATGGAAGAGCGTCAGGCCCAACTGGCGATCACTCATATCGGTCAGTTCCCGGCGGTGATGATGTCGTTCAACCTCGCGCCCGGCGTGGCGCTGGGGCATGCGGTGGAGCTCATCGACCAGGTGCAGAAAGACATTGGCATGCCGATTGGCGTGCAAACCCAGTTCCAGGGCGCGGCCGAGGCATTCCAGGCGTCGCTGTCGAGCACCTTGCTGCTGATTCTGGCGGCGGTGGTGACCATGTACATCGTGCTCGGCGTGCTGTACGAGAGCTACATCCATCCGATCACCATTCTTTCGACCTTGCCCTCGGCGGCGGTCGGTGCCTTGCTGGCGTTGCTGTTGAGCGGCAATGATCTAGGGATGATTGCGATCATAGGCATCATTTTGTTGATCGGTATCGTGAAAAAGAACGCGATCATGATGATCGACTTCGCCCTCGACGCTGAACGCAATCAGGGCATGGATCCGGAAACGGCGATCTATCAGGCGGCGCTGCTGCGTTTCCGGCCAATTCTGATGACCACACTGGCCGCGTTGTTCGGCGCGGTGCCACTGATGCTGGCGACCGGTTCCGGCGCGGAACTGCGTCAACCGTTGGGTCTGGTGATGGTGGGCGGCTTGTTGCTGAGCCAGGTGCTGACGCTGTTTACCACTCCGGTGATCTACCTGTACTTCGACCGCCTCGGTCGGCGCTGGGGCCGCAAGTCTGAAACCGTGGACGCGGCAGAGCAGCCATGAACCTGTCCGGACCTTTTATCAAGCGCCCGGTCGCAACGATGTTGCTGAGCCTGGCGATCCTGCTGCTGGGCGGCGTGAGCTTCGGCCTGTTGCCCGTATCGCCGTTGCCGCAGATGGACTTCCCGGTGATCGTGGTCCAAGCGAGTCTGCCCGGTGCGAGTCCGGAGGTCATGGCCTCGACGGTGGCCACGCCGCTGGAACGCTCCTTCGGCGCCATTGCCGGGGTCAACACCATGAGCAGCCGCTCCAGCCAGGGCTCGACCCGGGTGATTTTGCAGTTCGACCTGGACCGCGACATCAACGGCGCGGCGCGGGAAGTGCAGGCGGCGATCAACGCTTCGCGCAATTTGCTGCCGAGCGGAATGCGCAGCATGCCGACCTACAAGAAGGTCAACCCGTCCCAGGCGCCGATCATGGTGCTGTCGCTGACCTCTGACGTGTTGGAAAAGGGCCAGCTCTACGATTTGGCCTCGACGATTCTGTCCCAGAGCCTGTCTCAGGTGCAGGGCGTCGGCGAAGTGCAGATTGGCGGCAGTTCCCTGCCGGCGGTGCGCATCGAACTCGAACCGCAGGCGCTCAACCAGTACGGCGTGGCGCTGGACGATGTGCGCAACACCATCGCCAACGCCAACGTGCGCAGGCCAAAAGGGTCGGTCGAAGATGGCCAGCGGCTATGGCAGGTTCAGGCCAACGATCAACTGGAGAAAGCCAAGGATTACGAGTCGCTGATCATTCACTACGCGGACGGCGCGGCCCTGCGCCTGAAGGACGTGGCCAAGGTCAGCGACGGCGTCGAAGACCGCTACAACAGCGGCTTCTTCAACAACGACGCGGCGGTACTATTGGTGATCAACCGCCAGGCTGGCGCCAACATCATCGAGACGGTCAACGAAATCAAGGCTCAACTGCCGGCGTTGCAGGCCGTGTTGCCGGCCAGCGTGAAGCTGAACGTAGCGATGGACCGGTCGCCGGTGATCAAGGCGACCCTGCATGAAGCGGAAATGACCCTGCTGATAGCCGTGGCGCTGGTGATCCTGGTGGTGTTCCTGTTCCTCGGTAACTTCCGCGCCTCGTTGATTCCGACCCTTGCGGTGCCTGTGTCGCTGGTCGGCACCTTTGCGGTGATGTACCTCTACGGATTCTCCCTGAACAACCTGTCGCTGATGGCGCTGATCCTGGCCACCGGGCTGGTAGTGGACGATGCCATTGTGGTGCTGGAGAACATTTCGCGGCACATCGACAAAGGCGTACCGCCGATGAAGGCCGCGTACCTCGGAGCGCAGGAAGTCGGCTTCACCTTGCTGTCGATGAACGCCTCGCTGGTGGCGGTGTTCCTGTCGATCCTGTTCATGGGTGGGATCGTCGAAAGCCTGTTTCGCGAGTTTTCCATCACGTTGGCGGCGTCCATAGTGGTGTCGCTGGTGGTTTCCTTGACGCTGACGCCGATGCTCTGTGCCCGTTGGCTCAAGCCGCATACGCCGGGTGAGGAAAACCGTCTGCAGCGCTGGAGTCAGCGCGCCAACGAGTGGATGGTCGGCAAATACGCCACAAGCCTGGATTGGGTGCTGCGTCATCGCCGGCTGACCTTGCTTAGTCTTATCGTTACGGTTGGCGTTAACATTGCGCTGTATGTCGTTGTTCCTAAAACATTTATGCCTCAGCAAGATACCGGCCAGCTGATCGGTTTCGTGCGCGGCGACGACGGACTGTCATTCAGTGTGATGCAGCCGAAAATGGAAACCTTCCGCCGCGCCGTGCTCAAGGATGACGCGGTGCAAAGCGTCGCCGGTTTTATCGGCGGCACCAACGGCACCAACAACGCCTTCATGCTGGTGCGGCTGAAACCGATCAAGGAACGCAACCTGTCCGCGCAAAAGGTCATCGAACGTTTGCGCAAGGAAATGCCCAAGGTCGCCGGCGCGCAACTGATGCTGATGGCCGATCAGGACCTGCAGTTTGGTGGTGGCCGGGAACAGACCACGTCGCAGTATTCCTACATCCTGCAAAGCGCCGACCTCGGCGAGTTGCGCCAGTGGTATCCGAAAGTCGTTACTGCGCTCAAGGCCTTGCCGGAGCTGACGGCGATTGACGCCCGTGAAGGGCGCGGCGCCCAACAGGTGACCCTGATCGTCGATCGTGATCAGGCCAAACGCCTGGGCGTCGACATGGACATGGTCACCGCGGTGCTGAACAACGCCTACAGCCAGCGGCAGATTTCGACGATTTACGACAGCCTTAACCAGTATCAGGTGGTCATGGAGGTCAATCCGAAATATGCCCAGGACCCGATCACGCTTAATCAGGTCCAGGTGATCACGGCTGACGGTGCACGGATTCCGCTCTCGACCATCGCTCATTACGAAAACAGCCTGGAAGACGACCGCGTCAGCCACG
Organism: Pseudomonas sp. ES4; assembly: GCF_050586665.1. NCBI lineage: Bacteria > Pseudomonadati > Pseudomonadota > Gammaproteobacteria > Pseudomonadales > Pseudomonadaceae > Pseudomonas > Pseudomonas sp. ES4. The sequence continues at coordinate 178,498 of NZ_JBOBDO010000010.1, read as the reverse complement.
AAGGCCAGTTCGCCTCCGAGAGCATTTCCTTCGACATGGCCGAAGGCGTGGCGGTGGAGCAGGGCACAGCGGCCATCGAGCGGGCGATCGCCAGACTTGGGATGCCGGAAGACGTGATCGTGAAAATGGCCGGCACTGCCGACGCCTTTGCCGCGACCCAGAAGAGCCAGCCGTGGATGATTCTCGGGGCGCTGGTGGCGGTGTATCTGGTGCTCGGTGTGCTGTATGAAAGCTACATCCATCCGCTGACCATTCTCTCGACCTTGCCATCTGCCGGGGTCGGCGCGTTGCTGTCGATTTACGCGCTGGGCGGTGAGTTCAGCCTGATCTCGTTGCTCGGGCTGTTCCTGCTGATCGGCGTGGTGAAGAAAAACGCCATTTTGATGATCGACCTGGCCTTGCAGCTGGAACGGCATCAGGGCATGGCGCCGCTGGAATCGATTCGCAGCGCTTGCCTGCAACGTCTGCGGCCGATCCTGATGACCACCCTGGCGGCGATCCTCGGCGCGTTGCCGTTGCTGCTGGGCCGCGCCGAAGGTGCGGAAATGCGCCAGCCACTGGGCCTGACAATCATTGGCGGGCTGGTTTTCAGCCAGGTGCTGACCCTTTACACCACCCCGGTGGTTTACCTCTATCTCGACAAACTGCGCCATCGCTTCAACCACTGGCGTGGGGTGCGTACCGATGCTGCTCTGGAAACTCCGCTATGACTGACCGTTCGCTTATCACTCTGGCTGCACCGCTGGTATCGGCCCGAGGCTCGCGTTTGTTGAGCCTGGCGCTGTGCGTGGCGATGCTCAGCGCCTGCGCCATCGGCCCGGATTACCAGCGCCCGCCAGCGGCTGCGCCGGCGCAATACAAGGAAGCGGCAGGCTGGCGTCAGGCCAATCCCAGCGATTCCCTGGCCCGTGGCGCCTGGTGGGAGTTGTATGGCGATCAGCAGCTCAACGGCCTGATCGAAAAACTCAACAGTGCCAACCAGACCGTTGCGCAGTCCGAGGCCCAGTACCGTCAGGCCCAGGCCTTGGTGCGCAGTGCCCGTGGCGCGTTTTTCCCGACCGTCGACCTGACCGTCGGGAAAAACCGCTCCAGCCAGGGCACCGGCAGCAGCAGTTCGAGCCTGACCAGTTCTTCCAGCGGTATTCGCGACACTTACACCGCACAGGCCGGGGTCAGTTGGGAGGCCGACGTTTGGGGCAAGTTGCGTCGAGGCCTTGAAGCCGACACCGCCAACGCCGAGGCAAGTTATGCCGATCTGGCGGCGATGCGCTTGAGCCAGCAGTCGGAACTGGTGCAGAACTATCTGCAACTGCGCGTGATCGACCAGCAGAAACGCCTGCTGGAAGCGACGGTCGAGGCCTATCAGCGCTCACTGACAATGACTGAAAACCAGTACCGCGCCGGTGTCTCCGGCAAGGACGCGGTGGCGCAGGCCCAGACTCAGCTCAAAAGCACCCAGGCTGACATGGTTGATTTGATCTGGCAGCGTGCTCAATTCGAGAATGCCATTGCCGTCCTGATCGGATTACCGCCGGCCGAGTTCAGCCTGGCTGAAACCAAAGACATTCCTGCGTTGCCCCAGATACCGCTGAGCCTGCCTTCGCAATTGCTCGAGCGCCGCCCGGACATCGCCTCCGCCGAACGTTCGGTGATGGCGGCCAATGCCAACATCGGCGTGGCCAAGGCGGCTTATTACCCGGACCTGACGCTGAGTCTGAACGGCGGTTACAGCAGTAGCACCACTTCCAACTGGATCAGCGTGCCGAACCGCTTCTGGTCGGTCGGACCGCAATTGGCCATGACCTTGTTTGACGGCGGCCAGCGCTCCGCAGAAGTTGACCGCAGCGAAGCGGCCTACGACGAGACCGTGGCCAAGTACCGTCAGACGGTGCTCGACGGCTTCCGTGAAGTGGAAAACTACCTGGTGCAGCTCAAGGTCCTGGAAGACGAAGCGGGCGTGCGCCAGGAAGCACTGGACGCAGCGCGTGAATCCTTGCGCCTGACCCAGAACCAGTACAAGGCCGGTGTGATCGCTTACCTGGGCGTGGTGGTGGTTCAGGCCACAGCGTTGAACAATGAACGCAGCGTGCTGAGCCTGTTGCAGAGCCGGTTGATTGCCAGCGTGCAATTGATCGCGGCATTGGGCGGTGGTTGGGATGGGGCGTTGCAGGTGAGCGAAAAAGAGTAGGCATCAGCGCAACTGATCGTTGATCGTTCCCACGCTCCGCGTGGGAATGCCTCAAGGGACGCTCCGCGTTCCAGCTCTCGAAAGGGACGCGGAGCGTCCCGGGCTGCATTCCCACGCGGAGCGTGGGAACGATCAGTTAAGCGGGCGTTAATGTGAAACCTTAAAACAAGCGTTTCATCGGCTTGATGGCCATTTGCTTATTTTGTCGGTGCGTTCGTTTGCGAAATCAGTACAATCGCCCGATTTGCCCCGCCGAGAACGGAAGCAGTACGGAGGGGCTGTCGCGAGTAGTCTCATGCTTATCGGTAGCTATTCCCCCACGCTGGTCATCATCTCGCTGTTTGTAGCGATTCTCGCCTCCTATACCGCGCTCGACCTGACCGGACGCATTGCCACGGCCAAGGGCCGGGCCGTGCATCTATGGACGGCGGGCGGCGCCTTTGCCATGGGGATTGGCGTGTGGTCGATGCATTTCATCGGCATGCTCGCGTTCCAGTTGCCCATCGACCTCGGCTACGACATCGGCATCACATTGCTGTCATTGCTGATCAGCATCCTGTCCTGCGGCTTTGCCCTGTGGCTGGTCAGCCAGCCACAATTGCCAGCCTGGCAACTGGCATTCGGCGCGCTGGTCATGGGCGGCGGGATCAGCGCGATGCATTACACCGGCATGGCCGCCATGCGCATGCAACCGGGTATCGATTACGATCCGACGCTGTTCAGCGCCTCGCTGCTAATCGCCGTAGTCGCCTCGGGCGCCGCCTTATGGATCGCTTTCCGCCTGCGCCAGCACACGCCTTATGTCGGCCTGATCCGTGGCGGCGCGGCGGTGATCATGGGGTTTGCGATCGTTGGTATGCATTACACCGGCATGGCGGCGGCGCGTTTTCCGGATGGCAGTTTCTGTGGCGCGGCCATCAGCGGCCTGAACGGCAAGGGCCTGGACAATCTGGTGCTGATCACCACCCTGGCAGTGTTGAGCCTTGCCTTGTTGACCTCAATCCTCGATGCGCGCCTCGAGGCCCGCACTGCAGGCCTTGCCCACTCATTGACCGAGGCCAACCGCGAACTGACTCAACTGGCCCTGCATGACACCCTGACCGGCCTGCCGAATCGCGTGTTGCTGGCTGACCGCATCGATCAGGCGATGTCCATGGTCCAGGAGCAGGGCGGTTGTTTCGCGTTGATGTTCATCGATCTGGACGGGTTCAAACCCGTCAACGATGCCTTCGGTCACCATATGGGCGATCTGTTGTTGCGTGAAGTCGGTCTGCGCTTGCGCGAGGATTTGCGCAGCCACGACACCCTGGCACGGATCGGCGGTGATGAGTTCGTTCTACTGGTGCAGCTTGGCGAACAGAATGACGCATTGAGCCTGGCCGCCCGTCAGGTCGGGCTGATCGCGCGTTCGTTCCGGGTCGCCGAACATGACTTGCAGATTTCCGCCAGTGTCGGCATCGCGATTTATCCGGGTAACGGTGAAACCGCCGAAGAATTGCTGATGAACGCCGACGCGGCGATGTATCACGCCAAGGGCGCCGGCAAAAACGGCTATTCCTTCTTCGACGCCTCGATGAACAGCAACGCGCGCAAACAGCTGCAATTGTTGCAGGACTTGCGAATCGCCCTCGATCAGCAGCAGTTCAGTCTCTATTACCAACCCAAGTTCGATGCCAACAATGGTAAGCCGGTCGGCGCCGAGGCGTTGCTGCGCTGGGTGCATCCGACCCAGGGCATGCTGTTGCCGGACAAGTTCATCGAACTGGCGGAAAAGACCGGGCTGATCATTCCGATTGGCGAGTGGGTGCTCAACGAAGCCTGCCGTCAGATGCGCGAGTGGTACGTGCTCGGGTACACCGACTGGCGCATCGCCGTGAACCTTTCAGCCCTGCAGTTCTGCCACGCAGGCCTGGTCCAGAGCGTCGCCAAAGCCTTGGCCACTCACCATTTGCCGGCCAACAGCCTGACCCTCGAGATCACGGAAACCACCGCCATGAGCGATGCCGATGCGAGCATGACGGTGCTTCAGGAGCTGTCGGCAATGGGGGTCGACCTGTCGATCGACGACTTTGGCACCGGCTATTCGAGCTTGATGTACCTCAAGCGCTTGCCCGCCAATGAACTGAAAATCGACCGCGGTTTTGTCCGCGACCTGGAGCGTGACAGCGATGATGCTGCCATCGTTTCCGCCATCGTCGCCCTCGGTCAGGCACTGGGGTTGCGGATTGTCGCCGAAGGGGTGGAAACCGGTTCGCAGCAAGACTTCCTGACGCAACTCGGTTGTGATTCGCTTCAGGGTTATCTGCTCGGGCACCCGCTGCCGGCTGAACGCTTCATGGTGGATATTCTGCGTGCAGAGCAATTGGCGGTGAGTCTAGAGCAATGTGATTGATGTGGGTCCATGCAAAAGCCAGCCATGACGGTTATTCTTGGCCCTGACTGCTAACGCTTGGTATGGGGGAAATTTCGCATGGACAAAGTCATCGTCATCACTGGCGGCAGCCGTGGTATCGGCGCCGCCACAGCCCTGTTGGCCGCCGAACAAGGCTATAAGATCTGCATCAACTACCTGGCCGACGAATCCGCTGCGCAAAAGGTGCTGGAGCAAGTCCGCGCCCTCGGTGCCCAAGCCATCGCGGTACGCGCTGACGTCAGCATCGAAGATGAAGTGATCGCCTTGTTCCACCGCGTGGACACTGAGTTGGGCCGGGTCACGGCACTGGTGAACAACGCCGGCACTGTCGGGCAGAAGTCCCGGATCGATGAAATGTCGGAATTCCGTATCCTCAAAATCCTCAGAACCAACGTCCTGGCGCCGATCCTCTGCGCCAAACACGCGATCCTGCGCATGTCGCCCAAGCATGGCGGGCAGGGTGGCAGCATCGTTAACGTGTCCTCGGTGGCCTCACGCCTGGGTGCGCCCAATGAATACGTCGACTACGCCGCTTCCAAAGGTGCGCTGGATACGTTCACCATCGGCCTGTCCAAGGAAGTGGCTGGCGAAGGCATCCGCGTCAACGCGGTGCGCCCTGGTTACATCTACACCGATTTCCATGCGTTGAGCGGTGACCCGGATCGGGTCAGCAAGCTGGAGTCGGCGATTCCAATGGCTCGGGGCGGACGTGCGGAAGAAGTGGCCGAGGCGATTGTGTGGTTGCTGTCGGACAAGGCTTCCTATGCGACCGGGACATTCGTCGACCTTGGTGGTGGGCGTTAAGTCCATAGATTTACATTGTTTGGGCGGGCCTCATCGCGGGCAAGCCACGCTCCCACAGGATTTGTGTCGTTCACAACCTTCTGATCGACACCGTCCATTGTGGGAGCGTGGCTTGCCCGCGATGAGGCCGGTACCGGCAAAACCAAGCCCTCAGAACGACCGCACAATCCGACCCAACGTCTCCATCGCCTTCTCGGCCGTCTCATCCCAGGGGCTGCCGTAATTCAGGCGGATGCAATTGCGAAAGCGCTGGGTCGGAGAAAAGATCGGCCCGGGCGCAATGCTGATTCCTTGCGCCAACGCCATCTGAAACAACTTCAGTGAATCCATCTGCGGTGGCAACTCCAGCCACAAAAAGTAGCCGCCGGCCGGTTGGCTGACGCGAGTCTGCGCCGGGAAGTAGCGCGCGATAGCGGCGAGCATGGCGCTCTGCTGTTCTTCCAGGGCGTAACGCAGTTTTCGCAGGTGCCGGTCGTAGCCGCCGTGTTGCAGGTAATCGGCGATAGCCGCCTGGGCTGGCATCGATGCGCACAGCGACGTCATGAGTTTCAGCCGTTCGATTTTCTGCGCATAACGTCCGGCGGCGACCCAGCCGATGCGGTAGCCGGGGGCCAGGCTTTTGGCGAACGAACCGCAGTGCATCACCAGCCCTTCGGTATCAAAAGCCTTGGCCGGTTTCGGCGCCTGTTGGCCGTAATAGAGTTCGGCGTAGACGTCGTCTTCGATCAGCGGCACCTGATGGCTGCGCAATAGCTCAACCAGTTCCTGCTTCTTCGCCTCGGGCATCGTCGCGCCCATCGGGTTCTGGAAGCTGGTCATGCACCAGACAGCCTTGATCGGGTGCCGTGCCAGGGTTTGCGCGAGTACGCCAAGGTCGATGCCATCGCGCGGATGCACGGGGATTTCCACGGCTTTGAGCTTCAGCCGCTCGAGGATTTGCAGGCACGCGTAGAACGCCGGGGCTTCGATGGCCACCAGGTCGCCGGGCTCGGTGACCGCTTGCAGGCACAGGTTCAGCGCTTCCAGCGCGCCGTTGGTGATCAGCAGTTCTTCCATGGGCAGCATCAGGCCGCCGACCATGTAGCGCAGGGCGATTTGTCGCCGCAGTTGCGGGTTGCCCGGCGACATATCGGTGACGACCATGCGCGGGTCCATCTCGCGGGCGGCGCTGGCCAGGGAGCGGGACAGGCGTTGCAGCGGGAACAGGGTCGGGCTGGGGAAGGCCGAGCCGAAGGGCACGGTGTTCGGGTCCTTGATCGAATCGAGGACCGAGAACACCAGTTCACTGACGTCGACTTCGGTGGATTCATTGACCTGACTGCTGATCACCGGCTCCGAGAACGGGCTCGGCGCGTGTGCGTTGACAAAGTAGCCGGAACGCGGACGAGCGCGGATCAGGCCGCGACGTTCGAGCAGGTAGTAGGCCTGGAACACTGTGGATGGGCTGACCCCGTAAGTCTGGCTGGCGTAGCGCACCGACGGCACACGCTGGCCGGGGCCGAGAACGCCGGAGCGAATCAGTTCAGCGATGTCATCGGCGAATTTTTCGTAGCGTTTCATCGAGTGCCTGGAATGAAGTTATTCAGGAGATACGCTGTTGTGGCGAGGGAGCTTGCTCCCGCTGGGGTGCGCAGCGCCCCTGAAATTTTACGACTGCTGCGCAGCCGAGCGGGAGCAAGCTCCCTCGCCACAGAGCTCCATAGTCTAGGGGATCATCTGTTCATCGGCGCAACAAACCGGCTCTTCGCCACGCTATAAATCTCAGGCTCATCACTGTCGGCAATCTTGAAGCTGATCGTCTGCGAACTGCTGCTCGGCCGTTCCGTGGTCATCGCCACCGACACCGGCACATCGATAATCTCGCCTGGTGCCAGGCTCAGTCCGGTCTTGCCTTGCAGCAGGAAGCCGTCGCCATCGACCAGGGTCAGGCGGTAATCCTGGCGTTGCTGGGTCTTGTTGATGACTTTCAGGCTGTAGATGTTCTCGATCTGCCCCTGACTGTTCTCGCGGAACAGGCCACGGTCCTTGCTCACGTCCAGCGAGACCATCGGCCGCTCCACCAGCGCCAGGGCCAGCGCTCCGATCATCACTAGCAGGACCGCGGTGTAGCCGATCAAACGTGGCCGCAACAAATGCGTCTTGCCACCCTGCAATTGATGCTCGGAGGTGTAGCTGATCAGCCCGCGAGCGTAGCCCATTTTGTCCATGATCGAATCACAGGCGTCGATGCACGCGGCGCAACCGATGCATTCCATCTGCAAACCGTCGCGGATGTCGATGCCGGTCGGGCAGACCTGCACGCACACCTGGCAGTCGATGCAATCCCCGAGGCCGACTTCTGCCGGTGCCACGTCACGTTTGCGCGGGCCACGGTTTTCGCCACGGGCCACGTCGTAGGAGATGGTCAGGGTGTCTTTGTCGAACATCACACTCTGGAACCGCGCATACGGACACATGTGCATGCACACCGCTTCACGCAGCCAACCGGCGTTGATGTATGTCGCGCCGGTAAAGAACAGCACCCAGAACAGGCTGACACCGCCCATCTGCAAGGTCAGCAGCTCTTCGACCAGTGGCCGGATCGGCGTGAAATAGCCGACAAAGGTCAGGCCGGTCAACAGGCTGATGGCCAGCCACAAGGTGTGCTTGGCCGAGCGGCGGATCAGCTTATTCAGGCCCCAGGGCGCGGCTTGCAGCTTGATCCGCTGGTTGCGTTCGCCTTCGGTGAGTTTCTCGCACCACATGAAGATCCAGGTCCAGGAGCTCTGTGGGCAGGTGTAACCGCACCAGACTCGCCCGGCAAACACGGTGATCGCGAACAGGCCGAACGCGGCAATGATCAGCAACGCCGACAGCAGAATGAAATCCTGTGGCCAGAAGGTCGCACCGAAGATATGGAATTTGCTTTCGGAAAGGTCCCAGAGCACCGCCTGGCGGCCGCCCCAGTTCAACCACACCGTTCCGAAGAACAACAAAAACAAAAAACCCGCGCCGCTCAGGCGCAAGGTGCGGAATAGACCGGTGAAGCTGCGGGTATGGATCAGGTTGTCGCTGGACTTGGCCTTCATCTTTGGGCGCGAAGGCTCATAGCTTTGAACGGACGGGGCACTTTCAACAATTCGGACGGGGATTCTATCGCTCATGGTCTTTCGCTCATCAGCCTCCATCAGGCCTGAGCACTATGAGCGCCGATCTGTTTGCATAACAGACTCACCTATTGCAATAAAAAGCGGATCAGATGGGCTTTGATCCGCTGCCTGCGACAAGTTGATGCACCCGCTATAGCGGGACCCGGACGCCTATATCAAGCGCCGGCGGGGGTTATTGATCCGGGTCAGTCAAATCACCGAACCACTGTCGGTGGCTTTCAAATGCCTACGCCCGTCGACTGCGCCTGCTACGGTCAATGCGTCGGCTTCTGCTTCGGTGATGTAGAAAGGCTTGTCATTGAGTTCCACCATCGACATGGATTTTTCCGGGTCGGTGACGATGGTGACGTCGGGACACAAACGAATTTCTTCGCCGTTCGCGGTAATGAAGAAGCAGGTCTGGTTTTCGATGCGCACAGTCATGAAGGTGTCCTTTTTTTCTGTGGTTTCTAAAACGTTAGGGCGCAGCCTTGGATCATCGTTCTGTGCAACTGATTAATGGTCGACGCGGTCCATCGTCAATAGAGCAACTTTCCATTAAGTCATCACAAGGACAACACCATGAACGCTTGGTGGCATGAGGTTTGGGTGACCCTGCAAGCGGAGTTCGCCGACATTGGCGATGCTTCACAACTGACGCGCATTACCGTGCGCTTGCTGATGGCTGCGGTGTTGGGCGGGATTCTCGGCTTCGAACGCGAGCACAAGGGCAAGGCCGCCGGGGTTCGCACCCACATGCTGGTGGCCCTCGGCGCGGCGCTGTTCGTGCTGGTGCCGCAAATGTCCGGCTCGCAAGCCGATGCCATGAGCCGGGTGATGCAGGGGGTGATCGCCGGGATCGGCTTTCTCGGCGCGGGGACTATTCTGAAAAACAACGATGGCGACGAGGGGCACGTCAAAGGCCTGACCACCGCCGCCGGGTTGTGGATGACCGCGGCCATTGGTGTTTCGGCCGGGTTGGGGCGAGAGGCGACGGCGGTGCTCAGCACGTTGCTGGCATTGGCGATTCTCGGCGTGATGCCCGCTGTTGTGCGGATGATCGACAAGGACAAGGACCAAACTCCGTGAATGATCGTTCCTACGCTCTGCGTGGGAATGCAGCCCGGGACGCTCCGCGTCCCATCCAGAGCCGAACGCGGAGCGTCCGTGGAGGCATTCCCACGCAGAGCGTGGGAACGATCAGTGCGCGATTATTCGGGGGTGACGATCACCGGTGGCATCGTCTCTGGCGGGTCTTCGCGTGGTGGCGCAGTGGTGCCGGGCGGGTCTTGCTCCGGTACAGGTTCAGGCTCGGTCGGCGGAATGGTTGGGTTGTCGATGTTTGGATCAGGCGTTTCGGCAGGGATCGGAATGCTCATGAATTCAACCTCCAGTGGCACATGGCGTAAGTCGTGCTTAAGTGTGTTGACCACTGCGCAAAGGAATTGATTCCTTCGAAGGCCCGGGCAAATCTTCGTGAACTTTTACCGGTGCCTGTCGCTCGGAACCTAAGTGAGTTCATTCCAGGGCGGACGATCCTGCGGGATGACTATCCTGTTACAAGCCACAGACACAAGAGCGTCCATGGGGCGTAAAGGAGAGATGCTCGATGACTGCTGAAAAACCGACAGAGCTGAACTACAACCCTCATATGCCGCTTTCGCAGGCTTTACTGCTGCCGCGCATTGCCATCGAAAACACCATGCCGACCCTCGATGGCGGGCAGTTCGCCGTCAAAGCCGTAGTGGGTCAGGACGTGGTGGTGACCAGCAAAGTGTTCGCCGACGGTCACGACAAGTTGGCGGTGCGGGTGCGCTGGCATGCCGAGGGCGAGGAAACCTGGCATAGCGAAGTCATGGCCGATCTGGGCAATAACGGTTGGCAGGGTCAGTTCCGGGTCGCGCGCCAGGGCCGTTATGTGTTTTGCATCGAAGCCTGGATCGATCAGTTCGCCAGCTTCTGTTATGAGCTGGAGAAAAAACACGCCGCCCGGGTGCCGATCAGCCTGGAGTTGCAGGAAGGGCGAACGCTGGTCCAGCAAGCCGCCGAACGCACCGAAGGACAACTGAGCGAGCAACTTACGACGCTGCACCATGATCTGTCGGGGTTGCTCGAAATCGAGCAGGTCGAGCTGTTTCTGCACCAGCGTAGCGCCGAGCTGATGACGCTGGCCGATCATCGTCCCTATTTGAGCATCAGTCCTGAGTACCCGCTCGACGTCGAACGGGACCTGGCGCAGTTCGCCAGTTGGTATGAATTGTTTCCGCGTTCGATTACCGACGATCCGGCCCGTCATGGCACCTTCAACGATGTGCATTCGCGGCTGCCGATGATCCAGGACATGGGTTTCGATGTGCTGTACTTCCCGCCGATCCACCCGATCGGCCGCAGCTACCGCAAAGGCCCGAACAATTCTCTGACCGCCGGGCCGGACGATCCGGGCAGCCCGTATGCCATTGGCAGTGAAGAGGGCGGTCACGAAGCCATTCACTCGCAGCTGGGCACGCGTGAAGACTTCCGGCGACTTGTCGCCAGGGCCGCAGATCATGGACTGGAAATCGCCCTCGATTTTGCCATTCAGTGTTCTCAGGATCACCCGTGGCTGCAACAGCATCCGGGCTGGTTCAACTGGCGTCCCGACGGCACGATCAAATATGCCGAGAACCCGCCGAAGAAATACCAGGACATCGTCAACGTCGATTTCTATGCCACCGATGCGATTCCGAGCCTGTGGGTCGAGTTGCGCGACATCGTCGTGGGTTGGGTCGAGGAGGGCGTGAAGCTGTTCCGCGTCGACAACCCTCACACTAAACCGCTGCCGTTCTGGCAGTGGCTGATCGCGGATGTGCGGGCGCTGTACCCCGAGGTGATCTTCCTGGCCGAAGCCTTTACCACCCCGGCAATGATGGCGCGGTTGGGCAAGGTCGGTTACTCCCAGAGCTACACCTACTTCACCTGGCGCAACAACAAGTCCGAGCTGGCCACTTACTTCACCGAACTCAACGAATCACCGTGGCGCGAATGCTTCCGGCCAAACTTCTTCGTCAACACACCGGACATCAACCCGGCGTTTTTGCATGAGTCGGGGCGCGCCGGTTTTCTGATCCGCGCGGCGCTGGCCACCATGGGCTCCGGTCTGTGGGGCATGTATTCAGGCTTCGAACTGTGCGAAGCGGCACCGGTGCCGGGCAAGGAGGAGTACCTCAACTCCGAGAAATACGAAATTCGCCCACGGGACTTCAATGCACCGGGCAACATCATTGCCGAGATCGCCCAGCTCAACCGCATCCGCCGGCAAAACCCGGCGCTGCAGACGCATCTGGGCCTGAAGGTCTACAACGCCTGGAACGACAACATTTTTTACTTTGGCAAGCGCAGCGCGGATGGCAGCAATTTCATTCTGGTGGCCGTCAGCCTTGATCCACATAACGTCCAGGAAGCGAATTTCGAATTGCCACTGTGGGAAATGGGCTTGCCCGACGACGCCAGTACCCACGGCGAAGACTTGATGAACGGCCATCGCTGGACCTGGCACGGCAAGTACCAATTCATGCGGATCGACCCGGCGTATCAACCGTTCGGGATCTGGCGTATTACCGTTTAACTGATAAGCACTGATCGTTCCCACGCTCTGCGTGGGAATGCAGTCCGGGACGCTCTGCGTCCCATCCAGAGCCGAACGCGGAGCGTCCGTGGAGGCATTCCCACGCAGAGCGTGGGAACGATCTGGGACAAGGCGCTTTCCAGTTTTCAACAGGAGTTTCAAATGGCGAAGAAACCCAAGGCTGCCACCTTTATCAAGGACCCGCTCTGGTACAAGGATGCGGTGATCTACCAGGTTCACGTAAAGTCTTATTTCGACTCCAACAATGACGGGATCGGCGACTTTCCCGGTCTTATCGCCAAACTCGACTACATTGCCGATCTGGGCGTCAACACCATCTGGCTGTTGCCGTTCTATCCTTCGCCACGACGCGATGACGGCTACGACATTGCCGAATACCGTGGCGTGCATTCCGACTACGGCACCATGGCCGACGCCAAGCGTTTCATCTCTGAAGCCCACAAACGTGGCCTGCGGGTGATTACCGAACTGGTCATCAACCACACCTCGGACCAGCACGCCTGGTTTCAGCGTGCGCGCAAGGCCAAGAAAGGCTCGGCGGCACGGGATTTCTACGTCTGGTCCGATGACGATCATAAGTACGACGGCACCCGCATCATCTTTCTCGACACCGAGAAGTCCAACTGGACCTGGGATCCGGTGGCCGGCCAGTACTTCTGGCATCGCTTCTATTCCCACCAGCCAGACCTGAACTTCGATAACCCGCAAGTCATGAAAGCCGTGCTGTCGGTGATGCGCTACTGGCTGGACATGGGCATCGATGGCTTGCGTCTGGATGCGATTCCGTACCTGATCGAACGCGACGGCACCAACAACGAAAACCTGCCCGAGACCCACGACGTCCTCAAGCAGATCCGTGCCGAAATCGACGCCAACTACCCGGACCGCATGCTGCTGGCCGAGGCCAACCAATGGCCGGAGGACACGCAACTGTACTTCGGCGACACCGACGCCAAAGGCCTGAACGGTGACGAATGCCACATGGCGTTCCACTTCCCGCTGATGCCGCGCATGTACATGGCGCTGGCCCAGGAAGACCGTTTTCCGATCACCGATATCCTGCGTCAGACTCCGGAGATCCCGGCCAACTGCCAGTGGGCGATTTTCTTGCGCAACCACGATGAGCTGACGCTGGAAATGGTCACCGACAAGGAGCGCGATTACCTGTGGAATTACTACGCGGCCGACCGTCGGGCGCGGATCAACCTGGGGATTCGCCGCCGCTTGGCGCCGTTGATGGAGCGCGATCGTCGTCGCGTGGAACTGCTCAACAGTTTGCTGCTGTCGATGCCCGGCACGCCGACCCTGTATTACGGCGATGAAATCGGCATGGGCGACAACATCTACCTCGGCGACCGTGACGGCGTGCGCACGCCGATGCAGTGGTCGATTGACCGTAACGGCGGTTTCTCCCGCGCCGACCCGGCCAGCCTGGTGCTGCCGCCGATCATGGACCCGCAATATGGTTACTTGTCGGTCAACGTCGAAACCCAGGCCGGCGACCCGCATTCGTTGCTCAACTGGACCCGGCGCATGCTCGCCGTGCGCAAGCAGTCCAAGGCCTTCGGCCGCGGCACCCTGAAGATGCTTTCGCCGACTAACCGGCGAATCCTGGCCTACACCCGGGAATTCACCGGACCGGACGGCAAGCACGAAATCATCTTGTGCGTCGCCAACGTGTCCCGCAGCGCGCAAGCAGCGGAGCTGGACCTGTCGGCCTACGTCGGCATGGTGCCGGTGGAGATGCTCGGCGGTAACGCCTTCCCGCCTATTGGCCAGTTGAATTTCCTGCTGACCCTGGCGCCTTACGGCTTCTATTGGTTTGTATTGGCGGCGGAAAACCAGATGCCGAGCTGGCACGTGGAACCGGCGCAAAGCCTGCCGGACTTCACCACGCTGGTGCTGAAGAAACGCATGGAAGAACTGCTCGAAGCGCCGTCTCGCGACACGCTGGAGCAGGGCATCTTGCCGAGCTGGCTGCAGAACCGCCGCTGGTTTGCCGGCAAGGACGCGGCCATCGAACAGGTCAACATCGCTTACGGCGTGCGCTTCGGCGATCCGCTGCATCCCGTATTGCTGAGTGAAATCGATGTCACCAGCGGCGGCCAGACCAGCCGCTATCAGTTACCGTTCGGTTTTATCTCTGAAGATCAGGTGGGCGCCGCGTTGCCTCAGCAACTGGCCTTGTCGCGGGTCCGGCGCGTGCGTCAGGTCGGCTTGATCACCGATGCCTTCAGCCTTGATACCTTCGTGCATGCAGTGTTGCAGGGCATGCAAAGTAATACCGTAGTGCCATCCAGTGCGGGCGATATCTGCTTTGAGCCAACGTGGGAGCTGGCGAAACTCGGCCTGACCGGGGAATCGGAAGTGCGTTACCTGTCCGCCGAACAGTCCAACAGTTCGGTGGTGATCGGCAACTGTCTGGTGCTGAAGCTGATCCGCAAGATCGCGTCCGGCGTGCACCCGGAACTGGAAATGAGCGCGTACCTGACTCACGCCGGTTTCCGCAATATCTCGCCGCTGCTGGGTTCAGTGGTTCGCCGTGATCCGGCGGGCGAGGAAACGTTGCTGATGATTGCCCAAGGCTACTTGAGCAATCAGGGCGACGCCTGGGAATGGACCCAGAACAACCTCGAACGGGCACTGCGCGACGAACTGGCCGACGCCGTGTCCGAGCAGGAGCAACACTACAACGCCTTGGGTGAACTCAAAGACTTCGCCGGCATGCTCGGCCAGCGCCTGGGTGAAATGCACCAGGTACTGGCAGCGCCCAGCGACAATCCGGACTTCGCCCCGCAGGTCACCACCCAGAAAGATGCCCTGGCTTGCACCAAGGACGTGGTGGCGCAACTGGAACACGCGCTGAAGTTGCTCAAACAGCATCAAAGCGAATTGAACCCGGCAGACAAAGCCTTGGTCACTCATTTACTGGACAACAAAAAAGCCATCCTCAGCCATGTTCAGGAGCTGGGCAAAAAAGCCGTTGGTGGTCTGCGCATTCGCGTCCACGGCGACTTGCACCTGGGCCAGGTGCTGGTGATCAAGGGTGACGCCTACCTGATCGACTTCGAAGGCGAGCCGGCCCGACCACTGCACGAACGACGGGGCAAACACAGCCCGTACAAAGACGTCAGTGGGGTATTGCGCTCCTTTGACTACGCTGCGGCAATGGCGATGAATGTGCACAACGTCGACAACACGGTCGATGCCCAAGCCGCTCGTCAACGTGTCGCCGATCGCTATTTGATTGAAGCAAGACAAGCATTTGTCGACGCTTATCGGCTGGCGGCAGCTAGTCTTGCTCATGCATGGCAAGATCCGGAAGGCGAGGACGCCGCATTGGCGTTGTTCGGCCTGGAGAAGGCAGCGTATGAAGTGGCCTATGAGGCGGAAAATCGCCCCACATGGTTGCCCGTGCCGTTGCACGGTTTGTATGGGTTATTGAGTGGGCTTAAACCCTTTTCCGATCTTGGTGGAGAGTAGTCATGAGTTTCTCGAACAAGGAACAGGGACACGCTAAAGAAGCGTTGCTGCCCAGATCGCGGGACATCGACGCGCTGGTACGCGCCGAACATCACGACCCCTTTGCAATTCTTGGTCCCCACGGCGATGGTGCCGGCGGGCAATTCATTCGGGCCTATTTGCCGGACGCCTTGAGCGTGCAGGTCCTGGCCAAGGACTCCGGGGAAGAACTCGGCAACCTTGAGGCCACCCAGACGCCGGGCCTGTTCGTCGGGCACTTCGATCGGGCGCAGCCGTATCTGCTGCGAACCCGGTGGGCTGGCGGCGAACAGGTTTGCGAAGACCCTTACAGCTTTGGCCCGTTGCTCGGCGAGATGGACTTGTACCTGTTCGCCGAAGGCAATCACCGCGATCTGAGTGCTTGCCTGGGCGCGCAGCTGAAAACCGTCGATGGTGTCGATGGCGTGCGGTTCGCCGTGTGGGCACCGAATGCCAAAAGGGTGTCGGTGGTCGGGGATTTCAACAACTGGGACGGTCGTCGGCACCCGATGCGCCTGCGCCATCCTACCGGCGTATGGGAGATTTTCATCCCGCGCATGCAAGCGGGGGAAACGTACAAATACGAAATCCTCGGCGCCCACGGCATTCTGCCGCTCAAGGCCGACCCGATGGCGCTGGCCACTTCGCTGCCGCCGGACACCGCGTCAAAAGTCGCTTCGCCGCTGAACATCGATTGGCAGGATCAGGAGTGGATGCAATCGCGGGGCGACCGTCATCGGCCAAGTGCGCCCCTGTCGATCTACGAATTGCATGCTGGCTCGTGGCAATGTGAGCTGGATGATCTGGGTGAGGTCGCCCGGCAGTACACCTGGCATGAGTTGGCAGAACGGCTGATTCCCTACGTGAAGGAGTTGGGTTTTACCCACATCGAGCTGATGCCGATCATGGAACACCCGTTCGGCGGTTCCTGGGGCTATCAACTGCTGTCGCAATTCGCCCCGAGCGCCCGCTACGGCTCGCCGGATGACTTCGCCGCGTTCGTCAATGCCTGCCACCAGGCCGACATCGGTGTAATCCTCGACTGGGTGCCGGCACATTTCCCGACCGATACCCACGGCCTGGCGCAATTCGATGGCACTGCGCTGTACGAGTACGGCAACCCGCAGGAAGGCTTCCATCAGGATTGGGACACGCTGATCTACAACCTGGGTCGCACCGAAGTGCACGGCTACATGCTGGCTTCGGCGCTGCACTGGCTCAAGCATTTCCACGTCGACGGCCTGCGGGTCGATGCCGTGGCGTCGATGCTGTATCGCGATTATTCGCGCAAGGCCGGCGAATGGGTGCCAAACCGCCACGGCGGTCGGGAAAACCTCGAAGCCATCGACTTCCTGCGCCATCTCAATGACGTGGTCGACCTCGAAGCCCCCGGCGCGCTGGTGATCGCCGAAGAATCCACCGCATGGCCGGGTGTCAGCCAGGGCACGCAACAGGGCGGACTAGGCTTCGACTACAAGTGGAACATGGGCTGGATGCACGATTCGCTGCACTACATCCAGCAAGACCCGGTGTACCGCGCCCATCACCACAACGAACTGAGCTTCGGTCTGGTGTATGCCTGGTCCGAGCGCTTTATCCTGCCGATTTCCCACGACGAAGTGGTACACGGCAAGCACTCGCTGATCGACAAGATGCCCGGCGACCGCTGGCAGAAATTCGCCAACCTGCGCGCCTACCTCAGTTTCATGTGGGCACATCCAGGCAAGAAGCTGTTGTTCATGGGGTGCGAGTTTGGTCAGTGGCGTGAGTGGAACCACGATCAGCAACTGGACTGGTACTTGCTGCAGTATTCGGAACACAAAGGAGTGCAGAAACTCGTCGGCGATCTGAATCGGCTGTATCGCGAAGAACCGGCGCTGCATGATCAGGACGACGCGCCACAAGGCTTCCAGTGGTTGATTGGCGATGACGCCACCAACAGCGTCTACGCCTTCATGCGCTGGAGCAGGGATGGGCGGCCGGTGTTGGTGGTGGCTAACTTCACGCCGGTGCCGCGTGAGGGTTATCGCATCGGCGTACCGTTTGCCGGGCGTTGGACCGAGGTGATCAACAGCGATGCGGCCACTTACGCCGGTTCGAACTATGGCAACAGCGGCGGGGCGTTTACCGAGGACGAGGCGAGCCACGGCCAGGCACTCTCATTGGTATTGAACCTGCCACCGCTGGCAGTGTTGATGCTGCGTCCGGAGGGTTGATCCAGAACCGAGTCGCTCCCATCGCGAGCAGGCTCGCTCCCACATGATCGTTCCCACGCTCCGCGTGGGAATGCAGCCCGGGACGCTCCGCGTTCCTACGATGTGACGCAGAGCGTCACTGGAGGCATTCCCACGCAGAGCGTGGGAACGATCATTTCACCACCGCATCCGCACACCCAGACTCCCAATCAACCCGTTCAAATCATTGTCATCCACATCACTGCTGTAGTCGGCGCTGACGTAAAGACTTACAGCAGGTGTCACTCTGGCCACCAGGCCCAAACCCACTTCGACGGTCGATGAATAACGGCTGCTGCTGATCTTCTCGACCTGATCGAGGTTCACCGTATTGCCGGTGTACACCGTGTGCCACAGGTTGGTTCGCACATAGGGTTCGACCCCCAGCCCGTTGATGTCGTAACTACCTTTCAAGCGTGCACCGACCCGCCCGCTCCAGGACGTCAGTTCGCTGGACGAGGCATTGCCAGACCCGCCATACGGGGTGTCCAGGGTAATGCGTTGATTGATCAACTGCGCCTGGGGTTCAACGACCCAGTTGTCGCTCAGGCCAATGGGGAAACCACCTTCTACCGACAGCGTCACCGCGCTGCCTTCGGTCGCCATTCGGGCGCCCTGGTCATTGCGGGTATAGCCGTTGACCCGACCGCCGCTGGCCGTCAAATCCACGTGCCAGCCCTGGGGACCGGTCAAACTCCAGTAAGCACCGAGGCTTTGGCCTTCGAGGCTGAGGGTGTCGTGGCTGGGGTCAGCATGGGCGCGACCGGTCAGCAGCCCGTTGCTGTTGCCTTGTAACTGAGTGGTGCCGCCAACCAGTCCGACTCGCTGGGTATGACCGCTACCGCTTTTTAGAGTCAGGATCGCCGGACCTTTGAATTCGCTACTGCCAGGGCCGGCAAACCCCTGAGCCAGAACATCGGTTTGCGCTTGCCGCGAAGCTTGTCCATATACCTGATCCCAGGCCGAAGGCGCAGCGTCCTCGATGGTCAGGCGCGAACTTCGAGTATCGGAGGCGGCGCTGAAGCGGCGGGAGTAGGGAGCGGTGAAAGTGACAGCGGGTAAGGTCATGACCGGAACATCCTGACGGTACCAAGGCGTGGCTTCATCCGCTGCCGGCCCTGCCTGCACTTCCATGGACGAGCACAGAAGGAGTGAGCTCGATACAGTGCAAAAAGTAACTTTGATCTCTTGTTGGGTGAATGAAGTTTTCATGGAGGTCTACCTTGCAATCGCATGCGGTATCTCGCTCTGGCGTCTCTCCTACCCCGAATGAGGGGCGACCGAATGTAATGGGGCAAGCCTCTGGCCGCCCGTTTTTGCGGGTGTCTGGAGGCTTGCCCCTGGTGTATTTCCGGGGGTAGTAACGTGTAGCTAAGAAGACCCTTGATACTGCGTCAAGAAAATGGCCGATAAGTGGTACGTGTATTTTAGGGTTCGCAAGTGACTGATTTTCGCCGCACATCTAAGCTGTTGTTTGTTCGAAAAATCGTCAAGAAACCTGCGTCCCAGAGCGTTTTTAATAGTGGGCTACCGGTCTACCAACTCACCCTGACACCGATATTTGCAGACGTTGCGCGCTGCTGATGACTGTCGATATTGCTGGTGTAGTCGACTGCGCCATACACGCTCACGCTTTTCGCGAGGCTAACCACAACACCGACACCGAGGTCGGCCGATGACGATTTTTGCTCGGTATCGATCCGGTCCACACCGTCGAAGGTGACCGAGTCGGTACCGGAAAGGGTGTGCCACAGATTGGCTCGAATGTAAGGTTCCAGTGGTCGTCCGCTGACTTGGTAGCGGCCTTTTAGTCGAGCGCCGAGGCGACCGGTCCAGGCTCCGTCGGAGTCGAATGAGACGTGGGAAATGCCGTCGTCCTGGCTGTCCAGCGAGACTTTTTGATGGATGAGCTGCACCTGGAGTTCGACCACCCAGTTACCCGTCACTTGAGCTGGATAGCCGGCTTCCGCCGAAGCAGTCAAGGCATGGCCTCGGTTATCCAGCTTGAGGCCGCGTTCGGAGTGGCTGTCACCGTCGAGCCGAGTGCCCATGAGGACGGTGTCGACGTACCAGCCCTTGGGATCGGTCAACGTCCAGTACACGCCATAACTGTCGCCTTCAAGTTCCACTTTGCCTGCACGTTTGTTTTCGAACCCTTGGTTGAAACCGTCGACATCGCCCTGCAAACGCGTATGCCCGACAAAAAAACCAATGCGTTGGGTCTGTCCATGGACAGTCAGTGAGCTGTACACATCGTTACCCACCTGAAAGCCGCTGAGCGAACCGTCGAGCCTTGGCGTTACGGTGCCGGCCCAGGTCTGATTCACATTCTTGCCATAGACCCGGCCCCAGCCAGCGCCAAAGGCCCCGGTTTCGTGGAGCAGGCGCTGGTCGCCTTGGCGATCATGGAAAGTGCCGAGTGCATTGAGGGTCAGTTGCGCGGCGGCGGGAGGCAGTACCGACCAGGTTGGAACCTCGGGGCGGTACAGCGCAATCGGTGACGCGCCCGGTACGGCTGTCGGCAAAACCGGCAACGGTGGGCTGCCGACGGGTGCAAGTGCGGGTACCGGCGTTGCGACAACCGGGACGACAATCGGTGGCAAGGCCGGATCCGGGTTGGGGAGGGTGAGGGTCGTGGGGGCCACAATGGCAGAGCGCAAATACCAATTGTTTTGGCTGTTTGCGGTAACGCCACCTTTGAACAAGTAGTAATCGAAGGCACCCGCAGAGACCGGACCTTTGAGCGCAAACGCATCGGGGGTGCTGACAGCAGTGCCTTGCGCCTGTACCAACTCGATACCGTTCTGCCACGTCAACCCGCCGGTTCCGCCCAGATTGGTGACCGTGATCAATGTGCTGCCGGTCAATGTCCCATCGTTCACCACCAGTTTGTCACTGGGGGAGTTGTCATCGCCGACTGCACTTTGCAAAAACAACTGGCCGTTGTTACCCGAATAATTACCCTGCACCGTGAGCGTATCGTCGGTCCGGCTATTGCCGCTGCTGAGGTCGATTAGCCCGGCATTGTTCAAGGTTGCACGCTGGCCGGCGGTGAATGGCGTGATGCGGCCCTGGGTCGACGTCAGCGTGCTGCTGCCATCGATGTTGAATACACCGGTGCCGCTGGCACTGTCGCCCAATACAAAAATGCCGGCCAGATCGATCTGCGAACCATTGTTCAGGTTGACCGTTTCCCAGTTGATGTACCGGGGAGTACCCGCTGCGGTGGTGTCATCGAAGGTCAGCAGGTCTGTGCCGTCTCCACCATCAATGCTCGGGGTGAGGGCGAGGGTGCTTTGGCCGAGATTTCCCAAGGTGGCACTGTCATTGCCGGTGCCCATGAGGATGGCAGAGCGGATGATGCCGCCACCATTCCACACCAACGTGTCATTACCGGCGCTGGCACGGACCTCGCCGAGGATCTCGCCACCCGTCACGGTGATGCTGTCATTGCCGCCGCTGACACTGACGTTGCCGCCGATTCGCCCGGCGGACACGATGATCGTGTCGGTGCCGAAACCAGTCACCAGGTTGCCGAGGATCTGGCCGCCGGACATGTCGAAGGTGTTGTCGTCGAGTTTCATATTGACGCGACCGATCGTGCCACCGGTCATCTGCGCAAAGTCACCATCTTCAAAGTCCTCGGCAATCGTGCCGCCAGTCATCAGGAACTGGTCGAAACCATCGCCCTGCGCCAGAGAATGAATACTCCCGCCATTCATGTTGAAGGTGTCGATGCCGCTGTGCTGGTGGACTTCGCCGGTAATCTGCCCGTTGTCGATCTGCAGAAAATTGGCGCCGTCGCCCTGATCGAGTACGCCTGCGATGGTGCCCGCCGCCATGACGACCCGGTCAGCACCTGCGCCGAAGGTTACATCGCCATTGATGGTGCCATTGGCGGGAAAGATCAGGGTGTTGTTGCCCGACAAGTCGGTCAGCGGGCCACCGCTGGTGCTGTCGCACACGTAATTGTCGTTGCCGGCGGTCGGTGTGAGCGTACAGCTCGCCTGGGCGGTGTTGGACCAGCCTATCCATAAACAGAGAGAAACGGCGCAGGCTGAGTAACGGTAGTTGGGCAATTCTGTCGGAAATATCATGCTCGTCTCCACGCATCGATTGGCGTCCGACCCCTTCACTCGTAGTGGGTGAAAAAGAGTCTGACGTCCTTGGCAGCGTGAATTGCGAGACGACATCGGTAATACAAGTCCCCGAACTGGAAACCTTCGGCAACGTTGGCTGCTACGGTTGAAAGCTCGTACATGCAACGGGTACGGACCTGCGAACCGTATCAACAGATTTTGGAAGTCGCTACTGTCAGAAGTAACAGGTAGGGCAAGGGATTTCGTTTTCAGGCACCGTATTCTACGAAGCTATTGGGCGTTTCAAAGGTGCACTTCCACCGCCAATGGCAAGTGATCCGACAAATGCGTCCAGGGCTTGTGCCCCAATATTCGCGGCTCATGACTGCTGGCATTGCGCAGATAAATCCGATCCAGGCGCAGCAGCGGAAAGCGTGCCGGATAGGTTTTTGCCGGGCGACCGTGGTGGCGCTCGAAGGCTTCATGCAGATAGTCGCGCCGGGCGAGGGCGGTGTTGCCTTGCAACTGCCAGTCGTTGAAGTCGCCGGCGATAATCACCGGCGCATCGTCGGGTAACGATTCGAGCAGTTGGCAGAGTAGTTGGAGCTGCAGTTGGCGATGGCTTTCCAACAGACTCAAATGCACGCAGATCGCATGCACTTCTTTGTGACCCGGCACATCCAGTACGCAATGCAGCAAGCCGCGGCGTTCGGGGCCGGTGATCGAGACGTCGAGGTTGCGGTGTTCGCGGATCGGGTATTTCGATAACAGGGCATTGCCGTGGTGACCGTTGGGGTAGACCGCGTTACGACCGTAGGCGAAGTCGCTCCACATGCTGTCGGCCAGGAACTCGTACTGTGAGGTCTGTGGCCAATCGTTGTAGCGAGTGGAATGGCGGTCGTGTTCACCGACGACTTCCTGCAAGAACACCAGGTCCGCCGAGGTACTGCGTACCGCTTCACGCAATTCCGGAAGAATGAAACGTCGGTTGAGTGCGGTAAAACCCTTGTGGGTGTTGACCGTCAGCACTCTCAGACGATGAATCGCGGGGGGCGTATTCAATGGAGATGATTCGACGGCCTGCCACTTGGAATCACTGGTCACGTTCACTCCTCTGAATGGGATGGGTTATGCATGCGACTGATACAGCGGCAGGCAGTTCAGAGTGATTCGTCGCAAGCTCGACAGCTGCTACAGGCTTATGTCAGACGAAGACAATTTCATAGGGCAACCGTATCCGTTCCAGAAGCACCGGGGGCAGCAGCGGGGCGAGGCCGATGGCCGGTTCGCCGTCGAGCTGGCTGGCATAGGCGTGGGTAGCGTGGCTTTTGCGCGCGACGGTCCAGGTGTCCAGGCGAACCTTGCGCGCGCGATGCCAGGGGATAAGCCCTCGATCACGCGTTGGCCAGTGCCAGGCCCAGACCGGTACTTCGTTGAGCGTCGCCCCGACCATGGCCGCGGCCTTGACGCTGGCCCGGCCGACGGCGTCATGGTCGACAATGCCATCCTCGCGCCACGTGCTGAACACCACATCCCCGGGGCGTAAATAACGGGCAATGAACTGAGTCATCTGAAACTCCCGTTCGGCCAGGGCGTTGTCGGTGAAGCCGCCACGAATCCATTTGAGGCTGTGCATCGGCAATCCGAGCCGGCGCAAGGCTTCGAGGCTTTCCTGGGGGCGAAACACGCTCAAGCGTTTCTCCGACCATTGTTGCGAGCCCGGATGGCTGGCGCTGCCGTCGGTAATCGAGATCAATTGGAGGGGATGACCCAAGGCGCTGAGCAGCTGCAGCAGGCCGCCGCAGGTCACGACTTCATCGCCAGGGTGTGGGGCAATCACTACAGCGCGTGCGCCGGCGGGGACCAGGGTCTGAGTGCTGATGACAGGGATGTTGTCCAGTTGCGGCGCGCTGTTCCAGATTTGGGCGCAGAGTCTGCTTTCACTGATGGAGACCGTTTTCATGGCTACGTCCTTGTTCTCGTTGATAGCAATGTGCGGCGCTCCAAACCCTGGATTGCCGCGAACAGAGTATTGCTCATGTCACGCTATTCGTCGCCCCGATGTTCAATCCGGTGCGGTTTTATTACCCCCGGCTGTGTCCCGATCCCGGCCAATGGATCGCTGTGGGGGGCGAATATGGCCGGAAGTCTTGAAGGTTTATTTCACTCTTCTTCCTCACGCTGCAATTCGAACAGCAGCAGCGAACGGCCAGTGACTGAATATTCGTGCCCGAACTCGAAGCGTTCCTGCCCCCTGATCGACGGTTGGTTGGTGTCGATCATGCAGGTCCAGAAACCGCCGTCGGGCACTTCCGGAAGCAGGAAATTGACGATGTCGTGATGCGCATTGACCACCAACAGCAAGGTGGCGTCGGCGCCTTTGCGGCGGATACCGGTTTCCTGGGCGCGGCCATCCATCAACATGCCGAGGCAGCGGCCATGGGCTTCCTCCCATTGTTCGACAGACATTTCGCTGCCATCCGGGGCGAGCCAGGTGACGTCCTTGACGCCGATGTCCTCATTGTAATTGCCCACCAGGAACCGACCGCGACGCAGGATCGGATAGGCCAGGCGCAACTTGATCAGCCGTTTGACAAACTTGAGCAGGGCCTTGCCGTCTTCGCTCAGGTCCCAGTTGACCCAACCGATCTCGCTGTCCTGGCAATAGGCGTTGTTGTTGCCTTCCTGGGTTCGAGCGAATTCGTCGCCGGCCACCAGCATCGGTGTGCCTTGGGACAGCAGCAGCGTGGCAAAGAAATTGCGCATCTGGCGCTGACGCAGCTCATTGATCTCGGGATCGTCGGTCGGTCCTTCGACGCCATGGTTCCAGGACAGGTTGTTGTTACTGCCGTCCTGATTGTTCTCGTCGTTGGCTTCGTTGTGTTTGTCGTTGTACGACACCAGGTCGTTCAAGGTGAAACCATCGTGGGCGGTGACGAAATTCACCGAGGCGTACGGCCGCCGGCCACGCTGATTGAACATCTCGCCGGAAGCGGTCATGCGACTGGCGAAGTCCGCCAGTTGGCCGTCGTCGCCCTTCCAGAATGCACGCACGGTGTCGCGGAATTTGTCATTCCACTCGACCCAGCCCGGTGGGAAGTTACCGACCTGATAGCCACCGGGGCCGCAGTCCCAGGCTTCGGCAATCATTTTCACCTGACGCAGCACCGGGTCCTGACGGCAGGCCACAAGGAAGCTGTGACGTTCGTCGAAGCCGTCGTGATAACGCCCGAGAATGGTTGCCAGGTCGAAGCGGAAACCGTCGACGTGCATTTCCGAAGCCCAGTAGCGCAAGGAGTCGGTGACCATTTGCAGCACGCACGGGTGACTCAGGTCCAGAGTGTTGCCGGTGCCGGAATCGTTGATGTAGAAGCGCTTGTCGTCGGGCATCAAGCGGTAGTAAGAGGCGTTGTCGATGCCGCGCATGGACAGGGTCGGGCCTTGTTCGTTGCCCTCGGCGGTGTGGTTGTAGACCACGTCGAGGATCACTTCAAGATTGGCTTCGTGCAGGTGCGCAACCATCTCCTTGAATTCGGCGATCTTGCCGCTGGCCAGGTAACGCGGGTCGGGAGCGAAGAACGCAATGCTGTTGTAGCCCCAGTAATTGGTCATGCCTTTGTGCAACAGATGCTGGTCGTTGACGAAGGCATGAATCGGCAGCAATTCGACAGACGACACGCCGAGCTTGCGGATGTGTTCCAGCACGTCATCGACCATCAACCCGGCGAAGGTGCCGCGCACGTTATCGGGGACGGAGGGGTGGCGCATGCTGATACCGCGCACGTGAGTCTCGTAAATGATGGTCTTGTCCCACGGCACGCTGACCCGATGGTCGTGACCCCAGGTGTGAGCCGGGTCGATCACTTTGCACTTGGGCACGAACGGGGCGCTGTCGCGCTCATCGAAACTGAGGTCGGCGTCGGGGTGGCCGATGGTGTAGCCGAACAGGGCTTCGGACCATTTCAACTGGCCGACCAGTTGTTTGGCGTAGGGGTCGATCAGCAGTTTGTTATGGTTGAAGCGATGTCCGTTTGCCGGGTCGTACGGGCCATAGACACGGTAGCCGTAGATCATCCCCGGGTGCGCGTCGGGCAGGTAGCCGTGGTAGATCTCGTCGGTGTATTCCGGCAGTTCGATGCGTTCCAGTTCGACCTCGCCGGCATCATCGAAGATGCACAGCTTGACCTTGGTGGCATTGGCGGAAAACAAGGCGAAGTTGACCCCCAGGCCATCCCAGGTCGCGCCCAGCGGGAAGGGCAGGCCTTCACGGATTCGCGAGGCCTCGTGCTGAGGTTCTGGCGCGGCTTTCTTCGGACTGGTCATAAGTGCTCCTGCAAAGGGGGGACAATTCGTGGCTCTGGTTTTTTTTCGAGGGCGAGCGAGCCCTCGGTGGCGAGAAGGCTCGCCACGAAGTCAATCAGGACAAAAGTGAAAGGCGTCAGACAGCGGGCGGCTTACGCGCTGCTCGAGGCTTTTTCTCGCTGGCTTTTTCGCCCGGCGGTACGACCTTGGAGGCGGCGGCGGGCTTGGCTTTGGTTTTTGGCGCCGCGGCCTTGCCATTGCCTTTGCTGGCCGGAGCCTTGGCGCCGTCGGTCTTGCTGCCAGCGGCTTTCGGCGATTTGCTCGGTGCGAGAGCTTCGGCTTCGGCCAGTTTGCGGGCCATCTCCCAGTGGCGAGCGTCCTGGCCCTCGGGTTTTCCTTCCGATTCCCAGATCTGATAGGCGAATTCGCGGATGCGTTTATCGTTGATGCTCATCGCAATGCTCCTGAACTGAACTCAAGTATGGGTAGTTTGGATTAAAAGATTGACCGGGAAATCTCCCAGCGCGTCGCTGATGTTCAGCTCCCGTTGGTGTGTGACTGTTGTGCTTGAAAAAAGTCCCTTCAAATTTTCATCAGGGGCGGTGAACGGTAATTTGACCCGTGTATCGCCCCACAGCGGCGCGTCAATACGGGGCTCGGCACTGTTTTTCAGCAATTCGGCGCAGCGAATCGGCACGATCGCGACGGCGCGTTTTCCCTCCAGCGTGCGAGCAAATGCGAGCACCCTGTGAGCCTGGCTGCCGACGACTTCAAGGGCTTGATAGGTCCCTCGCCGAAACAGCTCGGTGTGCTCGAGCCGCAAGTTCAACACCTGAGCGATCAGCGCTTGTTTAATGCGCCCGTCCCGCCAGCCAGCCAACAGCTCGGGCAGTTCCGAGGGTGTCTGCATCGACTGCTGACGGCTGGCGTAATCCACCGGCCGGCGGTTGTCCGGATCGACCAGCGAGAAGTCCCAGTACTCGTTGCCCTGATAAAGATCCGGCACCCCCGGCACTGTCATGCGCAGCAAGGTTTGCGCCAATCCATTGAGTGCGCCGGGTACGGCGATGGTCATGGCTGCCTTGCCGAGGGCCGCGCGTAACGGTTCACCTTCGGGACTTCGCAGCAGACGTTGCAGGAATCGGTGAACCGCTTGTTCGTAAGCCTCGTTCGGCGCGCTCCAGCTGCTTTGCAACTTGGCTTCGCGTAAAGCTTTCTGTTGCCACTGCCACACTCGTTGAGTGTAGTTCTCCAGCGCTGCTTGATCGTCACGGCGCAAATCGAGCGGCCAGCTGCCAAGGATCGCTTGATAGAGGATCAACTCATCGCCCGCAGTCGGCATCTGGTCGTCGTCGCGCAGGGGGCGGGCCAGGGCCTGCCAGAGCGGGACTTGCTCGGCGTACCAGGCACTGCGCTCGCTCAGCACCGCCAGGCGCGCGCGGGTGTCTTCGCCGCGTTTGTGGTCGTGGGTGGCGGTGGCCAGCAAATTATCGGGGAACTCGTCGAGACGGTTGACGCAAGCCGCATGGAAATCGGCCACCGGGGCGCTGAACTGTTCGGTGCTGAAGCCCACGTCATTGCGTGACAACAATGTCGCCGAGCGATAGAACGCGGTGTCCTCCACGGCTTTCGCCGCCGCCGGCGACGTCAGTTGCTGAAAACGCACACAGGCATGCTTGAGCATCTTGCGCGGCCGGCCCAACGGGCGTTTGCGCCATGATTCACCCCCGAGCCAACGGGCCAGGCAATCGAGCACCGGCCAGTCGGCTTCGCTGAGGGCATGCCTGGCACCGGTCATGGCTTGCTGGAAAAACACATCGTCTTCAGCCGAACGCCCGCGGGGGCTGATGTAGGTGCGGTACACCGGGAAATGCACGATCAGTTCCTGCAACGCCCGACGAATCGCGCCCAGGGTCAGGTCGCGGGTCATCAGGTCATCCCGGGCCACTTGCAATAGGGCCTGGGCGACGCTTTCGAAGTCTCCGGCGAGGGAGCCGTTGAGGATCTGCTGGCGGGCCAGTTGCGCTTCCTGACGGAAATCGGCGGGCCGTTCGCTGTAGCGATTCCACAATTCGGCCAACGTGTCGGCGCCTTCCGGAGCATGTTGCAGCAGCGACAGTTGATTCATGAACTCGTAACCCGTGGTGCCATCCACCGACCAGTCACGGTGCAGGGTTTCACCTTCGCCGAGGATTTTCTCGACGTAGATCGGCAGGTGCCGATCCGGCGACAAGCTGTCGACTCGCCGCCGCAGTTTGCGGCAGTAGCCGCGTGGGTCGGCGAGACCGTCGATGTGGTCGATGCGCAGACCGTCAACCAGGCCTTCGGCCACCAGCTCGAAGATTTTGGCGTGGGTGGCTTCGAACACGGCGGGGCGTTCGACCCGCAGGCCGCCCAGTTCGTTGACATCGAAAAAACGCCGCCAGTTGATGTCATCGGCCGCCGTACGCCAACTGGCCAGACGATAACTTTGGCGTTCCAGCAACTGGTGCAGGCGCTGGAAACCTTCAGCCGTGAGCGAGTCGTAAGTGCTGAGGTTTTGCTCGATGGCCCGCAGAATCGCCGGATCATTGGCCAGCTCGCGCAACTCTGTTTTCAGCGGTATTGCCAGGCTGTGGGCGTCAGTCTGGTAGCTCAAGGCGCTGAAACGGTCTGCCAGCGACTTGAGCGATTCGGCGCTCAGTGGGTCATCGGTCCTGAGCAGTTCGCCGTAGTTCGTCGGGCAGATCGGGAAGTGGTGCTCGTAGTGCTCGACATAAAACATGCCCTTTTGCGCATTGAAGCGCAGGGGCAGGGTGCCGTCCTGCAAGGCGATGCCGTAGTCGCTGCCGAGGAAGGGCAACAGCAACTGGCCTTCCATCAACGGATCGGGTGAATGCCACTGGATATCGAAAAACTCGCCGTAAGGGCTCAAGCGTCCCCATTCCAGCAAATCCTGCCACCAGGGATTATCGCCACCGCCGACGGCCATGTGGTTGGAGACGACGTCGAGGATCAGCCCCATGTTCTGCTCGCGCAATGCGCTGACCAAACGCCGCAGCGCCGCTTCGCCGCCCAGCTCGGGGTTGACCGTGGTCGGGTCGACGACGTCGTAGCCGTGCATGGAACCGGCGCGAGCACTCAGTAGCGGTGACGCATAGACGTGGCTGATACCGAGGCTGGCAAAGTACGGCACCAGTGGCACCGCATCGTCCAGCGTGAAGTTTTTATGAAACTGCAGCCGCAGGGTTGCCCGCAGCGGTTGGATAAGCGTTTGCTTCATTGGTCACGCTCGGCCGCCTGAAGCCGCGCACAGGCGAGCAGTTCCAGGCGCCGGGCGGCGTCCGGGTTATCGAGCAAGGCTTCACTGTCGCCGGGCAAGCGTCGGGACCAGTTGGGATGCGTGTCGATGGTACCGGGCAAGTTGGCCTGCTGCTCGATGCCCAGGGCATCTTCCAGCGGCAGCAACACCAGCGGCGCACGGGTATGACCGAGGAAACGTACGGCGGCGTCGAGTACCTGATCGGTTTCATGGGACTCTTCGCGAAAGTTCTGCGGATCCTCGCTCAACACCCGGCGCAGGCCTTCACGCTCGCGTTCGCGGTGGTGGCGCCATTCGATTTCACCCGAGGCGTCGACCAGGCCCAGTCGGGCGTTCCAGTCGATATCGCGGCCATGCCACCAGCCATTGAGCGTGGGCAGGTCATGAGTGCTGGTGGTCGCCAGTGCGTTGTCTGGCCAGTCGAGAATCGGCTTGAAGTGCGCGTTGTCCTGCTCGAACAGCAGCACGCGCATGCCGAGAATCGAGCGGGCGATAAGCTTTTCTCGCAGACCGTCAGCCACGGTGCCGAGGTCTTCGCCAAGGACGATGGCCTGATGGCGATGGGACTCGAGGGTCAGCAAACGCAGCAGGTCGTCCACCGGGTAATAGAGGTAGGCGCCGTCGGCGGGGGACGCGTCATTGGGGATCACCCACAGCCGTTGCAGGCCCATGACGTGATCGATGCGCAGGCCACCGGCGTGGGCAAAATTGGCGCGGAGCATTTCGATGAAGGCACGAAAGCCGTTGCGTACCAGGCCTTCGGGCGAGAACGCGGAAATTCCCCAGCCCTGACCGGTACGATTAAGGATATCCGGTGGTGCACCCACGGTCAGCGAGGCGAGCAATTCGTCCTGACGACTCCAGGCCTGACTGCCACCGCCATCGGCGCCCACCGCCAGATCGGCGATCAGCCCAATGCTCATGCCGGCGCTACGGGCGGCGGTTTGTGCCCGTTCCAGGCACCGCGTGATCAGCCATTGGCAGAAGGCAAAGAAGCCAATGCGCCCGGCGTTCTCTTCGGCGAATTCAGCCAGGGCCGCGCTGCGCGGGTTTTGCCATTGCTCGGGCCAATGCCGCCAGTCGAGGCTTTCACCTTTGGCGGCGCGGGCTTCTTGAATGGCTTCAAAGCGGCAGTGGTTTTCCAGGGCTTCGCCAGCGGCGTGGCGGAAACTGCTGAAGTCGGCATGCAGCGGGTGTTCGCCCTGGACAAAGCCTTCGTACAACGCCTGCAACAGACGATGTTTGGCTTCGGCAGCCACTGGCCAATCAATCAACGGCGAGGCTTCAAGGTGCTTGAGTTCTGCCGCCAGGCCGGTTGCATCTATCGCGGCCCGCAATGCTCGATCACCCAGGATGGCGGCGGGTGCGGCGTACAGACTGTTGAGAAACAAACGGCTGGAAGGCGAGTACGGGCTGTAGCGCTGGGTATCGCTGCCGAACATCGCATGCAGCGGACTGATCGCCAGCGCTTCGGCACCGCGTTCGCCGGCCACCCGCGCAAGGTCTTCCAGCGCCTGGGTATCGCCAAAACCGCCATCGCCCGGACGACGCAGCGAGTACAGCTGCACGCTCAGGCCCCAGGCGCGAGGGATCGGGCTGTCGACGGCATCGCCGACGCTGTAGCAGCGCGCCGGTGCCACGGCCAGCGTAAATGCCTGTCCGTCGATGCTGACGTGTTGATAACCGACCGGGACCAGGCCGGGCAATACCGCCTCGGCATCCAGTTTCAAATGAAGTCGCGAGCCATCTTCAAGGTGGATCTCGCACGGTGTATTGGGCTCAAAGTAATGCGCCAGGCTGAGGCCGACACCGAAGTCTGCGGTCAGCAGCGGTGGCAGGTGTCGGGTTTGTTGCACCTGCTGCAGTTCCAGCAGGCTGGCGTCGATTTCCTGAGCGCTGCCAGCCGGGTGGCCGAGTCCGGTGAGGACATTGCGTAACACTGATGGCGCGACTTTCTGTGGGCGGCCGTTGGCGTCGATCCAGTCGACGGCCAGGCCAGCTCGGCTGGCCAGTATTTCCAATTGCGCATCGCTCATTGGCGCTCTCCATCCGGGGGTAGCAAAGGGGCTGCGGCCGTGAGGCTGACTAGCGCGCAATACGGGGCAAGTGTGCCCTGATCCAACAGGCCGGCTGACTGTGGCGGGTATTCGAACAACAACAACGAAGCGTCGGCCTGTGGGGAGTGGACCACAGCTGTGTCGCTGAGGTTCAGGTCAATGCGCAGCTGACTGCCATCGCCCAGTCGCCAGCGCGCCGTCACCGCGCCTGTGGCCAGCACCTCGGCGCCCAGGGCTTGCGCACCTGGAAGACGGGGAATGATCTGCTGGTGGCGGATCTGCAACAGTTGGCGATACAACTCGTGCATGGCGGAGTGTCGAGTTGACGTCAGCTCGGGGCGTGAAGCCTCGAAGGTCTGGCGCGCGTTGGGATCGGGAATCTGCTCGCGTGTGTGCGGATCAGCAAACGCGCTGAAGGCGGCGAACTCGTTGCGTCGTCCCTCGCGGACCAACTCCGCCAGCTCACCGTGATGACTGGTGAAGAACAGGAACGGTTGCTCGGCGGCGAACTCGTCGCCCATGAACATCAGCGGGATCATCGGTGACAACAGCAGTAATGCGGTGGCTGCCTTGAGCGCGTCGGGATTGGCCAGTTGATGCAGCCGTTCACCCAGGGCGCGGTTGCCGATCTGGTCGTGGTTTTGCAGAAACAGCACGAAAGCCGTCGGCGGCAAATGACCACTGGGCTCGCCACGGGTTGTGCCGTGACGGGTGACGTGGCCCTGAAACACAAAGCCCTGGCTCAGGCAGCGCGCCAGTTGTTCAGTCGGGTTTTGCGCGTAGTCGGCGTAATAGGCGTCGGTTTCGCCGGTCAGCAGCACGTGCAAGGCGTTGTGGCCGTCGTCGTTCCACTGCGCGTCAAAGCCTTCTTCGAGCAGGCTGGCCTGGTTGTGTTCGTTTTCAACGGTCAGCCACACATGCCTGGCCGGATCGACTTGCTGGCGAACCTTTTGTGCCAGTTCCCGAAGAAAGTCCGGGTCTTCGATGGCATGCACCGCGTCCAGGCGCAAACCATCGAAGCGGTATTCCAGCAACCACATCAACGCATTGTCGATGAAGAAGTCCCGCACCTCGCGACGCCGGAAGTCGATCGCCGCACCCCACGGGGTGTGCTTGTCTTCGCGGAAGAAACCCTTGGCGTAGCGATGCAGGTAATTGCCGTCCGGGCCGAAGTGGTTGTAGACCACGTCGAGAATCACCGCCAGGCCATGGCCGTGGGCGGTGTCGATCAGGTGTTTGAGTTGTTCGGGAGTGCCGTAGGAGGCTTGGGGCGCGTAGGGCAGAACCCCGTCGTAACCCCAATTGCGATCACCGGGGAACTGCGCCAGCGGCATTAATTCGATTGCGCTGATGCCCAGCTCCACGAGGCGTGCCAGGTGCTGCTCGACTTCACTGAAGCCGCCGAGCGCACCGACGTGCAATTCGTAGATCACCGCCTCGTTCCACGGCCGTCCGAGCCAGGCGCTGTGTTGCCATTGATAGGCAAGTGGATCGACCACCACGCTGTGGCGGTCGATATCACCGGCCTGCGCGCGGGAGGCCGGGTCGGGCACCTCCAGCTCGCCGTCGATGTTGTAGCGGTAACGCGTGCCAGCGGGGCAGCGGGTATTGATCACGAACCAGCCATCTGCCTGGGGCAGGAGCGGCAAGGATTGTCCATCTTCCAGTTCGACACTGACGTAAAACGCATCTGGCGCCCACAAGGCAAAACGCGTGTGTTCTGCGTCCAGCATGATTGCGCCGTGGGGCCAGGTCTCAAGGGTCCGTAACGGCATCTTTGAAAACCTCTTAATGTTTGCCCGATTTGCCCAGCGCTTTGGTC
The DNA here is from genome assembly GCF_050586665.1 of Pseudomonas sp. ES4. NCBI lineage: Bacteria > Pseudomonadati > Pseudomonadota > Gammaproteobacteria > Pseudomonadales > Pseudomonadaceae > Pseudomonas > Pseudomonas sp. ES4. Next base: position 145,044 of record NZ_JBOBDO010000010.1, on the reverse strand, counting down.
ACCAGTTTTTCGTAGAGTTCGGCGTACGGTTCGACCGCCTTGCACCAGTTGAAAGGCGCGGCCATGGCTCGGCAGCGCATGGCATTGAGCAGGTCGGGGAATGCAAAAACCTTGAAGGCCCGGCTTAGCGCTTCCTCATAACTTTCAGGAGTGGATTCGTCGAACAGGAAACCGGTCACGCCGTTTTCAATGGTGTCGGCCAACCCTCCGGTGTTGCGTGCCACCGGTAACGAACCGAAGCGCTGGGCGTACATCTGGCTCAGCCCGCAAGGCTCGTAACGCGAAGGCATCAGCAGGAAATCACTGCCGGCGAACATGCGCCGGGCGTCGGTCTCGTTGAAACCGATGCGCACGCCGATCTGGCCTGGAAAACGCAGGGCCAGTTCACGCATGGCTTGTTCTTCTTCCGGCTCGCCACGACCGATGATCGCGATTTGCCCGCCAGATTTGACGATGTACTCGGAGACGGCTTCAGTCAGGTCCAGGCCTTTCTGATAGACCAGTCGCGACACCACGGCGAACAGCGGACCTTTGGAATCTTCCAGGCCGAACAGCTCACGCACGTGGGCGGCGTTGACCGCTTTGCCTTCCCAGTCGCCAATTTTGAAGGGGCAGAACAAATGGGGGTCGGTGGCCGCGTCCCAGCTTTCATCGATGCCATTGGGAATGCCACTGAGCAGACCTTGCTGGGTCTTGGCGGCAAGAAAACCGTCGAGGCCGCAGCCGAAGGCCGGGGTGGTGATTTCCTGGGCATAGGTGGCGCTGACGGTGGTGATGTGGCTCGAATAAGCCATGCCGGCCTTGAGGAACGACATCTTGCCGTAGAACTCCATGCCTTCCTGTTGCAAGGCATGCATGGGAATACCCAGTTCCGGGCACGACCCAAGACTGGTCACGCCCTGGTAGGCGAGGTTATGAATGGTGAACAGCGTCGGGGTGCGCTGTCCACGCCAGTGCATGTAAGCAGGTGCCAGACCGGCAGGCCAGTCATGGGCGTGCACCAGGTCCGGGCACCAGTGAATTTGTGCGAGGTTGGCGGCGATATCGGCGGCTGCCAGGCCCAGGCGGGCGAAACGAATGTGGTTGTCCGGCCAGTCGCGGCCGTTGTTGGCGCCGTAAGGCGAACCCTCGCGCTCGTAGAGTTCGGGGCAGATCAACACGTAAATGACCAGACCGTCAGGCATGTCCATACGCCCGATCTTGCAGGGAGGCAACGCGGCGTGACCACCGAGCTCACCAATGATATGAATCGGGTTTTCACTGTGCAGCACTTGCGGATAACCGGGGATCAACACTCGCACATCATGCAAATGAGCCATGGCTCGCGGCAGCGCTGCTGAAACGTCGCCCAGGCCACCGGTTTTCACCAGGTCGGCGATCTCCGAGGTGACGAACAGCACTTTCTTCCTGTTGGGATTCCGACTGGCCACCGGTGCCAGCGTCTTGGTGCCGGGGACGCTGATCGATTGGTGACTGGGGGCACTCACGGCGCTTGTTTCGCCGACTTGCTGATGAGCACGTTCTCCCTGAATATCTAAAGCCGCACTGATCATATGAATCTCCCATGTTGTTGATCTAATTCTTAGGTCTGGCAGAAACGTTGTTTCGTGGCCAATTCCTGTGGCCGGGCGCAAACGCGCTACGCATCGGTGAGCAAACGCTGCCAACACGTTGAAGCACAATGGCTGGAGAGATCGTTGCAAGGATTGCACCAGTCGCAACGCACCTCCTTTTAAGCTGACTCGTCACGACCGGCAAAAGTTTCGACTTTTTTTTCACTTTGTGACCGACCGGTTTTACCTGGCGGAACTGAGTCTAGGCCAGAACTTAGAGCGGGGGACGCTGGATGGCAAAATTGTTCGACAATCGGTTTAAAGAGGTACGGACGTACCGCTTGGAAGGGAAAATGCCCCGATGAAGGGCATGTTTTTTTACCTTTTTGCCTCAAAAAATAATTTAGGTGTCACATGAATGTGCGAAGCGCGGTCACGTTCGCGCACTGTTGTGGTGCATAACGACCAGTCCTGTCTTTGGCCGAACCGCTGCCTTACCGCCGGCCATGTTGCCTTGTTATAGTCCGGGCCTCATTTTCTGCCCGGTAAAAGGATCACTGCCATGTCTCAGTACACTGCGTTCACCGTCGAACTGGCCGATAAAATCGCCCATGTGCAGATCAACCGGCCAGAAAAGATCAATGCGATGAATGCTGCGTTCTGGAGCGAAATCATCGAGATTTTCCAATGGGTCGACGACACCGATGAAGTCCGCGTGGTGGTGCTCAGTGGTGCGGGCAAGCATTTTTCTTCCGGCATCGACCTGATGATGCTGGCCGGTGTGGCCAATGAACTGGGCAAGGACGTGGGGCGCAACGCGCGCCTGCTGCGTCGCAAGATTCTCGCCCTGCAAGCCTCTTTCAATGCCGTCGACAATTGCCGCAAGCCGATACTGGCGGCGGTTCAGGGTTATTGCCTGGGCGGCGCCATTGATTTGATTTCCGCGTGCGACATGCGTTACGCCGCTGAAGACGCACAATTCTCGATCAAGGAAATCGACATCGGCATGGCCGCCGATGTTGGCACTTTGCAACGCTTGCCGCGGATCATCGGTGACGGCATGCTGCGTGAACTGGCTTACACTGGTCGCACGTTCGGCGCCGAAGAAGCGCGTGGCATGGGCCTGGTCAATCGCGTTTACAGCGACACCGCCAGCCTGCTCGACGGTGTCATGGGCATCGCCCGGGAGATCGCCAGCAAGTCGCCGATTGCGATCACCGGCACCAAAGAGATGATCAGCTACATGCGCGACCATCGCATCGACGACGGCCTCGAATACGTCGCCACCTGGAACGCCGCCATGCTGCAATCCAACGATCTGCGCGTGGCCATGGCCGCCCATATGAGCAAACAGAAACCTGAATTTCTGGATTGATTGAAAATGACTTCACGCTGGACCACTGCAGTACTGGACACCGATCAGCCCGGCGGCTGGGCGGTGGCGCGCAGCCCCGAAGGCTTTCTGTTCGATGACAATGGCGCGCTGTTCCCCCGCGAATGGCTCAAGCGCCAGGACCTGTCGATCCTCGCCGAACATGGCATCGGTCACCTGGACGGCGAACCGGTCTATTTGCTGGAGCTACGCAGTCACAGCGAAGTGCCGGGCTGCAACTGGAAAGGCCTGCGGGCGTTCATGCTCGAAGGCGACCATACGGTTTACAAGATGCTCGGCTACGCCGCGCAAATCGGTACCTGGGCCCGCGAACACCGCTTTTGCGGTAACTGCGGACAGGCGATGACCCAGGTGACCCGGGAACGGGCGATGTATTGCGAGCCGTGTGATTTACGCAGCTATCCGCGCATTTCGCCGAGCATGATCGTACTGGTGACCCGGGGAGATGAAGTCCTGCTGGCGCGTTCGCCGCGTTTTGTCGCCGGTGTCTACAGTACGTTGGCGGGGTTTGCCGAACCGGGCGAATCGGCCGAAGACTGCCTGATTCGTGAAGTCCGCGAAGAAGTGCAGATCGACGTCAAGAACATCCAGTACATGGGCAGCCAGTGCTGGCCGTTCCCGCATTCGATGATGCTGGGTTTCCATGCCGAGTACGCCGGTGGCGAGATCGTGTGTCAGGAAGACGAGATCGAAGACGCCCAGTGGTTCAACGTGCACGAGCTGCCGCCGTTGCCGGCGTCACGCTCGATTGCCCGTTACCTGATCGACGTCTATGTGGCGCGGCGCTTAGGCCACGCTGAACCAGTGTTGCCAGGCTAGCCGCACGGTCAAGCCCAATACCACGGTGATAAACACCGGGCGGATGAACTTCGCACCGCCGCTGATGGCGGTGCGAGCCCCGAAGAACGCCCCGACCATCACCGACAGGCCCATGCTCAGGCCGATGATCCAGTCCACTTGTCCCGAAAACACGAACACCGACAGTGCCGCAATGTTGCTGACGAAGTTCATGCTGCGCGCCACGCCGCTGGCTTTCACCAAATCGATGGGGTACATCAGCATCGTGCTGACGGTCCAGAACGCGCCCGTGCCGGGACCGGCCACACCGTCGTAAAAGCCCAGGCCGAAGCCTTGGGTCGATTGCCACTTTTTCTTGATCGGTGCGTCGCTGTCCAGCGGCGCTTTCGGCGTGCCGCCAAACAATAGATAGACGCCGCAGGCAAAAACGATCACCGGGAGCATCTTGTTCAGCCATTCAGCCGGCAGGTAGTGAGCGACCACGGCACCGGTCAGCGCGCCCACCAGCGTGCCGACAATCGCGTGCATCCACTGCCTTGGATGGAACAGCTTGCGTCGGTAGAAGGTGAAGCTGGCGGTGGCCGAGCCGAACGTCGAACTGAGTTTGTTGGTGCCCAGCACCAGATGCGGGGGCAGGCCTGCGGTCAGCAGCGCCGGAGTGGTCAACAGACCACCGCCGCCGGCAATGGCGTCGATGAAACCGGCAATGAAAGCGACGAGGGCCAGAATGGCCAGGGTGGTGAGGTCAACACTGAGTTCGAAAGGCATGGAATCGGCTTATTCGGCGGGGTGCAGGACAAGGCTGCGGGGAAGGGCCGATATCTTACCTATAAAGTTGTCCTCCTACAGCTGATCGTTCCCACGCTCTGCGTGGGAATGCCGCCATGGACGCTCTGCGTCCGCTGTTAACGCTGGGACGCGGAGCGTCCCGGGATGCATTCCCACGCGGAGCGTGGGAACGATCAGCGCGGTGGTGGTTAGTTGTGCGGACCATTGCCGATCTGCCACACAAACGGCGGTTCGGTCCCGTTGATCGCCCAGTCCCCGACAATCCGCGCCTTGTAGATCACCGGATTGTGTGACGACACCGTCCGCGCATTGCGCCAATGCCGGTCCAGCGATTTACCCACCCGAGTATCCGAAGCCCCCAGCGCATTGAACAGCGCTGTGGTCGCTCGCTGGATCAACTCCGACACCACCACCTGCGCCTTGGCCGATTCGATTTCCGCCGCGACATTAGCTTCTTTTTCCGCGGCCTCATCACCCGAGAAACGCGCCAGATAAGCCCGCTGCGTCGGTTGTGCAGCCTTCAAGGCGCTCGCTTCGGCCGCATACACCAATGCCGCGATTTCGCCGACCACTTGCTGCACCTGCGAATCCTGGCTGACATGCTGCGCATTGCCATGGCTGTAGATGCGTTTGCGTTCACGCACCTGATGAGCCACATCGCGCAACGCCGCACGACCGATCCCGGCCAGGGTTGCCAGCAGCACCAACTGATAAAACGCGGTCTGGTATTTGAAGCGAGTGGCGAAGTCGATGATGTTCTCGGCCTCTACATCGGCATCGATAAACCGTGAAGTACCACTGCCGGTGGTGCGCTGGCCGAAGCCGTCCCAGTCGTCGCTCAGCACGATGCCCGGCTGGCGGGTCCGGACTGCGGAAATCACATCGGCGCCGGTGTCGCTGCGTTGCGCGTACACATCGATCCAGTCGGAAAACAGGCTGCCGGTGCTGTAGAACTTCTCGCCGTTGAGCTTCCATTGATCGCCGTGAGGCGAGACTTTGGTGATGACGTCGCCAATCGCCACGCTGCCGGTTTCGGTCCAGGCGTTGCCAACGATGTCACCGTCGACGAAGCGCTTGAACCACAGATCCCGCGCCGACCCGGGTGGCGAGTTCAAGCGATCCTCAGCGAATGCGAAATGTCCGCGCAAGGCCTGAGGGATGTTGGAGTCGGCTTCGGCCAGTTCGATCAGCAACTCAAACAGTTGTGGCAGGGAGGCACCGCCACCGCCGTATTCAATCGGCACCCGCACCGCGCCGAAACCGGCGTCCTTGAGCCACTGAATCGGTTCGTACGGAAGACTGCGGGACTGTTCGCGCTCAACGGCACCGGTGGCGATGCGCTGGAAGATCGGCCGGAATCTTTCGGCAAGCGCTTCATAGTCGGTGCCAATGGACAGCGGATTGATTACCTGGTGTTCGGTCATGGGACAGCTCCTTGGGGCGGCAGTAGAAAGTGTTGCGTTTGCCAGGGGCAATTGCAGGGTCCATGCCGAAACTCGCGAGCCAGGATTTACTGGAGAAACTGGATGTCGGTACGCAGTGAATTGTTGCTGTAACAACAGTGCATCAGCAATTTGCCCCAGGCACACCACACTTTGTGGCGAGGGGGCTTGCCCCCGTTGGGTCGCGAAGCGGCCCCAAAAAATCGGACTGCTGCGCAGTCGAACGGGGGCAAGCCCCCTCGCCACAAAGTTCGCTCACCTCAAGATTTCAACGCTGGCACGGTTGCTGCTCTCACCCCAGGACATCCCTAACGTCCCGAGGACATGCCAATGAGTCAGCAAGCCGTCAAATTTGCCTACTGGGTGCCGAACGTCAGCGGCGGGCTGGTGGTCAGTAAGATCGAGCAACGCACCCACTGGGGCATCGACTACAACCGCAAACTGGCGCAACTGGCCGAAGAGGCGGGGTTTGAATACGCCCTGACGCAGATCCGCTTCACCGCCGGTTACGGCGCCGAGTACCAGCACGAATCGGTTGCCTTCAGCCACGCGCTACTCGCCGCCACCACCAAACTGAAAGTGATCGCCGCGATCCTGCCCGGCCCTTGGCAACCGGCGCTGGCGGCCAAGCAGTTGGCAACCATCGACCAGCTGACTAACGGCCGGGTGGCGGTGAACATTGTCAGTGGCTGGTTCAAGGGGGAATTCCAGGCGATTGGCGAACACTGGCTGGAACACGACGAGCGTTATCGCCGCTCCGAAGAATTCATCCGCTCGCTGAAAGGCATTTGGAGCCAGGACAACTTTAGCTTTCGTGGTGACTTCTACCGCTTCGACAACTACAGCCTCAAACCCAAACCGCTGGGTCAGCCGGAAATCTTTCAGGGTGGCAGTTCCCGCGCGGCTCGGGACATGGCGGCACGGGTTTCGGACTGGTACTTCACCAACGGCAACACCCCGCAAGGCATCAAGGCCCAGGTCGATGACATCCGCGCCAAGGCGGCGGCGAACAATCATTCGGTGAAAGTCGGCGTGAACGCGTTTGTCATTGCCCGCGACACCGAAGAAGAAGCGCGAGCGGTGCTGGCGCAAATCATCGATCAGGCGGACCCCGAGGCGGTGAATGCGTTTGGCGATGCGGCGAAGCAGGCGGGCAGGGCGTCACCTGAGGGTGAGGGCAACTGGGCCAAGTCGACGTTCGACGATCTGGTGCAGTACAACGACGGCTTCAAGACCAACCTGATCGGCACGCCGCAGCAGATTGCCGAGCGGATCGTCGCGTTGAAAGCGGTGGGCGTGGACCTGGTATTGGCGGGGTTTCTGCACTTCCAGGAAGAAGTGGAGTATTTCGGCAAGCGGGTGTTGCCGTTGGTGCGTGAGCTGGAAGCTAATGCAGCGGCCAGGCAGCAGGCCGCGGTCGCCTGAACACCCCAAAACCCTGTGGGAGTGAGCCTGCTCGCGATAGCGGTGTAACAGGCAACTTATTTGTTGAATGTTCAACCGTCATCGCGAGCAGGCTCACTCCCACATTTGGTCTATGTGAAGTTACAGGCCCAGGTCGGACAAGCTTGGGTGATCGTCAGGCCGGCGGCCCAGCGGCCAGTGGAACTTGCGGTCGCTTTCCTTGATCGGCATGTCGTTGATGCAGGCAAACCGATTGGCCATCAAACCGTTTTCGTCGAACTCCCAGTTTTCGTTGCCATACGAGCGGAACCAGTTGCCCGAGTCGTCGTGCCATTCGTAGGCATAACGCACGGCGATGCGGTTGCCGGTAAAGGCCCAAAGTTCTTTGATCAGGCGGTAATCCAGTTCCTTGGCCCATTTGCGCGTCAGGAAGCCTTTGGCTTCTTCGCGGTTGTAGGCGAACTCGGCGCGGTTGCGCCATTTGGTGTCCAGGGTGTAGGCCAGCGATACCCGTTCCGGGTCGCGGGAGTTCCAGCCATCTTCGGCCAGGCGTACTTTTTCGATGGCCGACTCACGGGTGAACGGCGGCAATGGCGGACGAACTTCGGCATTAGACATTAATAGTCTCCCTATCAAAGTAAAGTTCTAGCAAGTTGTCGGGCTTGATTAAAGTGTTACAGGTCCAATAACTTTCGCGCCATGCATTGCGCATTATCGGCGGCACTGTGATCACCCATGACAAGCGCCACGGTAATGGCACCGTCGATCAGGATCAGCAGCTGTTTGGCCAGCGTCTCCGGGTCTGTGGCGCCATGTTCGGTGCAGAGCTCGCGCACGTAGTCGAGCAGCTTCTGTTTATGCTCTTTGGCAACCAGGCGAACCGGGTCTTGCGGGTCGCCGGTTTCGCCACTGGTGTTGATGAATGCACAGCCACGGAAGCCTTCGGAGGCGAACCAGGCCTTAAGTACGGTAAACAGGTTGAGCAAGCGGTCGGCCGGCGTTTCGGCCTGGTCGACTTCGCTTCTGTACCAGTGCATCCAGCGCACATCACGGCGTTGCAGCGCCGCGACGGTGAGCTCCTCCTTATTGGCGAAGTAGCGGTAAATGCTCTTTCTGGAGACGCCGGCGGTTTTCACCAGAAGATCCATCCCGGTGGCCGCGATGCCACTTTTGTAGATCAACTTTTCGGTGACGTCCAGAATGATGTCGCGTGTGTCGTTGCTGGTTATTTCGTTCATGTTGCGAACAGTAGAACGATCGTTCTCCTTGGTCAAGCAATTGTTTTTGACTGTTCGTTCCCATGCGCCGCAAAGGAATGCCGCCATGGACGCTCTGCGTCCGCCGTTGATGTGACGCAGAGCGTCACGGGATGCATTCCCACGCAGAGCGTGGGAACGATCAATGTGGTGGGAAGACCCGAGCCGATCCATGGTGTAAGCTCTCGGGTTCTTCGGATTCGACCTTTTTGCGAGCCCTATGCCGTCGCTTTTCAAACGCTCTCTGCTGCCTAAACTGCGCAGTTTTCCGCTGACCGCCGATGCCGTCACCTTCCTTTCCGGTGCTGCCGAGTTTCGTCGGTGCCTGCTGGAAAAGATCGCCAGCGCCACCCGACGCATCTATATCGTCGCGCTCTATCTGCAACAGGATGAAGCCGGTCAGGAAATTCTCGATGCCTTGCACGCGGCCAAACTGGCACGTCCGGAACTGGACGTGGTGGTCGTCGTTGACTGGCTGCGCGCCCAGCGCGGCTTGATCGGCGCCGGCAAGCAGCCGGGCAACTCGGCCTGGTATCAGGAAACCACCCGCACTCATGCCAGTGAAGTGCCGGTGTATGGCGTTCCGGTGCAGACCCGAGAGCTGTTCGGCGTGTTGCATTTGAAGGGCTTCGTGATCGACGATTGCGTGATCTACAGCGGCGCGAGCCTGAACAACGTTTACCTGCACAAATTCGACAAGTACCGCTACGACCGTTATCACCTGCTGCAGAACAGCGCCCTGGCCGATTCGATGCAGCACCTGATCCAGCACGGTCTGATCGCCTCCAAAGCGGTGCATCGTCTGGATTTGCCAAACCTGCCGACCACCCGCAGCCTGCGCAACGACATCGGCGACCTGCGCAGTCGCCTCAAGCACGCGGCGTACGACACCACGACTGGCACCACGGAAAAGGGCAGTTTGTCGGTCAGCCCGTTGCTCGGTGTCGGCAAGAACAACCCGTTGAGTCGAGTGATTTGCGAGTTGATCGCCAGCGCTCAGCATCAACTGACCATCTGCACGCCGTACTTCAACCTGCCGCTGGCCGTGACCCGGGAAATCAACCGGGCACTGGCGCGCGGCGTGAAGATCGACATCATTGTCGGCGACAAGACGGCCAACGACTTCTACATTCCGCCGAGCGAGCCGTTCAAGGTGATTTCGGCGCTGCCGTACCTTTACGAGATCAGCCTGCGGCGCTTCGCCAAGCGTCATCATCGCAGCGTCGACAGCGGCCAGTTGAACCTGCATCTGTGGCGTGACGGCGACAACACCTATCACCTCAAGGGCATGTGGATCGACCAGCGATACACTTTGCTGACCGGCAACAACCTCAACCCGCGGGCGTTCCGGCTCGATCTGGAAAACGCCTTGCTGATCGATGATCCGAAAGGCGAGTTGCTGGAGCCGCGACGTAAGGAGCTGGCGGAGATTTTCGAGAACACCCGTCGCATCGAGCGATACCAGGAACTGGAAACGCTGCTGGAGTACCCGCCAGGGGTGGCCAAGTTTCTCAAGCGCGTGAGTCGGGTGCGGATCGAGCGGTTGTTGTACCGGATTCTGTAGCACGGCGGGCAAATAGGCCCACCACTTCAAACAAGAACAGGGCTTAGCTCGGTCAATGTCGGAAAAAGACACCATCTCCATTCAACTGGTGCGTGAAGCACTGTTGCAAAGTTGCGCCCCCGGGGCGACCACCGATGAGGTGTTGACCAAGGTCGGTATCGATCCGGCACTGCTCGACAGCAGCGATGCACGCGTGCCGGCCACTGCTTATGCGCGTCTGTGGCGTTTACTGGCCCGACGCGGGGACGATGAGTTTTTTGGCATGGACCCGCGCAAACTCAAATCCGGCAGTCTTGAGTTTCTCTGTCGCTGCTCCATGGTCCAGCCGAGCCTGGCTGCCGGCCTGACCTCGGGTTTGAGCTTTTTGTCGTTGATGCTCGAACACCTGCCCGCGCAACTGGTTCGTCAGCAAAGCCTGGCGGAAATCGTCCTGCTCGAAGACGACCAGGACCCGCGCCGCGCCTTCACGTATTTCACCTACTGGATGATCGTTCACGGCGTCGCCTGCTGGCTGGCGGGGCGACGAATTCCGATCCTGGCCATCGAGTTGCGCTGCCCGCAGCCTGACTTCTGCGATGACTATCAGGTGATGTTCTCCGAGAACCTGCGTTTCGACCGGCCGCGCACGCGGATGATTTTCTCCGCCGAGTGCCTGGACTTGCCGATCAAGCGCAGCCCGGAAGAACTCAAGCGTTTCCTGGCCCATGCGCCGGCCAATATTCTGGTCAAGTACCGCGACCCGGAGAGCCTGGCCAGCCGGATCAAGCACGATTTGCGACAACTGCCCGCCGAACACTGGCCGGAAACCGAACCCCTGGCACAACAGCTGTGCATGTCGGCTTCCACCTTGCGTCGACGCCTGGCCGAAGAGGGCCAGACTTACCAGGGGCTCAAGGACAGCGTGCGCAAGGAGTTGGCGATTGTCTGGCTGGCAGAACCGACCATCAGCTTTGCCGAGATCGCCACGCGGCTGGGCTTTGCCGATACCAGCTCGTTCTACAAGGCATTTCGCAAGTGGTCGGGGTCAAATCCCGGGCATTACCGCAGCCTGATCCTCAACGAAGCCAGCTGACTGATCCGAAGCCTGTGGTGTCTGGGCTGACGCTATCGCGAGCAGGCTCGCTCCCACATTTGGAATGCGTTCCCCTGTGGGAGCGAGCCTGCTCGCGATGAGGCCCTGGCAGGCGCCGTATCTCTCCAATCTTGGCCAAACCAGTCACGCAACTTGATAGCTTTGACCATTGTCCCGCGCCCCGCGCAGAGCGAGTATTTCCTTGTTAATCGAGGTTCCCCAGCCTAATAAAAAAACAAAGGGATTCTGGCAATGCGCGATTACTTGTCTGCTACATCACAGTTCAATTATCAGCACACCGTCAACGCTGCACTTGCAGGCGATTTGACTGCCCTCAATGCCTGCGTCGAGTGTTGCGACCGGCATGCCTTGCCGGGGCGTATCGCGCTGTTCTGGGAAGGCCGCGATGGCGCCAGCGCGACCTACACTTTCAGCGACTTGCAGGACAAAGCCGCGCGTCTCGCTAATTTCCTGCTGGCCCAGGGCGTGAAAAAAGGCGACAAGGTTGCCGGTCTCCTGCCACGTAACATCGAACTGTTGATCACCGTATTCGCCACCTGGCGCATCGGCGCGGTCTACCAGCCGCTGTTCACGGCATTCGGCCCGAAAGCCATCGAACACCGCCTCAGCTCCTCGGGCGCCAAAGTGGTGGTCACCGACGCGGGCAATCGTTCCAAACTTACTGAAGTCACCGACTGCCCGACCATCGTCACCGTGGCCGGCCCCAAAGGCCAAGGCATCGTCCGCGGCGATTACAGCTTCTGGGCCGAACTGGCCAATTATTCTGCCGAGTGCGAACCGGTCCTGCTGACGGGCGAAGACCCGTTCCTGCTGATGTTCACCTCGGGCACCACCGGTCCGTCGAAAGCGCTGTCCGTTCCGCTCAAGGCCATCGTCGCCTTCCAGAGCTACACCCGTGACGCCGTGGACTTGCGCCCTGAAGACGCCTTCTGGAACCTCGCCGATCCGGGTTGGGCCTACGGCATTTATTTCGGGGTCACCGGGCCGATGGCCATGGGGCATCCGATCACCTTTTACGATGGCCCGTTCTCCCTCGAAAGCACCTGCCGGGTGATCAACAAATACGGGATCACCAACCTCACCGGTTCGCCGACGGCCTATCGCCTGTTGATCGCCGGTGGCGACGAGTTCGCCCGTTCGATCAAGGGCAAGCTGCGCATCGTCAGCAGCGCCGGTGAGCCGCTGAACCCGGAAGTGATTCGCTGGTTCGCCGACAACCTCGGCGTGGTCATCCACGACCACTATGGCCAGACCGAACTGGGCATGGTGCTGTGCAATCACCATGGCCTGGAGCACCCGATCCACATGGGCGCCGCCGGTTTTGCCTCGCCGGGCCACCGCATCGTGGTGCTGGATGACGAGTACAAGGAACTCGGCGTCGGCCAACCGGGCATTCTGGCCATCGATCGCACCCAGTCGCCGATGTGCTGGTTCGCCGGTTACGAAGGCGCACCGACCAAGGCCTTCGTCGGCAACTATTACCTGAGCGGCGACACCGTCGAGTGGAACCCGGATGGCAGCATCAGCTTCGTCGGTCGCAGCGACGACGTGATCACCACCTCCGGCTATCGCGTCGGTCCGTTCGACGTGGAAAGCGCGTTGATCGAACACCCGGCCGTGGTGGAAGCGGCGGTGGTCGGCAAGCCCGATCCGGAACGCACCGAACTGGTCAAAGCCTTTGTCGTGCTCAGTCCGCAATACCGCGCGGCGCCGGAACTGGCCGAAGAATTGCGCCAACACGTGCGCAAACGACTGGCCGCACACTCGTACCCCCGTGAAATCGAGTTTGTCAGCGAATTGCCGAAAACCCCAAGCGGCAAATTGCAGCGCTTTATCTTGCGCAACCAGGAAATCGCCAAGGCTCAAGAGGCCGCCGCGAAGAACGTTTCAGCTTGAATCCAAGGAAACAATGATGCAGATCGAAAACAAGGTTTTTCTCGTCACCGGCGGTGCATCCGGCCTCGGTGCGGCCACGGCTGAAATGCTGGTCGCGGCCGGTGCCAAAGTGATGCTGGTGGACATGAACGCCGAAGCCGTTGCGGCCCAGGCCGAACGTCTCGGCGCGCAAAGCGTGGTGGCGGACATCAGCAACGAAGCTGCGGCCGAAGCTGCTGTGCAGGCGACGGTCAAAGCCTTTGGTGGCCTCAATGGCCTGGTCAACTGCGCCGGCATCGTGCGCGGTGAGAAGATTCTCGGCAAGAACGGCCCGCACCTGCTGGCCAATTTCAGCCAGGTGATCAACGTCAACCTGATCGGCAGTTTCAACATGCTGCGCCTGGCCGCGGCGGCGATTGCCGAAACCGAAGCCGATGCTGACGGCGAGCGCGGCGTGATCATCAACACCGCCTCGGCTGCCGCCTATGACGGCCAGATCGGTCAGGCCGCGTATGCCGCCTCCAAGGGCGCGATCGTCAGCCTGACCTTGCCCGCCGCCCGTGAACTGGCGCGCTTCGGCATCCGCGTGATGACCATCGCCCCGGGCATTTTCGAAACCCCGATGATGGCCGGCATGACCCCGGAAGTCCGCGCATCTTTGGCGGCTGGCGTGCCGTTTCCGCCACGCTTGGGCAAACCGAGCGAGTATGCCGGGCTGGTCAGGCATATCATTGAAAACAGCATGCTCAATGGCGAGGTGATCCGTCTCGACGGCGCCTTGCGCATGGCCGCCAAGTAAGGAGGATTTGTCATGACTATTTCCAACGATCCCATTGTTATCGTCAGCGCCGTCCGCACCCCGATGGGCGGTTTCCAGGGCGAACTGAAAAGCCTGACCGCACCGCAACTCGGTGCTGCGGCGATTCGCGCCGCCGTCGAACGTGCCGGTGTGGCGCCAGACTCGGTTGAAGAAGTGCTGTTCGGTTGCGTCCTGTCCGCCGGCCTTGGCCAAGCGCCAGCGCGTCAGGCTGCATTGGGCGCCGGGCTGGATAAATCGACCCGCTGCACCACCCTCAACAAGATGTGCGGTTCGGGCATGGAAGCGGCCATTCTGGCCCACGACATGCTGGTGGCCGGCAGCGCCGACGTGGTTGTCGCCGGCGGCATGGAAAGCATGTCCAACGCGCCGTATCTGCTGGACCGCGCCCGTAGCGGTTACCGCATGGGCCACGGTCGCGTCCTTGACCACATGTTCCTCGACGGCCTGGAAGACGCTTACGACAAGGGTCGCCTGATGGGCACCTTCGCCGAGGATTGCGCTGAAACCAACGGTTTCACTCGTGAAGCCCAGGACGCGTTTGCCATTGCTTCGACCACCCGCGCGCAGCAGGCGATCAAGGATGGTAGCTTCAAAGACGAGATCGTGCCGCTCACCGTGACCGTCGGCAAAGAGCAGGTGCTGATCAGCAACGACGAACAGCCACCGAAAGCCAAACTGGACAAAATCGCTTCCTTGAAACCGGCGTTCCGCGATGGCGGCACGGTGACGGCGGCGAACTCCAGCTCCATTTCCGACGGCGCTGCGGCACTGGTGTTGATGCGCCGTTCCGAAGCTGAAAAGCGCGGCCTGAAACCACTGGCAGTGATTCACGGCCACGCGGCGTTTGCCGACACCCCGGGCTTGTTTCCGGTGGCACCGGTGGGCGCGATCGAGAAGCTGATGAAGAAAACCGGCTGGTCGCTGGACGAAGTCGATCTGGTCGAAGTCAACGAAGCCTTCGCCGTGGTCAGTCTGGTGACCATGACCAAACTGGAAATCCCCCACGAGAAGATCAACGTTCACGGCGGCGCCTGCGCCCTCGGCCACCCGATCGGCGCATCCGGGGCGCGGATCCTCGTGACCTTGCTCTCGGCGCTGCGCCAGAAAGGCCTGAAACGCGGCGTTGCAGCGATCTGCATCGGCGGCGGCGAAGCCACGGCCATGGCCGTTGAATGCCTGTACTAGGTCAACCTCACCCCTGTGGGAGCCAGCCTGCTGGCGATGACGGTGTGTCATAAAAGTAGACATTGACTGACACGACGCCATCGCCAGCAGGCTGGCTCCCACAGAGTTCTGTGCCGTACCCCGGATTTAAAGGATTCACCATGATTCCCAATGACGAACAACTTCAGATCAGCGACGCGGCCCGGCAGTTTGCCCAGGAACGGCTGAAACCGTTCGCCGCCGAGTGGGACCGCGAGCATCGCTTCCCCACGGAAGCCATCGGCGAGATGGCCGAACTGGGCTTCTTCGGCATGCTGGTGCCCGAAGAGTGGGGCGGTTGCGACACCGGTTACCTGGCCTACGCCATGGCCCTGGAAGAAATCGCGGCCGGCGACGGCGCCTGCTCGACCATCATGAGCGTGCACAACTCGGTGGGTTGTGTGCCGATTCTCAAGTACGGCAACGACGACCAGAAAGAACGCTTCCTCAAACCGTTGGCCAGCGGCTCGATGCTCGGGGCGTTTGCCCTGACCGAACCGCAGGCCGGCTCCGACGCCAGCGGCCTGAAAACCCGTGCCCGTCTGGAAGGCGATCACTACGTGTTGAACGGCTGCAAGCAGTTCATCACCTCCGGGCAGAACGCCGGGGTGGTGATCGTGTTCGCCGTGACCGATCCGAGTGCTGGCAAGCGCGGCATCACCGCATTGATCGTACCGACCGATTCGCCAGGCTATAAAGTCGCACGGGTCGAAGACAAACTCGGCCAGCATGCCTCCGACACTTGCCAGATCCTGTTCGAGGACGTGAAAGTGCCGGTGGCCAACCGCTTGGGCGAGGAGGGTGAAGGTTATCGAATCGCCCTGGCCAACCTCGAAGGTGGCCGTGTCGGCATCGCTTCGCAATCGGTGGGCATGGCCCGCGCTGCGTTCGAAGCGGCCCGCGACTATGCCCGCGAGCGTGAAAGTTTCGGCAAGCCGATCATCGAACATCAAGCGGTCGCGTTCCGCCTGGCGGACATGGCGACCCAGATCGCCGTCGCCCGGCAGATGGTGCATTACGCGGCGGCGCTGCGTGACAGCGGCAAGCCGGCCTTGGTCGAAGCGTCCATGGCCAAGCTGTTCGCCTCGGAAATGGCTGAGAAAGTCTGCTCCTCGGCGTTGCAAACCCTCGGCGGTTACGGTTACTTGAACGATTTCCCGCTGGAACGGATCTACCGCGACGTACGCGTTTGCCAGATCTACGAAGGCACCAGCGACATTCAGCGCATGGTTATTTCGCGCAATCTTTGAGAAGGAAGCTACTTGTGAACTACGAAACGATTTTGTTGGAAACCCATGGTCGCGTTGGCCTGATCACCCTGAACCGTCCGCAAGCGCTGAATGCGTTGAACGCGCAGATCGTCAGCGAGCTGAACCACGCCCTCGATGGCCTGGAAGCTGATTCGAACATCGGCTGCATCGTGCTCACGGGCTCGAAAAAAGCCTTCGCGGCCGGCGCCGACATCAAGGAAATGGCCGAGCTGACCTACCCGCAGATCTACCTCGATGACCTGTTCAGCGACAGCGATCGCGTGGCTAACCGCCGCAAGCCGATCATTGCCGCCGTCAACGGTTTCGCCTTGGGCGGTGGGTGTGAACTGGCGCTGATGTGCGACTTCATCCTGGCCGGCGACAACGCCAAGTTCGGTCAGCCGGAAATCAACCTCGGCGTACTGCCGGGCATGGGCGGCACCCAGCGCCTGACCCGCGCAGTGGGCAAGGCCAAGGCCATGGAAATGTGCCTCAGCGGTCGCTTGATCGATGCGGTGGAAGCGGAGCGTTGCGGGATTGTCGCGCGGATTGTTCCGGCTGATGAGTTGCTGGAAGAAGCGTTGAAAGTCGCGGCGCTGATTGCCAAGAAGTCGTTGCCGATTGCAATGATGATCAAGGAAAGCGTCAACCGCGCGTTTGAAGTGAGCCTGTCGGAAGGTGTGCGTTTTGAACGTCGGGTGTTCCATGCGGCGTTTGCCACACAGGATCAGAAAGAAGGGATGGCGGCGTTTATTGCCAAGCGTGAAGCCGAATTCCAAGGCAAGTGATGTAGCGCCCTTGAAGGCTCTTTCGCGAGCAAGTCGAAGCTTTGATCGTTCCCACGCTCTGCGTGGGAATGCATCCTGTGACGCTCTGCGTCACGCTTGAGAAGGGACGCGGAGCGTCCCGGGCGGCGTTCCCACGCAGAGCGTAGGAACGATCAGTTCTGTGGCGTTGATTTAGACCAGGTAGTGCTTCAACTCCCGGGCAATCACCATCCGCTGTATCTCGCTCGACCCTTCATAAATCTGCGTAATCCGCGCATCCCGGTAGTAACGCTCCACCGGGTAATCCTCCAGATACCCATACCCGCCATGAATCTGCATCGCCGACGAACACACTTTCTCGGCCATCTCCGACGCGAACAATTTGGCCTGTGAAGCCTCCGACAGACACGGCTTGCCGGCACTGCGCAATCGCGCGGCATGCAGGATCAGCAGTCGTGCCGCGTTCAACCGGGTGTGCATGTCGGCCAGCATGTTGGCAATGCTCTGGTGCTCGATGATCGGCTTGTCGAACTGTACCCGATCCCGCGAATAGGCCAGCGCCGCTTCAAACGCCGCGCGGGCAATGCCCAGCGCTTGTGCCGCGATGCCGATGCGGCCGCCTTCGAGATTGGAGAGGGCGATGGCCAGTCCTTTACCGCGCTCACCCAACAGGTTGGCTTCAGGAATCGTGCAGTTGCTCAGGGTCACCGCGCAGGTATCGGACGCGCGAATGCCCATTTTGTGTTCGGTGCGATCAACGATGAAACCCGCGGTATCGGTCGGCACCAGAAACGCCGAGAGGCCGCGCTTGCCGAGGTCCGGATCGGTCACCGCAAACACAATGGCCAGTTTGGCCCGTTTGCCGTTGCTGACGAATTGCTTGGCGCCGTTGATCACCCACTGGCCGTCGCGCAGTTCGGCGCGGGTGCGCAGGTTGTGGGCTTCGGACCCAGCCTGGGGTTCGGTCAGGCAGAAGCAGCCGATGGCCTGACCGCTGGCCAGATCCGGCAGCCAGGTCTGTTTCTGTTCTTCGGTGCCGTAGTTGAGGACCGGACCGCAACCCACGGAGTTGTGAATGCTCATCAGTGCGCCAGTGGCGCCGTCACCGGCCGAAATCTCTTCCACGGCCAAGGCGTAGGCGACGTAGTCGACATAGGTGCCGCCCCATTCCTCGGGCACCACCATGCCCAACAGGCCCAGTTCACCCATCTTCGCCACCAGACCGTCATCGATCCAGCCGGCCTTTTCCCAGGCCTGGGCGTGGGGGGCGATTTCGCCGCGGGCAAAGTCCCGGGCCATGTCGCGGATCATGACTTGCTCTTCGCTCAATTCGATATCGTGCATGGCTCAGCTCCCGCTTTGGTCAAAACCGCTGAAGAAACTCGCGACGTGCTCGGCGTCCAGCGCCGGCAAGGTCGGCGGGTTCCAGCGCGGCTTCTTGTCTTTGTCGATCAGCAAGGCGCGCACGCCTTCGATCAGGTCGCCGCGCTCGAACCACTGACGGTCCAGGTGCAGCTCAAGGGCGAAGCAGTCTTCAAGACTCAAGTGCCGACCACGACGGAGCATTTCCAGGGTCACGCCCATGGCCAGCGGTGAACGGCTTTCCAGCAGGTCGGCGGTGGTCATGGCCCACTCGTGGCTGTCGGCGACCGTTACTTCACGCAGTTGCTCAACAATACTCGGCACATCGGGCAGGGCGAAGAAGTGATCGATGGCCGGACGCAACGCGCTCAATGGCGCGTCGGGTAGCTGTTGCACCGCCAGTTTCGCCAGCAGACCTTGAAGGTCCTTCAACGGCGTTTCGTGCCATTCGAGTTGATCGAGTTGCTCGTCCAGCGTGCCCAGCTTGTCGCTTTCCAGGTACCAGTCGGCCAGGCCGCAATAGAGCGCATCGGCCGCACGGATCTGCACGCCGCTGACGCCGAGGTAAATCCCCAGTTCACCGGGAACGCGCGGCAGGAAATGGCTGCCACCGACATCGGGGAAATAACCGATCGCCACTTCCGGCATGGCCAGACGGCTTTTCTCGGTGACCACCCGCAAGTCGGCGCCTTGCACCAGGCCCATGCCGCCACCCAGGACAAAACCGTCCATCAAGGCGAGCACAGGTTTGCGGTAATGGTGAATCGAGAGGTCGAGGGCGTATTCCTCGACGAAGAAATCTTCGTGCAGCGTGTCGCCGTTCTTGAAGCTGTCGTACAGCGAACGGATGTCGCCGCCAGCACAGAACGCCTTCTCGCCAGCACCGCGCAACACCACCGCGTGTACGTGCGGATCCAGTGCCCAGGCGTCGAGCTGACGCTGCAGGTTGCGCACCATGTTCAGGGTAATGGCGTTGAGGCCGGCGGGGCGATTGAGGGTCAGGTGACCGATGTGGTTGCGAACCTCGGCCAGCACTTCGTTTTGCGTGGCATCCATGGACGAAGTCCGCGGAGAAGAAACCTGAGCAGTCATCACTAACTCCCTGCTTTTATTGTTCTTTATAGAGAAGCTCGCGCGCGAGCGATGCTGGATCGTAACAGTGCAAATTTGTGATGTACAACCGGCATATGTGCAGGTCTTGCCTGCATTTTTGTAATGGCAGTGGAGAATTCCTTTCTGAATACGGCGGTGGGCCGGGCTCACGACAGATTCGGCTGTCAAAACAGCCTTATCAGCGCAATCCGGGTGTCTACACCGGCCCGTACGACACCTGTACCCGCTCATCTCTTGGCATTCTGGCCTCGGGTTTGAAGCCTTCTGCCGAGGGTTTCAGGCCGGGTGCCGCTGAGTGCGGCCCACCGTGCAAAACAATAAGAACGCTGTTGCGGTGTTAGCCGCATCGACTCTCTGTTCCTGCCCATAAAGGTGGCCGGGTTAGCCTGGCCGCGATAATTCCAAATAAATCGGGATTCAAGAAGATGAAGACTAGATGGCTGAGCTTGTCGGCAATCGCATTGCTGTGCTGCACCACCGGCGCCAGTGCCAAGGAATGGAAGGAGCTGCGATTCGGCGTCAACCCGAGCTACCCGCCTTTTGAATCCTCCACCGCCGATGGCGGCGTGCAGGGCTTTGGCGTGGATTTGGGCAATGCGATCTGCGCCGAATTGAAGGTTAAATGCGTGTGGGTCAGCAATGACTTCGACGGGCTGATTCCGGCGCTCAAGGCGGGCAAGTTCGATGCCATCGAATCGTCGATGACCGTGACCGATGCGCGCAAAAAACAGATCGACTTCACCGACCGCCTGTATGCAGGGCCGACCGCCATCGTCACTCGCAAGGATTCCGGGCTGTTGCCCACCGCCGAGTCGCTGCAGGGCAAGACCATCGGTTACATGCAGGGCACGATCCAGGAAACCTACGCCAAGGCCAAGTTGGGGCCGGGCGGTGTGAAACTGCGGGCCTATCAGAATCAGGATCAGGTCTACGCCGACCTGGTATTTGGCCGTCTCGACGCCTCGATCCAGGACAAAATGCAGGCGCAGATGAGCTTTTTGACTTCCCCTCAAGGCGCTGACTTCAAGAACAGTGAAGGCATCAGCGACCCGCTGGTGCCTTCCGACATCGCCATCGGCGTACGCAAGGGCAACGAAGAACTCAAAGGCATGCTCAATGCCGCCATCAAGGCCCTGCATGACAAGGGTATCTACGCGCAGATCCAGCAGAAACACTTCGGCGATCTGGACCTCTACAACTACTGATCCCCGCGCCCCAAAGGCTGCGTCCTGGTGACAGGCGCAGCGCTTGCGCGCGGGCGCCTCAAGACAGGTGACTGACGTGAACTCCTTCCTGAATCTGATCGGGGTCGATCTCTCGGCCCTGCAAGGCTATGGCCCATTGTTGCTGCATGGCACCTGGGTCACGCTGAAATTGTCAGCGCTCTCGCTGCTGGTGAGCATGGCGCTGGGCCTGCTCGGCGCGGCAGCGAAACTGTCGCCGCTGAAGCTGTTGAACCTGCCGGCAACCTTCTACACGACGCTGATTCGCGGGGTGCCGGACCTGGTGCTGATGCTGCTGATTTTCTACAGCCTGCAAGGCTGGCTGAGCAGCCTGACCGAAGCCATGGACTGGCCCTACATGGAAATCGATCCGTTCGTGGCCGGGGTCATCACCCTCGGTTTTATCTACGGCGCGTATTTCACCGAGACCTTTCGCGGGGCGATTCTGAGCGTGCCGCGCGGCCAGCAGGAGGCCGCCGCGTGCTTTGGTCTGAACCGCTGGCAGCGATTCCGCTTTGTGGTGTTCCCGCAAATGATGCGTTTCGCTTTGCCGAGCCTGGGCAATAACTGGCTGGTACTGCTCAAGGCCACGGCGCTGGTGTCGATCATCGGTTTGTCGGACCTGGTCAAGGTCGCGCAGGAAGCCGGAAAAAGTACCTTCAACATGCTCGATTTCCTGCTGCTGGCAGCGGCGCTGTATTTGCTGATCACCAGCGCTTCGAACTACGTTTTGCGCGTGCTGGAACGGCGCTATAACCAGGGTGTGCGGGGGATGGCACGATGATCGAGTTGATTGCCGAATACTGGAAACCCTTTCTGTTCAGCGACGGCTACAGTCTCACCGGGTTGGCCATGACGTTGTGGCTGCTGGTGGCGAGCATTGTGATGGGGTTCTTCCTGTCGTTGCCCTTGGCGATCATGCGCACCTCGCGCTGGGGCCTGCTGCGCTGGCCGGTTCAGCTGTTCACCTACGTGTTTCGCGGTACGCCGCTGTATATCCAGTTGCTGATTTGCTACAGCGGGATCTACGGCATCGCGGTGGTGCGCTCGCAACCGTTGCTCGAAGCATTTTTCCGCGATGCGATGAATTGCACCTTGCTCGCGTTCACGCTCAACACGTGTGCCTACACCGTTGAAATCTTCGCTGGGGCGATTCGCAGCATTCCCTATGGTGAAATCGAGGCCGCACACGCCTATGGCTTGAGCGGTTGGCGCCTGTACCTGCGGCTGATTCTGCCTTCGGCGTTGCGCCGGGCACTGCCGTATTACAGCAACGAAGTGATCCTGATGTTGCACGCGACCTCAGTGGCGTTCACCGCCACCATTCCAGACATCCTCAAAGTCGCCAGGGACGCCAATGCCGCGACCTTCATGACGTTCCAGGCCTTCGGCATTGCCGGGCTGCTGTACCTCGCGCTGTCGTTCGGCCTGGTCGGCGCCTTCCGGTTCGCAGAGAAGCGTTGGCTGGGTTTTCTCGGCCCGACTCACTAAATCCCATTTTCTGTCCAGAGCGGTGCCGCCAGGCCTGCCGCTCCAGGAGTGCTGACATGTACAAACTCACGGTTGAAAATCTGTATAAACGTTTTGGTGACAACGAAGTGCTCAAGGGCGTCTCGTTGAATGCACGGGCAGGCGATGTGGTGAGCATGATCGGCGCCAGCGGTTCGGGTAAAAGCACGATGCTGCGCTGCATCAACTTTCTGGAACGCGCGGACGAAGGCGCCATTGAACTGGACGGCGAGCGCGTGATCACGCGCCCGGGTGCCGGTGGCATGCGCGTCGCTCATCCGGCGCAATTGCAGCGTCTGCGCACGCGCCTGGCAATGGTGTTCCAGCATTTCAATTTGTGGAGCCATCTGACGGTGCTGGAGAACATCGTGCTGGCGCCGTGCCGGGTGTTGGGGATCAGCCGCAAGGCCGCCGAAGAAAGTGCGCGGGCTTACCTGGACAAGGTCGGTCTGGCGCAACGAGTGGCCGATCAATACCCGGCGTTTCTGTCCGGTGGCCAGCAACAACGGGTGGCGATCGCACGTGCCCTGGCGGTGGAACCGGAGATTCTGTTGTTCGACGAGCCGACCTCGGCACTCGATCCGGAATTGGTGGGTGAGGTGCTGAAGGTCATTCAGGCCCTGGCCGAGGAAGGCCGTACCATGTTGATGGTGACCCACGAAATGGGGTTTGCCCGGCAGGTTTCCAGCCAGGTGTTGTTTTTGCATCAGGGAAAGGTCGAGGAGCAGGGTGATGCTACGATCCTTGACCAGCCAAAAAGTGAACGTTTGCAGCAATTCCTATCGGGTCGTTTGAAGTGAGGCAAGACGTACATGGCGGATATCCGCGATCTGTCGATCGTGCTTGATCGTATCGATCAGGCAATCATCGAAGTGTTGCGCCACGAAGGGCGCATCACTTATCAAAAGCTTTCCGAGCGCGTCCATCTCACGCCCAGGCCGTGCCTGGAACGGGTGCGCAAACTCGAACAGCTCGGGGTCATTCGTGGGTATGGCGCGATTCTCGATGAAAAGAAACTGACGCCAGGCTTGTCGTTGCTGGTGTTGGTGGCGTTGTCGAACCAGAGCGGGCGCGCGGCGCAGAAGGCGTTCGAAGCCAAGGTCCGCGCCTGCCCTCAGGTGATGGAATGTCAGTTGATCAGCGGTGCGTTCGACTACAGCTTGCGCATGCGTTGCCGGGACATGGAGCACTATCGGGTGCTGACCGAAGTCTGGTTCGATGACCCGGAATTGCACATCGACAAACTGGTCAGCCATCCGGAACTGGCGATGGTCAAGACCACGATGGAATAGGTTTGGCAGAACAAAAAATCGCAGCTTCGGGCTGCGATTTTTTTTGTGTTCAGCTCCGCCGAATCGGCTGGGCCACACACGTTTTTCAGCCGTTTCCATCACGCCGCAGACACTTATCAACCGGGTTTTCCAGCCTGCGAAACAGACAATGAGTACCTCTCAGCCCTCATTGAATCTGTGCCCATGCAAACCACCAATACCGTTTTGATGATTCGCCCGACACGTTTCTCCTTCAATCAGGACACGGCGGCGAACAACCGTTTCCAGCAGCCGGCCGCCGTCAGCGAAGACGTGCAGCAAAAGGCGTTGCAAGAGTTCGATGGCTACGTTGCAGCGCTGCGCAGCCACGGTGTCGAGGTCAGGGTGCACAACGACCGCGAAGCGCCGCATACCCCGGATTCGATCTTCCCCAACAATTGGTGGAGCAGCCATCCCGACGGCACCTTGGTGCTGTACCCGATGCAGGGCCACAATCGGCGTCTGGAACGGGACAAAGGCGTGCTTGACTGGCTGCGGGACGAGTACCGGGTGGAACAGTTGCTGGACCTTTCCAGCCTCGAACAGCAGGAAGTGTTCCTCGAAGGCACCGGTAGCATGGTGCTGGATCGTCAGCAGCGAATTTGCTACGCCGGTTACTCCACCCGCACCCATGCCCGCGCTCTGGACCAGGTGGTCAGTCATTTGGGTTACGAACTGTGCGCCTTCAACGCGGTGGACCGTCAGGGCGTCGCGATTTACCACACCAACGTGATGATGAGTGTCGGCACACGCCTGGCCGTGGCCTGCCTGACGTCAGTCACGCACCCGGCCGAACGCCTGGCCCTGCGTAAACGCCTGGAAGACAGCGGCAAACAGGTGATTGCCCTGAGCTGGGAACAACTGGAATCTTTCGCCGGCAACATGCTGGAAGTCCACAACGCTGCGGGCGAACCCTTGCTGGTGATGTCGCGCACGGCCTGGCAATCGCTGGATGCCGCCCAACGTCGTTTGATCGAAACCCACGCCACGCCGCTCCCCGTGAACATCGACACCATCGAACGCATCGGCGGCGGCAGCGCGCGCTGCATGTTGGCCGAAGTCTTTCTGTCCAAACATCGGGCTACCCAGGAGCAAATGCAATGATCGTTCGTCCAGCCACACCGGCAGACCTGCCGGCACTGTTAGCCCTGGCCCATAGCGCCGGAACCGGCTTGACCACCTTGCCTGCCGACGCGGGGCGTCTGCGCCAGCGTCTGGAGTGGGCAGCGAAGACCTTCGCCGGCGAAGCCGAACGCGCCGATGCCGATTACCTGTTTGTGCTTGAGAATGACCAGCATGAAGCCATCGGCATCTGCGCACTGGCCGGGGCCGTCGGCCTGCGCGAGCCCTGGTACAACTACCGACTGGGCCTGTTTGTCGCGGCCTCGAAAAACCTCGGGATCAATCAGCAACTGCCGACGTTGTTCCTCGGTAACGACATGACCGGTCACTCAGAACTGTGTTCACTGTTTCTGCATGCCGATCACCGCAGCGGTCTGAACGGGCGCTTGCTGTCCAAGGCGCGGTTCCTGTTTCTGGCGGAATTTCGTCAGCACTTCGGTGAGAAAGTCATCGCCGAGATGCGTGGCTACTCGGACGAAGAGGGCATTTCACCGTTCTGGGAAGGCCTGGGTCGGCACTTCTTCAAGATGGACTTTGCCGATGCCGACTACCTCACAGGGCTGGGCAACAAAACCTTCATCGCCGAGCTGATGCCCAAGTTTCCGCTGCCCACCTGCCTGTTGCCTGAAGCGGCGCGAACCGTCATCGGGCGGGTTCACCCCAATACCGAACCGGCGTTGGGGATGCTCAAGGCTGAAGGATTCGAGCACCGCGACTACATCGACATCTTCGACGGCGGCCCGCTGATCGAATGCGCCACCGGGGATATCCGTGCGGTGCGCGACAGCCAGGTGCTGCAACTGAGCATTGGCACACCGGGGGAGCAGGCGGCGACTTACCTGATTCATAACCGTCAATTTGCCGAGTGCCGGATTATCGCGGCACCGGCGCGGGTGGCTGCCGGGACGTTGATTGTCGATGCAGCAACTGCGAAGAGTTTGGGATTGAATGTCGGGTCATCGGTGCGCGCGGTGAGTCTGGCGGTGCCGGTGCGGCAACAGTCAGCAGCCTGAACAGATTTTTGGGTTGGCGCTGAACCTGTGGGAGCGAGCCTGCTCGCGATGGGGCGCTGTCAGTCAATATTGATTTGTATGACACACCGCCTTCGCGAGCAGGCTCGCTCCCACAGGGGATCTTTGTTTCTTCAGGTTCTACCGCTGAGGACTTCACCAATGCTGCGCCGTTTGGCATGCAACTCACTGGCATGGATCAGCTGTTCAAGGTCTTCGGGGGTGACGTCGTAGAAGGCCTCCATGTCGGCAAGGGCCAGTTTCAGATCCGCGGCAGTGATCGCCTGGCTGTCGGTGGGCGGGCGGTCGGCCGGCACGATGGACGCCGGTTCGCTGGCGCGTTTTGGGTAACGAATACGGGTCAGGTTGTTGTAGGCCAGGGCGCTGAGCAGCATGGTCGAGCCGCTGAGCATCACCGGGCCGAGGGCTTTCCAGTCCAGGGCAATGGTCGCCGGGTCTGCCAATACCAACAGCAACGCCAAGGCTCCGGCCGGTGGGTGCAGGCAACGCAGCCAGCACATCAGAATCAGCGCCATGCCGGCTGCCAGGCAAGCGCTGCCAAGGGTTCGCCCCAGTACGTGAGCGACCAGCAGCGAAACCACTCCAGCGCTGAGGTAGCCGCCGAGAATCGACCAGGGCTGGGCAAGGGCGCCGGAGGACACTGCGAACAGCAACACGGCCGATGCGCCCAGTGGACCGATCAGGTGTTGCGCCACTTGCATGCCGAATACCTGGCTGCAGAGCCAGACGCTGAACATCGTGCCCAAGGACATGCCGATCGCGGCGCGACTCCATTCGGAGGGGCGGGTGTTGATGGCAGCGGGAAACCAGCGAGCAAACATGAGGCAGACGATCCAAAAAAACGAGGCAAAAAAAAGGCTTAGCTGGGATACCCAGAAAGCCCTTGAAGTTGTTCCAACTATTGGGGGAGGAACGGGGCACAGTGTGCCGCTCATTCCCGATGCTGACAAATTCATATTAATGCAGTTTTAGTGCATTAATATTGCTGTAAAGCCACCCGGCGACCGCTCATGAAACACAGGAATCCGCCCATCGCGGTCAGTGCGCTCAAGGCATAAAACATCGTTGGCGCTGGGGTGTGCATCAGCAGGAAACCGCAAATCACCGGGCTCAGTGCACCGCCGAGGGCTGCGAGGTTTTGCGCGCCGTAATAACTGCCGCGCAGCTCTTCCGGCGCCAGGGTGTCAACGAAGAGGAATTCGGCCGGGTAAATGATCATTTCACCGAGGGTGAAGATGAACATGGCCACGCACCAGCTCACAAGGCTGTCGGCCAGGCTGAAGCCGATCAACCCGACGATGAACAGGCTGGTACCGCCCGCGATCCAGTAACGCAATTGTTCGCGCTTGAGGAAACGGCCGATCTGGTATTGCAACAGGATCACGCTGATCGCATTGCAGGCGAGCAGGGCGGCCATGGTTTCCAGTGCCCGTTTGGTGTCTTGAGTCACCAACAGGTATTGCGACAGGTACAGGGTGAAACGGCCATGGACCACGGTGCTGAGCAGGCAGCCGCAGGTGAACATGATCAGCGTGCGATCGTTTTTCAGGGTGATCAGGGTCTTGAGAAAACTCGTTGGCTGGCCAATCGCGGGAGCCTGGGCCGAATCCTTCGGTATTCCGATCATCAGGAAAATACTGAAGAACGCGATGCCGCCCGCGATCAGGAACGGTGCTATCGGATACACGCCGGCAATCACCACGCCTAGCATCGGGCCGGTGGCGTAGCCGATGTTGGTCAAGGTGTAGCGCAGGGAAAACGCCTTGGCGCGCTGGCCCACGGGCAGGTTTTCGCTGAGGATCGCCTTTGAACCGATCAGGAACAGTGCCGAGGCGGTTTCGGTGATCACCAGGGTGGCGGTGGTCAGGTAGAGGTTGTCGGCGAAAGTCAGCAGCACAAAGCCGATGGCGCTGGAGAGCATCGCCAGGATCAACAGCCGGCGCTTCTCGAGGCGGTCGATGATGTAACCGCCGTAGAGCGCGAGCAGGGTGGCGATGAAGACCGCGATGCCCAGCAGCAAGCCGACATCCTGTTGGTTGAGGCCGAGTTTGTTGCTCAGGAACAGCGTCAGCAGCGGGCTGGTAATGGCGCGGCTGACGACGATGGTCAGCGAAACGATCATCAACCGGCGGATAACGAGTGAGTAAGTGGCCACGGTGGTGCAAATATCCTTATTTAATGTTCTCTGAGTGATCGTACCCACGTCGAGGCGTCGAACCGTCTGCGTGGGAATGCCTTACCGGACGCTCTGCGTCCGCTTTTGGGACGCGGAGCGTCCCGGGCTGCATTCCCACGCGGAGCGTGGGAACGATCAGTGCCTCGACAGATTCCAGCTCTTCAACCCGCCACAACTGCTCAAGCAGTTCTGCCGCTTGCCCCCGCGGCATCACCCGCAACGCCAGGCTGAAAAACTTCTCCTCCAGCGCCGCATCACTCAATGGATTGCCCGGCGCACCCAATGGCGGGTCGACACACAGGCTCGCCTGCCGACCGTCCACGGTCCGCACGCTGACGATGGGCTCGCCATCCTCTGACAGTTGCGGATCCACTTCAAGACGGATGCGCGACATCCAGTGAGCAATCCGAGGATCGCCCCGTTGTTCATCGTCATACGCCTCCAGCCGGCAATGCCCCTGCACCAGCCGGGCTGCGAGGGCATACGGCAGGCTCATCTGCGCCGCCGCCAGCGTACCGACGTCGCGCCCGCCGCACATGCCCTGAAGAAACCCGCACAACGACACCTGAACATCTTCGACTTGATCTGCGCTGACCTGCAGCTGATCCAGCAACAGCCCCAGCGCATCGATGGCCGAATGTGTTCCGCGACATGCGGCGTAGGGTTTAATCGAACAGCGAGCAAGTTTCCATACGACGCCCAGATCGGCATCCAGCGCGTCAGGTTGTGCAGTCTCGCCTGCCAGGGTTTTCAGAAACCCGCCCCAGACATCATCGAACAACTTCGTCGGCCCGGTGATGCCTCTTTGCGCAAATCGCGCCGCCAGCAATCCACCCTCGGCGGCACGACCGCTGTGAAGTTTTTTACTTTGCGAACCGTCGTGGATAAACGCCCACAACCCTCCACTGAAACTGCCGGCAATGCCCAGCGCCGAGACGGTTTGCGCGGTATCCAGTCCAAGAATTCGCGCACTGGCCGCCGCCGCACCGAACACGCCGCAGGTGGCGGTGGAGTGCCAGCCGGCGCCGTTGTGGGCTGAATAGCTGCCACAGGCTTCGAGCACCCGGCGGCCGATTTCGTAGCCGATTACCACAGCGGTGATCAGCTCCCGGCCATTCACCGATTGTCCAGACATTGACACCGCCGCCATGACTGCCGGCAGCACCACCGCGCCGGAGTGGTCGCAACCACCGGTGTCGTCCAGTTCCAGGGCATGGGCGGCGACACCATTGAGCAGGGCGGCCTGGGCCGCGCCAGTGCGTTGATCGGTGCCCCAGATCAGCGTGTTCCCGACCTCACCGTCGAAGACCTGCCGTGCCTGCTTCGCGACATCACTGCCAGCCCCGGCCAGGGTCGCGCCGAAGGTGTCGAGTATGTGTCGCTTGGCTTGTGCCACTAGTGCAGGCGGCAAGTCTTCGAATCGGCTGTCGACGCAGAACTGCGCCAAACGCTGCATCCGCTCACTCATGAAAGGTAATCCCGATAATGCCGCTCATACACGGCCGCCGGATGGTCCTCGGTCACAGGCCGCGCCGATTCGGCCCACCATTGAGCAACGTCGGCGCCTGTGGCAATCCACACGTCGTCGTGCTGTTGAATCCCCTCCAGCAACTCGCGCAACACGCCAATCCTCCCGGGTGTCGCAATGATTTCCGGGTGCAGTCGCAGCACATAACACAGGCCGAATCGGTGAAACCCGGCAAAATCCAGTTGCAGGTTGCCCAGGGTGTGGCTGTAAGAGGCGATCCGCGATTGCGCCGGGGGCACGGCCGGGCTCAGGTTGAAGGCGAAGTAGGGTTCGTCTTCCAGTTCGTAGTGCAATGGCAACTCGATGACGTCGGGCGCCGTCGGATGAGCGAATGGCAAATCATCGCCACGCCACGATGAGGACCAGCGAATGCCGTGATCCTTCAACGCTTCGATGAAGCCCGGTGCACCGTTGCCGGCCGGGATGCGAAAGCCTGTTGGACGCTGGCCAGTCAGCGTGGTCAACGCCTCGCAGCCTTTGGCAATCTCGGCGCTTTGTTCGTTGAGGCTCAGGGTGTCGTAGTGCTGGTGGCGATACCCGGCGCAGGCGATCTCATGTCCACCGGCCTGGATTGCCCGAATGTGCCCGGGGTTTTCCTCGGCGACGATCCCGGGAACAAACCAGCTGCTGGAAACCCCCAGTTCTTCGAATAAACCGAGCAAACGGTCGACGCCGCGTTGGGTGCCATAGCGCCAGACCGACAGCGTCTTGTCGCGCCCGGCGACCTCCGGGGCCTGGGTGAGGATGCCGTGGATGTCGTTGTAATCGACGGTCAGTACCACGGCGCAGCGGTAGCCTTTGGGCCAGACAGGGGAATCAGCCATGGTGATGCTCCTTCAGCCACCAGTGGGCGACATCGCGGCATGTGG
Source organism: Pseudomonas sp. ES4 (assembly GCF_050586665.1). Lineage (NCBI taxonomy): Bacteria > Pseudomonadati > Pseudomonadota > Gammaproteobacteria > Pseudomonadales > Pseudomonadaceae > Pseudomonas > Pseudomonas sp. ES4. The sequence goes on along the minus strand of NZ_JBOBDO010000010.1, from coordinate 114,594 downwards.
CGAACCACACGTCATCACGCTGGCGCATGTGTTCGAAGAGTTTTTCCAGCAGCAGGATGCGTCCCGGTTTGCCGGTGATCTTGGGGTGGAACAGGGTGGTCAGGCACAACCCTTCGTTCATGGCACCGTCGTACTCGCGGCACCAGTTATCGAGGGTCAGGGCGTAGCTGGCGGTGCGGTCCAGCCCGGAAGGAAAGTCCGGCGCGCGGGTGTAGGCGAGGGAGGCATAGTCGTCCATTTCCCAGCGGCCGGGGATCTCCACCAGCGGCGTGTCGTGGCCCGGTACTTTCACCAGGTACGGCCGGTCATCGCCGCGCATGCTGCTGGAGTAGGTCACGCCAGCCTCCACCAGCATCGCCGGGGTTTCGGCCCGCCAGTCACCGGACGGGGTGCGAAACCCTTCGGCGCGGATGTTCAGGTGCTTCCAGAACACCTCGCGGGATTTGTTCATCACGTCCTTTTGCTGTTCCAGCGTCAGGGCGTAAAAGGATTCGTGCTTGTAGCCGTGGTAGGCCACTTCATGCCCGCGCTCGACAATCGCCTGGCACTGTTTCGGCCAGTTCTCCACGACCCAGGCCGGGACGAAAAACGTCGTCGGGATTTGGTACGCGTCGAGCACATCGAGGATGCGGGGCAAGGCGCGGTAAGGGCCGTAACCGCCAAAACCGAAGTACTCGGGCTTGCGCCAGATCGAACCGTTGAGCATGGCATCGCCGGTCGGACCGTCGAGGTCGAAGGCCAGGGCGAGGCAGGCTTTGTGCTGGTCGGGCCAGTTGGGTTGTGGCAAGGAGGACATGTGGTGCTCCAACTATTCATAAATAAACACCGAACCCTGTGGGAGCGAGCCTGCTCGCGATGGGGCCGGCACATTCAACATCCCTGTCGCCTGACAGACCGCCATCGCGAGCAGGCTCGCTCCCACAAAGGCATCACGCCGATCCCTTATTTCCCGGCGTTAATGGTCACAGTCTTGATCGCCCCCAGTTCCAGGTCCCACTTTTTCAGGATCGCCTGGTAGCTGCCGTCATCCACCATGCTCTGCAACGCGACCTTCACCGCCTCGCTCAGCTCTGGCTTTTTCTTGCTCACGCCCAGCCCGGTGAACTGCTTGGAGATCGGCAGGCCCACGGTTTTGTACATGTCCTTTTCCTGAGTCTTCAGGTAGGACAGGGTCTCGCTGCCCTGCATGGCCGCGTCGATACGGCTCTGACGCAATTGCGCGCGGGCATCGGCCGAGCCTTCGGTGCCGATCACGTTGATCGCAGGCTTGCCAGCAGCTTCGCAATTGGCCTTGCTCCACTCGGCAATTTCCGCCGGGAAGGTGGTGCGGCGGCTGGTGCCGACTTTTTTGCCGCACAGGTCGATGATCTCGTTGAAATCCTTGTTTTTCTGCAAGGTGTAGAACTGCGGACCACTGGTGAAGTAGTCGACGAAGGTCACGCTGGCCTGACGCTCGGCGGTGTCGGTCATGCCCGACAGCACCATGTCCACGCGGTCGGTGGTCAGCGCATTGATCATTTGCTCGAAGCCGGTTTCCTGCCATTTGATCTTCACGCCCAGACGTTCGGCCAGGGCATTGCCCAGGTCGTAGTCAAGACCGGTGAGGGTGTTGGTGGCCGGGTCCTTGAAGTCCATCGGCGGGTAGTTCGGCATGATCGCTACCACGACCTCGCCTTTTTCCTTGATGCTGGCCGGTAGTTCGGCGGCCCAGGTGAAGCCGGAAGCCATAACGCCTGCGAGTACTGCTGGGATAACAATGTTCTTCATGGTCGTTCTCTTATGAGTGTTGTGAGCGCCAAAGGACGCTTAGGTTCGAACGGCAGAAATGAAGCTTTGGGTGCGCGGGTTTTGCGGGCTTATTAGTATTTCTTCGGGGCTTCCAGCCTCCACGATCTGCCCGCCGTCCATGAACACCATGCGGTTGGAAACTTCGCGAGCGAAGCCCAGTTCATGGGTGACGACGATCATGGTCATGCCGGTCTGCGCCAGATCGCGCATCACCGACAGCACCTCACCGACCAGTTCCGGGTCGAGTGCCGAAGTGGGTTCATCGAACAGCATCAGCTTGGGCCGCATGGCCAGTGCACGGGCTATGGCGACGCGTTGTTGCTGGCCACCCGAGAGTTCGATCGGGTAGCTGTTGCGCTTGTCGGCCAGGCCGACGCGAGCGAGCAATTCCAAGGCTTCCTCGTGCGCCTCCTTGGGCGAACGCTTGAGCACCTGGCATGGCCCTTCGATGATGTTTTGCAGCACAGTCATGTGCGGGAACAGGTTGAAGCGCTGGAACACCATGCCGGTGGCCAGGCGTTGACGGGCGATCTGCGACTCGTTGAGTTCGTGCAGCTTGTTGCCGACGATGCGGTAACCCACCAGTTCGCCATCGACCCAGAGGCCGCCCTTGTCGATTTTTTCCAGCTGGTTGATGCAGCGCAGCAAAGTGCTTTTGCCGGAGCCGGACGGGCCGATGATGCACAGCACTTCGCCTTGCTCGACTTCGATGTTGACGTCCTTGAGCGCGTGGAAATGGTCGTAGTACTTGTTCAGGCTCACGGCCTTGACGATGCTTCTCATGTGGGGCTCCTCAAGAACGCTTGCCGGCGCCGCGAGCGAAACGACGCTCCAGACGACTTTGACCAAAGGACAGGACGGTAACGGTGGCCAGGTACCAGATACCGGCGACGATCAGCAGCTCCATCACACGGGCGTTGGCGTAGTAAATGTTCTGGGCGTTGTAGAGCAGTTCCGAGTACTGGATGACGCTCGCCAGCGAGGTCATCTTCACCATGCCGATGAACTCGTTACCGACCGGCGGAATGATCACCCGCATGGCTTGCGGCAGGATGATCCGGCGCAGCGCTTGCAGGCGCGGCATGCCGATCGACTTGGCGGCTTCGTACTGGCCGGTGTCCACCGACAGCAGGCCGGCACGCACCACTTCGGCGGTGTAGGCGCCCTGGTTGATGCTCAAGCCGAGGAGGGCCGCCACGAACGGGGTCATCAGGCTCACGGTGTCCATTTCGAACAGGCCGGGGATGCCGATGGTGGGAAAAATCAGCGCCAGGTTGAACCACAACAGCAGTTGCAGGATCAGTGGCGTGCCGCGAAACAGCCAGGTGTAGGTCACCGCCACGTAGCGCAGGATCGGGTTGGCCGACATGCGCATGATCGCGGTGATCACCCCGAAAACGATGCCCAGTGCCATGGCCAGCACCGCCATGACGATGGTGTTGAGCAAGCCCCACATGATCGCCTGGGAAGTGAGGAACTGGCCGATGTAGGACCACTCGATCTTGCCTTCGGCGAAGGCTCGTACCAGGCCGATAATCGCAATGACGATCACGGTGGCGAAGAAAATCCGCCCGTAATAACGCCGTGGCACATGGTGGTACTGGGTGATATCGAACTGGTTTTCCGCCAGTTTGCGCTCCGACTGGAGTCGTTCTGCCTGAGTCTGGCTCATGTTGTTTCTCCGTACTCTGATATTTCAGGTCAGCACAGTCCCTGTGGGAGCGGGCTTGCCCGCGATAGCGGACTGTCAGTCAACAAAAATGTGGATGTGATGGCCTCATCGCGGGCAAGCCCGCTCCCACAGGTTTTGTGCTCTGACTTAAAGGCGAAAGCCCTGATAGTTCTCGGTCCATTGCTGCTGCGCAGCCAGGGCAGTTTTCAGTCGACCAATCTGCTCGCGCACCTGTTGCGGTGCGGTGCCGCCCCAGCCGCTGCGGGCGGCGATGGCGGCTTCGAGGGTCAGGCTCTCGCGCACTTCTGCGGTCAGGCGCGGGTCAATTTCGGCCAACAGCGCCGGGGAGGCTTCCCACAATTCGATGTCGTGTTTCTCACAGGCCTGGACCAGCGCACCGGTGATTTCGTGGGCTTCCTTGAACGGCACGCCGCGCATGGCCAGCCAGTCGGCGACTTCGGTGGCGAGGGTGAAACCCAGTGGCGCCTGACGCCGCAGTTCTTCGACGTTGACCTTCATGGTTGCGACCATCCCGGCCATGGCGGGCAGCACCAGCAACAGGGTGTCGACGCTGTCGAGCACGCCGTTTTTGTCTTCGCTCAAGTCGCGGTTGTACGACAGCGGCAGGGATTTGAGGGTGGAGAGCAGGCCGGTCAGGTTGCCGATCAGGCGACCCGCCTTGCCCCGCGCCAATTCAGCGATGTCCGGGTTCTTCTTCTGCGGCATGATTGAGCTGCCGGTGGCGTAGGCATCGTCCAGCACGACCCAGCGAAATTGCCGCGACGACCACAGGCAGAACTCTTCGGCGAGGCGGGAAATGTTGATCCCGAGCATGCTGGCAATGAACAGGAACTCGGCAACGTGATCGCGGCTGGCTACGGCATCGATGGAGTTTTCACACACGCCGCTGTAGCCCATTTCCTTGGCCGACTGCTGCGGCAGACGAGCGATGGCAGAACCGGCCATGGCCGCCGCGCCGAGTGGCGACAGCGAAGTGCGTACGTCCCAGTCCACCAGGCGTTGCACGTCACGCAACATCGATTGGGCGTGGGCCAGCAAGTGGTGAGCGAACACGATCGGCTGGGCTTGCTGCAGGTGAGTGAACCCTGGGCAGATGCTTTCGATGTGCTGCTCGGCCTGATCCACCAAGGCTTGTTGCAGGGCCAGGACTTCAACGGCCAGGGTGCGGACGTGATCACGCAGGAACAGGCGTAGGTCGTTGGCAGTCTGGTCGTTGCGTGAACGGCCGGCGCGCAGCTTGCCGCCCAGCGCGCCGAGGCGTTCGGTCAGCAGGCGTTCGATGAAGGTGTGGACGTCTTCGTCATCCAGGGTCGGCGCGATGCTGCCGGCTCGGAAGTCATCACCGATGCGCTCCAGGGCGTCGAGCATGGTCTGGGTTTCTTGTTCGCTCAGCAGCCCGGCGCGCTGCAATTCACGGGCATGCGCCTTGGAACCGGCGAGGTCGTACGGGGTGAGGCGAAAGTAGCGCTCGGGGCAACGGGACAAGGCCGCCAGGGCTTCGGACGGACCGCTTTTGAAGCGGGCACCCCAGAGACGGTCGGTGGTTTGAGACATTGTTGTTTTCCTCGTCGGTAAAGCGAACTGAAATCGGTGTGCCGGGCCTGAAACACTCGCCGCAAATCAATTGGGCGTGGTTTGGCCTAAACATTATTCAAGGGCAGGGGGAAAGCGCAGTTGCATCGTTACGAGAGCTGATCGAAGTGTCAGCTTTTAATAGTTCGAAATCAGTGAGTTGGCACTGATGTGCGGGATTTATTAGCGGTTGCCAAGCCTGGTTTTCTGTGGTCATTATTATTTACCAGCACTATTTTTGTTGTTGGACACAGGTTGTTGAATAGGGCGCCAGAGGTAAATAGGCATTATGGAAACCCCACTTTCCAATTCCGGAAACCCGCCGCTGAAAACGGGTCATCGGGCACCGCTGACCCTCAGCGGCCTGGATTTCAAACTGCTCAAAGTATTCAAGGCAGTGGTCGAAGCCGGCGGCTTCAGTGCTGCCCAGAATGAGCTGAATGTGGGTCTGGCAGCCATCAGCAAACAGATCTCCGACCTGGAGATCCGCATCGGCATGCGCCTGTGCACCCGCGGTCGCGAGGGTTTTCACCTGACCGAAGAGGGTCGCCTGGTGTATCAGGCGTCCATTGATTTATTTGCCTCGGTCGACAACTTTCGCGACCGCCTTAGTTCAGCTCAGAATGAACTGATCGGTGACCTTGGCGTGGGGGTTATTGATAATACGATTTCCGATGCTAATTCGCCGTTAGTTGCTGCGCTTAGAGCAATTAATGAAACATCGCCGAAAGTAAGATTTCAACTTCAAGCCTCACAACTGGATGAGGTGGAAAGAGGTGTTGTAGAGGGGCGATTAGTAGCAGGAATAGTGCCGGTGTATCAGAAGCGTGAAGAGTTTGATTACTACCCGCTTTATGAAGAACGCTCTGAAGTTTATTGCGCGGTCGGTCATCCGTTATTCACGGTGCCGGACGCAGAAATCGGCAGTCATGTGCTCAAGGATTACGAGTGCATCAACCACCGCTATGCGATTCATCGCGACAAACTGAATTTTGCCCACTACGACAGCTTTTCCGCCTCGGCCAGCCAGGTCGAAGCGGTGGCATTGCTGATCAAGACCGGGCGTTTCGTGGGTTTTCTGCCACAGCATTACGCCGCGTCGATGGTGGCGCAGGGACAGTTCCGGGCGGTGCGCCCAGACCTGATCAACATCAGCACCCCGTTCAATCTGATCCTTCGTCACAACACGGTGCGCAGTCCGCTGGTCAAGGCGTTTGCCCTGGCGTTGGGGGTCGATTTGAAGGCGCCGCTCTGATAGCGGCTGACATCGTATTCAAGCGACGACCGAGGCAGCGGGCCACTGCTGATGCGGAATCGGCAAGTTACGCGACTCACCACGGCCCATCGGGAAGTACATGAAACCGGCGCGGGCCAGGCGATCGGCGTCGTACAGGTTGCGTCCGTCGAAGATCACCGGTGCGTTGAGTCGCTGCTGGATCAGGCTGAAATCCGGGGCCTTGAACTGCTGCCATTCGGTGCAGATGATCAGCGCGTCAGCGCCGGACAATACCGATTCCGGCGTGCCCATCAGCATCAATCGGGATTCATCGGGATACAGCTGCTGGGTTTCCTGCATGGCTTCCGGGTCGAACGCCCGGACGTTGGCCCCGGCAGCCCACAGCGATTCCAGCAGCACCCGGCTCGGTGCATCGCGCATGTCGTCGGTGTTCGGTTTGAACGCCAGCCCCCACACGGCGAAGGTCCTGCCACGCAAATCACCCCGGTAGAACGCGTTGATACGCTCGAACAACTTATGCTTCTGACGCTGGTTGATTGCTTCCACCGCTTGCAGCAAATCGCTGGAGCAATGCGCCTGTTCGGCGCTGTGGATCAGCGCGCGCATGTCCTTGGGAAAGCACGAGCCGCCATAACCGCAGCCCGGGTAGATGAAGTGGTAGCCAATGCGCGAATCGGCGCCGATGCCCAGGCGCACCGATTCGATGTCGGCGCCCAGGTGTTCGGCCAGTTCGGCGATCTGGTTGATGAAGCTGATCTTGGTCGCCAGCATGCAGTTGGCGGCGTACTTGGTCAGCTCGGCGCTGCGCAGGTCCATGAACATGACCCGGTCATGGTTGCGGTTGAAGGGCGCGTAGAGGTCACGCATTACGTCACGCACTTCATCGCGTTCGCAGCCGATGACGATCCGGTCCGGACGTCGGCAATCGGCCACGGCTGAGCCTTCTTTCAGAAACTCCGGGTTGGAGACAATATCGAACTGCAGCAGCCGACCGACCTTGATCAGGCACCTGTCGATGTGTGCGCGCAAGGTGTCACCCGTGCCCACCGGCACCGTGGATTTCTCCACCAGAATCACCGGCTGTTCACGATGACGCGCCACGGCTTCGCCCACCGCCAGCACATAACGCAGATCCGCCGAGCCATCGTCCCGGGACGGTGTACCGACGGCGATAAACAATACCTGGCCATGCTGCACCGCAAACTGCTCGTCAGTGGTGAACTGTAGACGATGGGCTTCCAGGCCTTCGCGCACCAGGCTGGCCAGCCCCGGTTCGAAAATGCTCACGTGGCCTTGTTGCAGCCGTTCGACTTTGCGCTCATCAATGTCCATGCAGACCACGTCGTGGCCGACTTCAGCCAGGACAGCCGCTTGCACCAGGCCAACGTAACCGCTACCAAATACACTGATTTTCATGGGGCACTCCTGAGTCCGGATGCGAGAGCAGGGCGAGCGTTGAGGGCGATGACGGTCGACTCGCTGCTGTGCGGCGTCAGGATAGGCGTGGTCATATTTCAATTCGTCTATCGTGCTGGACAACGCCACGTCCAGACGTTTCAGACTCCAAGCCACGGCCTCGCGGCGGTATCGAGCGAAACCCAATACTTGCTTTACGACGGCAGTTTCTTCATCGCCGGTACTGGAACGGGACAACAGGAAAAAGCCTGGTTGCTGGAGAACTTTCGGGCGTAAGCCATCCTTCAGCGTCAATGCCGAAAGAAACGTGATTTCAATGATTTAGCTAACGACCAGACGCACACTGTATTTGACATTTACAGCCGTGGCCGGCAGGTTGGGAGCCCACCGAGGCTCACTGGATTGATTGAAGGTTATGTCTGGTTTTGTGAAAGGGGCATGAGAAAACCGGTGGGTGAATTGCTTACCTGAAAGTCATACAGTCACTGTTCAGACTTCTGCCGTTCATCGAGTTTTTTAGTGGAAATTCCTACAGAAGTGTTCCGCGTTATATGAAGGATGTTTCAATCCTTAGTTATTTAATGAACTGTTTTCCACTTAAGGCCGTTTCGTTTGATTGACTTACCCGCTACCGACTCCATTCCCTCAAAGACCAACCCGCTGACCCTGTACCTGGCACGTCTGGCGCCCTCCAGCCAGCTGACCATGCGTTATGTGTTGCAGGACGCCGCTGACCGGTTGGGCTTCGAAGACATGAACGTCGAGGAGATTCCCTGGCACAACCTGCAACCGGAAGATGTCATCGCGCTGGTCGCCACCTTGCGCACCGACGGCTATGCGCCCAACACCTCTTCGCTGTACGTCAATGCGGTGCGCGGGGTGATGAACGAGGCGTGGCGCATGAGCCTGATCAGTCAGGAGCACTTGCTGAAAATGCGCTCGGTCAAGGGAATTGCCGGCACGCGATTATCCCAGGGGCGCAACCTCAGGCGCACGCTGATCCAGGAACTGATGGCGGTCTGTGCTGCCGATCCACGGCCACAAGGGTTGAGGGATGCGGCGATCATCGGGATTTTGTATGGCTCGGGCATGCGCAAATCGGAATCGGTGAACCTGGACCTGAACCAGGTCGATTTCGCCGAGCGCAGCCTTCGTGTGACCGCCAAGGGCAACAAGCAACTGATCAAGTACGCACCGGCCTGGGCGTTCGCCAAACTCAATGACTGGCTGGAACTGCGGCGCTCGCTATTGAAGGAGGGCGAAACGGACGATTCATTTCTGTTCAATCGCATCCGCCGCGGCAGCCACATCACCCGCGAGCGCATCACCAAACATGCGATCTATTACATCGCCCGCCAGCGGGGCGCGCAGGTCGGGGTGAAAATCATGCCGCATGATTTCCGACGTTCGTTCATTACCCGAGTGATTGAGGAGTACGACTTGTCGATCGCCCAGAAACTCGCCCATCACAGCAACATCCAGACCACGGCCAACTACGATGTGCGCGATGACAACGAGCGACGTCGTGCGGTGGATCGGTTCGATCTTTGATGGAAGCGGTTCACGTTTCACTCAGTACGTGGGCATGGCCGATTGTCGAAACGTGAACCGCACTGCCGGCGGGTGGTGCATACAGGCCAGAACTGCGCACCATCAATGATCGCCCAGGCTGTTGCCCGGACACCAAAGCCTCCAGTTCCACGGTCAAGGTGCAGGTATTGCCGCTGAAATCCCGCTCGGTCACGACGGCGCGACACCCGCCAGCCTTGGATGGGTTGGGCTGGATGCTGACGAGTTGCAATTGTTCGGGGCGCAGCATGATCTGCGCCGATTTATTGGCCCGGTGATTGTTCACCGGTATCCGGCCAAGGTCGCAATGGGCCCAGCCGGCTTCGATTCGGGCGGGCATGACGATGGCATCCCCGAGAAACAGCGCGGTTTGTTCATCCTCGGGGTAGCGGTAAAGGTCCAGCGGATGGCCCGACTGCACCAGCCGACCGTCACGCATCACCGCCAGCTGATCGGCGAACGACAAGGCTTCACTCTGGTCATGGGTGACCAGAATGGTGGTCACGCCGGCGTCGGTCAGCAGCCGGGCGACCATTTTGCGCATGGCGCCACGAAGCCCGGTGTCGAGGGCCGAAAACGGCTCGTCCAGCAGCATCAAACACGGTTGTTGGGCCAACGCCCGCGCCAGTGCGACGCGCTGTTGCTGGCCGCCGGAGAGCTCGTGGGGCCAACGGTTGGCCATGCTCGCATCCAGCGCCACGCTGTCCATCAACTCAGCGACGCGCTCCTGTTTTGCAGCGCCCCTGATCGAAAGCCCGAAACCGATGTTCGCGGCCACGGTCATGTGCGGGAACAGGGCGCCGTCCTGCGGAACATAACCAATCAAACGCTGATGCGCCGGGACTTCGTGGGTGCTGTCGACGAGCGTTTGGCCATTGAGTGAAAGACGCCCCGAGTCCGGGAATTCGAAGCCGGCGATCATCCGCAGCAAAGTGGTTTTACCTGAGCCGGACGGGCCGACGATGACCGTTCGGCTGCCTGTGGGTACCGACAGATTGACGCTCTCCAGCGCTTGATGGGCGCCGTAGGACTTGGAAATGGAATGGAGTTCGAGAGCGTTCATCGGCCAGCCGTTCGTTTGGATTGGTGATAAAGAAGTCCGGTCAAGGGCAGCGACAGCAGGATCATCAACAGGGCATAGGGCGCAGCGGCGGCGTAGTCGATTTCGCTGGTCATCGCCCAGAACCCGGTGGCCAGGGTGCGTGTGCCGTTGGGGGCGAGCAGCAGGGTGGCGGTCAACTCATTGGTGATCGCCAGAAACACCAGCGCGGCGCCAGCGGCAGCGCCGGGCGCGGCCAGACGCAGGGTGATCAGCCACAATGCCCGGGCTGGGGAACGGCCGAGGCTACGGGCCATGTTTTCCAGCTCTACCGGCGCCTGGGCGATGCCGGCGCGCAAACTCACCAGGGCGCGGGGCAAAAACATCAGCAGGTACGCTAGCAGCACCGTGACCGTCGTCTGGTAAATCGGCCGGGCAAAATGGATGGTGACAGTCACCAAGGCCAGGGCCACGACGATCCCGGGCAACGAACTGGTGATGTAGTTGCAGCTTTCCAATACGCGTTGCAACCGGCCCGGAGCGCGAATCGACAGCCAGGCAATCGGGATGGCAGCGCAGGTGGTGACGGCGGCGCCCGCAACGCCGAGCAGCAGCGTCTGTTCCAGCGCCGGCAGAAGCTCGTCCAATTGCCACACCTGCGTGCCGCCGGCGATCAGCCAGTTACCTAAAGTCACCAGTGGCACGCCGAGTGCCAGTGCGCAGGTCGCCATCTGGACGGTCAGGGCGAGGAGGGTGGTTGCGGGTTTCAGGCGCACCACCCGCTGTTCGCGAGCGCTTCCCGACCCGACCCGGGCGTAGCGCGCCGTACCACGAGCGGCCGATTCTGCGGTCAGCATCACCAGGCAACACAGGGCGAGCACGCTGGCCAGCATGTGGGCGGCGGGGCCGTTGAAGGTGGACTTGAACTGATCGAAGATGGCCGTGGTGAAGGTGTCGAAACGGATCATCGCGTACAGGCCATATTCGGCCAGCAGATGCAGGCCGACCAGCAATGCGCCGCCGCAAATGGCCAGGCGCAGTTGCGGCAACACCACACGGAAAAATATCGCCCAAGGCTTGAGCCCTAGCGATTCGGCAACGTCTTCGATGGCTGGATCGAGCCTGCGCAGGGTGGCGGCTATCGGCAAATACAAGAACGGGAAGTAAGCGATGACCGAGACCAGCACCCCGGCAAACAGTCCGTGAATCGGCGGCACCAGACTGACCCACGCATAGCTGTGCACGAACGCTGGCACCGCCAGCGGCGCGGTCGCCAGCAACGACCACCAGCGCCGCCCCGGCAGGTTGGTGCGCTCTGTCAACCAGGCCAGCGACAGGCCTAACGTGACGCACAACGGAATCGTGATCACCACCAGCAAAACGGTGTTGATCAATAATTCAGCGACCCGCGGCCGGAATACCAGCGGCACAAGGGTCGCCCAGCCTGTCTGAAACGATACGCCGATGACGAAGGCAATCGGCAGCAGTGACAGCAGCGAAATCAGCACCGACAAACCGATCACCCACGCGCCACCACGTCCCGCGAAGAGGCCGCGGGATCGTCGTCGCAAATTCGCGGGTATCGCCTCAGCGACACCCGCCGGCAAGGTTTCAGGCAGCAATTAGAGCAGTCCCGCCTGTGTCATCAGCTCCACGGCTTTTTTACTGTCGAGTTTTGAAGCATCGACTGTCGGCGCGTCGAGTTGCTGCAAAGGCACCAGTTTTGGATTGGATTCAGCGTTCTTGCCCACCGCGTATTCGAACGATTTGCCGGTTTTGAGGATGGCCTGGCCATCTTTGCCGGTAATCCATTTGAGGAACGCCTGGGCTTGTTCCTTGTGTTTGCTGGACGCCAGCACGCCGCCACCGGAGACACTGACAAACGCACCCGGATCCTTGTGCTTGAAGTAGTGCAGGGCGGTGTTCTTGCTGTTCTCGCCGGTCTTGGCCTGGTCGCCGAAGCTGTAATAGTGGTAGATCACGCCGCTGTCGATCTGCCCGGCGTTGACCGCTTTGAGCACAGAGCTGTTGCCCCGGTACGCGGTAAAGTTGGTTTTCATCCCTTTCAGCCATTCCAGAGTGGCGGCTTCGCCCTTGAGTTCCAGCACGGCGGCGACGATGGCCTGGAAGTCGGCACCGGCCGGTGAAGCGCCCCAGCGACCTTTCCAGTTCGGGCCAGCAAGGTCCATCAGTGACTTTGGCAGCTCGGCTTCGGGCAGTTTGCTCGGGTTATAGACAAACACTGTGGAGCGCGCGGCGATCCCCACCCATTTGCCATGGGCCGGGCGGTAAGCATTGCCGACCTGTTCCAGGGTGGCCGGCGCAACCGGTGCAAACAGCCCCGCATTGTCGACCAGCACCATGGCCGGGGAGTTTTCGGTCAGGAACACGTCGGCCGGGGAGGCCGTGCCTTCCTGCACGATCTGATTGCCCATCTCGGTGTCGTCACCATTGCGCAGGGTGACCTTGATTCCGGTCTCCTTGGTAAAGCCTTCGATCCAGGATTTGGTCAGGCTTTCGTGCTGGGCGTTGTAGACCACAATGCCATCGGCATCCGCCGCATACACATGACCGGCACTCACCAAAGCGGTGGCCAGCAGTGCTGTTTTCAGGAAAGAAGGGAACGGGGGATTCATGCGTTGGCAGCTCCTGTTTTTATTAAAATCCTGCGCGCAAACTCGGCAGAATCGACGGGAAAGGGTCGTCGATCAGTGTAGTTCAATACGAATCATTTGCATGTTCAAGGCGCGGCAAATGTAAAGTGTTAAATGAGAAAAAAGCGTCAAAATTTCAGTAGCAACGCATCACCTGTAGCAGCTGGCGAAGCCTGCGTTCGGCTGCGAAGCAGTCGTCAATCCAGCCAGTTCGATTTACCTGAAACAGCGTGGTGCCTGATTTCACGACTGCTTCGCAGCCGAACGCAGGCTTCGCCAGCTGCTACAGGTCGCGTGATGGCTTGATTAAGCCGATGGACACCCTTTTTGCATTCCGCCCGCGGCCTGGCTGATCAGCGCAGCCAGGCGTTTGACATTGTTTTGTTGAGCCGCCACCAGCTCATCGATGGAAGCGCCTGAAGGCGTCTGCAAAGTGCTGCGGCAGGTGACCAGCGCGGCATCACTTTCACTCAGATTGCGCAGGCGCCACTTGACGTCGATCAACGCATATTGACCGGGAATCGAATCGAATCGCTGCACCTCTATCCGCACCGATACGTTGCGCCGGGGATTGCTGTTGACCATTTGATCGATCAGCGCGCTGCGCAATTCATCCACCAGGCTCGCCGCCCACCACTCGGTTTCGAGGATTGCCATTCCACTGTTGCCTTGGCGAATGACGATCTGCGGACGATCGACCTGGGGCGGCACGCTGATGCCCTCGATCTGGATTTCCGCACCGCTGTTGCGCGCCGCAAGTCCCGGTTGAGCCGGAATCAGGGTGTGAAATTGAATTGGATCACTGCGGCAGGCGGCCAGTAGCAACAATGCAGTGACCAAGCTGACTTTCAGCGGATAAACCATGAGTGATGCTCCTGTGGTCATTTGCGCGGTGGCCCCTGCATATCCATCGGCGCGGCATTGTCGGGACGACCGCGAATCAGCGATTCCGGATGGCGTCCCAGGTAATCCGAGAGTTCACGCAAGGATCGCGACATGCGCCCGAGCTCGTCGAGGGTTTGACCTAATTGTTCGCGTTGCGGCGAGTCTTCGGCCAAGGTCGAACTGGCCGATTGCAGGGTCTTGCTGACATCCGCCAGGGTGGTCTGCACGCCAGGCAAAGTCTTGGCGTTGAATTGCGCCAGACCTTTACGCAGTTCGACGAGGTTGCTGTCCAGGTTGCCGGCAATGCGCTCGATGGGCAGTTGGTTGATCTTGTTGACCATGCCCTCGAGTTTTTCCTGCAACTGCTCGAGGCTGCCAGGAATAGTCGGGATAGCGACTGGGCGGGCGGTCGGGTCGAAGACGACTTTCTCCGCCTTGGGGTAGAAGTCGAGCGCAATGTAGAGCTGACCGGTCAACAGATTGCCGCTTCGAGCCTGGGCCCGCAGACCGTTTTCGATGAAAGAACCCATCAAACGTACGCCAGCGGCTTCGTCGTTGGGGTCATGCTTCAACACCTCGAGCATTTTGGTGTGGGCCTGGCCGAGTCGTTGCGGGTAGATCATGATCCCGACATTGACCGGGAAACTGCGTTTTTTCGCGTCGAAATCCAGATTGATCGCCACGACTCTGCCGAACTCCATGCCCAGGAATTCCACCGGCGCACCGACCCTGAGCCCGCGCAAGGCTTGATCGAAACGCAAGCTGAGGAATTGCCCCTTGCCGCTGGGCGGGGCGAGGGCGGTTAGCTGGTCTTCGAACAGATCGAAGACTTTGTCCTCTTTAGCCGGTTGGTCATTCGGGTTGTAATCCGGAGCGCGGAAGGCGATGCCGCCCACCAGGATGGATGACAGCGACTCGGTTTTCAGCGAAAAGCCGTTGGCGCCGACATTCACGTCGATCCCGCTGGCGTTCCAGAACCGGGTATTTTCGGTGACGTAGGCATCGTTGGGCGAGTGGATGAACACTTCGATGTTGACCCCTTTGCCGTCGGCGTTCAGGGCATAGGCCACCACTTGACCCACCGGAATCTTGCGGTAGTAAACCGGAGAGCCGATGTCCAGCGAACCGAGGTCCTGGGTGTTCAGGGTGAAGCGCTTGCCCGGCTCGCCATAGGTAATCGGTGGCGGGTTTTCCAGGCCAATAAAGTTTTTTGCACGAGCGTTGGCCTGGCCAATGTCGGCGCCAATGTAGTCCCCGGACAGCAGGGTATCGATACCCGATACCCCACCGGCACCAATACGTGGCCGCACGACCCAGAACTGCGAGTCTTCGCGGGTGAAACTTTCCGCCTGCTTGGACAGTTTGATGGTGGCGTTGACGCTCCTCTGATCGTTGCTCAGCTCCACGTCCGAGACATGCCCGATCACCACGTTGCGGTATTTGACTTCGGTCTTGTTGGCGGTCAGGCCGCTACCGGTTTTGAACGTAACGGTAATGGTCGGACCTTCCTGCATCATGGTGTGCACGACCAGGGAAATCCCCACCAGCACCGCGACGATTGGCACAATCCACACCAATGAAACGCTGAAACGGCGGGTCTTGACAGGGGCCTGACCGGGGGCTTGCGGCCCGTCAGTGATTTGCGACTTCATCCATGACCTCCTCGTTTGGGTTATCCCGTTCTTCTTTATCCCAGATCAGGCGTGGGTCGAAACTCATTGCCGACAGCATGGTGAAGACCACCACCAGGCCAAAAAACAAGATCCCCGGGCGCGGTTCGATATCGGCCAGGGCTTGAAACTTGACCAGTGAGGCCACCAGGGCGACCACGATCACATCGAGCATCGACCAGTAACCGATGAGCTCGACGAAACGGTACAGCGTTGAACGCTGCTTACTGGCCCATTGGCTGTCGCGCTGCACGGTCACCAGTAACAGCGTCAGGGCGACGAACTTGATGCCCGGCACCGCGATGCTGGCGATAAAAATAATCAGGGCAATGTCCCAGGCGCCGTGCTGCCAGAACTCAATGACACCGCTCATGATCGTGCTATCGGCGCCGCTGCCAACCATCTTGGTGTTCATCACTGGCAGCAGATTAGCCGGGACGTAAAACGCCAGGGCCGTGAACATGTAGGCCCAGGTCCGGGCCAGTGAGTTGGTTTTGCGCCGATGCAGCGGCGCGCCGCACCGTGGGCATTCGTGAGGTTCATCGGTGATGTCACAGGCCAGGCCGCAGCTATGGCACAGGCACAGGTTGAGTTCACTCGCCACCGGGGGCCTGTTCATAAGATGTCCCATAGGTCACGAATGTCGCGCCCGGCGATGCGGATCATCATCAGACTGAGAATGGCCAAGGCAAACAGACCGATGCCGGGCAGCACATCGAGCAATCCGGCGAGTTTGATGACCGCGACCATTGCCCCCAGCAGACAGACCTCCAGCATGCTCCAGGGCCTGAGGGTTTCCAGCCAGCGCATGCAAAACCTGAAGCCAGGCGAGCGCTGGCGGGCGAGGGCGAAGCTCAGCACCCAGATCAGCAGCAACAACTGGAAAATCGGCGCGATGATCATCGAGATCGCCGCCACCATGGCAATGAACGTGATCGGCCCCAGACTCAGGGCCAGCACCGAATCCCAAAGCGTCGCGCTGTTTTTCAGGCCTTTGAGGCTGATGCTCATGACGGGGTAGAAGTTGGCGAAAATCCACAGCATCAACGCGGTGAAGGTCAACGCCAGACGTTGCTCCACTGTCAGGCCGTTATAGCGCTGAAGCACGCCGCCGCAGCGTGTACACAGGGTTTTCTGATGTTTGGCGAGCGTGACTTTTTCATACACGCAGTCGCAGTGCTCGCAGATGATCAGTCGGTCAGTCGTAGCCATAGGCCGCACTCGCCAGGACGCAGGGAAGTCAGAGCACTCCCTCAATATAGAAGCGCATCGCGATTGAGCAAATTAAAAGGCGGGTACTGATCGTTCCCACGCGGAGCGTGGGAACGATCATAAGAGGAGGGGGAGAGTTATCGTCACCCAAGCAGTTCGCGCAGCCGATACCAGAACATACCGAGGGCCAGCAGTGGAGAGCGCAGCATGGGCCCACCGGGAAAGGTCATGTGCGGCACGGCGCTGAACACGTCAAAGCCCTGACTGTGTCCGACGTGGATCGCGTCACCCAACAGTTTTGCGCACCAGTGGGTCACGTTCAGGCCATGGCCGGAATAGCCCTGGGCGTAGAAAACGTTCGGATGCTGGCTCAAGCGCCCGACCTGGGGGAAGCGATTGGCGGTGATGCCAATCTTGCCGCCCCATTGATAGTCGATGCGCACGTTGGCCAGTTGCGGGAAGACCTTGAGCATGTGCGGGCGCATGTAGGCTTCGATGTCTGCCGGATCACGCCCGGAATAATGGCAGGCACCGCCGAACAGCAAACGTCGGTCCGCCGAGAGTCGGTAGTAATCCAGGCCGGCTTTCTGGTCGCAGAGCGCCAGGTTCTGCGGGATCAATTGCGCTGCAACGTCGGGCGCCAGCGGCTCGGTGGCGATGATGTAGCTGCCCGCAGGAAGCACCTTGCCGCTCAGTTTCGGTTCGAGCTCATCCAGATGAGCGTTGCACGCCAGCACCAGACTGCCGGCGCGCACCGTGCCACCGGCACAGCGAACCTGCACCGTGCTGCCATGGATCAATTCCAGCACCGGGCTCTGCTCGAAAATCTGCACCCCCAGGGATTGCGCCAATAGCGCTTCGCCAAGGACCAGATTGAGCGGGTGCAAGTGACCCGAGCCCATGTCGACGAGCCCACCGGCATACACGCCTGAGTCCACCACCTGCTGACGGATCTGCTGCGGCCCGACGAGTCGGGTTTCATGGGCGTACCCCGATTCGGCAAGGCCTTGCTGCTCAGCCTCGAACGCCGCGAACTGCGCTTTGGTATTGGCCAGTTCGCAGAACCCCCAGCGCAGGTCGCAATCAATCCCGTGTTCACGAATGCGGTTGCCCACGAGCGCTACCGACTCGACGCCCGCACGCTCAAGGTAGCGCACGCCTTCTTCACCGACATGACGCGCGAAACCGCTGACGTCATGGCCGATACCGCGAATCAACTGCCCACCGTTGCGCCCGCTGGCACCCCAGCCGATCCGTCGGCCTTCCAGCAGAATCACCGAGAGCCCGTGCTGCGCCAGTTCGATCGCCGTGTTAACCCCGGTAAAGCCGCCGCCGATCACACAGACATCGGCTTCAAGGTCCTCGGCCAGTGTAGGGTAGGGCACCATTCGATTGGCTGACGCCGCGTAATAGGAATGAGCGTGTTCGTTGCTGTGCTGGTTCATTGGTTGGACTTCACTTTGCTCCAGGAACGGGTCATCAAGCGCATGATCGACTGGGGCGGGGTGGTGGAAATGTAGAGCTTGTCGAGGACTGCCTGAGGCGGATAAACCTCAGGATTTTTGACCAGTTCAGGGTCCATGTCTTGCTTGGACGCCGGGTTCGGGTTGGCGTAGCCGACTGACGCGCTGACCTTGGCAATCACTTGCGGATCAAGCAGGTAATTGATGAAAGCATGCGCCTCTTTCTGATTGCTGGCGTCTGCGGGAACCGCCAACAGGTCGAACCACAAGTTACTGCCTTCCTTGGGAATCGCGTAGGCGATGTTCACGCCGTTCTTGGCTTCCTTCGCCCGGTTCGCGGCCTGGAACACGTCACCCGAGTAACCGAACGCCACGCAGATGTCGCCGTTGGCCAGGTCCGAAACGTACTTGGATGAATGGAAATAGGTGATGTAAGGGCGGATAGTCAACAGCTTGGCTTCAGCTCTTTTGAAGTCTTCAGGGTTTTCGCTGCGCGGGTCCATGCCCATGTAATTGAGAACGGCGGGGAACACTTCATCGGCCGAATCCATCATCGACACGCCGCACTGACTGAGTTTCTTCAGGTTCTCCGGTTCGAAAAACACCGCCCAGGAATCGATGCGATCAATGCCCAGCACTTGCTTGACCTTGTCGACGTTGTAGCCGATGCCGTTGGTGCCCCACAGGTACGGGACCGAGTGTTCGTTGCCCGGATCGTTTTTTTCGAGCAGTGCCAGCAGTTTCGGGTCGAGGTTCTTGAAGTTTGGCAACTGCGAACGGTCGAGCTTCAGGAACGCGCCGGCTTTCACCTGGCGAGCCAGGAAGTGGTTGGACGGCACCACCACGTCGTACCCGGTGCGACCGGCGAGCAGCTTTCCCTCCAAGGTTTCGTTGGAATCGAACACGTCGTAGATCACCTTGATCCCGCTTTTCGCCTGGAAGTCGGCCAGGGTGGTCTTGCCGATGTAATCGGTCCAGTTGTAGACGCTGACCGTTGGCTGAGCCTGCGCAACGGCGCTGAACAACACGGCCAGCGCGACCGGAACCACGGATTTCAATAGACGCATACGACACCTCTTCGAGTTGTTGGTTTTTTCAGGCGTTTCTTTGGTGTTCTCTAACCCTGTGGGAGCGGGCTTGCCCGCGATGGCGGCCTGTCAGTCAACCGAGATGTTGAATGTGCCGGCCTCTTCGCGGGCAAGCCCGCTCCCACAGGGGATGTGTGATGCCATGGGGGAGCGAGGTTTCTAAACGCTAAGCAGCAGAAACTCTCGCTCCCACGAGCTGATCACCCGCTTGAAGTTCTCGTGTTCCGCTCGCTTGACCGCCACATAACCGCGAACGAATTTGCTGCCCAGATAGCGAGAAACGGTGTCGCACTCTTCCATTTGCGTCAGGGCATCCTCGATGGTGATCGGCAGGCGCAGATTGCGGCGCTCATAGGCCCGCCCCTGAACCGCAGCGCTCGGCTCGATGCGCTCGACCATCCCCAGATACCCGCACAACAGGCTTGCTGCGATCGCCAGATAAGGATTGGCGTCGGCGCCTGGCAAACGGTTTTCCACGCGCATCGCGTCCGGCGTGGAGGTCGGTACACGCAGGCCCACGGTGCGGTTTTCTTCGCCCCATTCGACGTTCACTGGCGCCGACGTGTCCGGCAGGAAGCGGCGGAACGAATTGACGTTCGGCGCAAACATCGGCAGCACTTTGGGGATGTACTTTTGCAGGCCGCCGATGTGGTGCAGGAACAGTTCGCTCATCTGCCCGTCGGCATCGGCAAAGATCGGCTGGCCGGTGGCGATGTCCACCACGCTCTGGTGAATATGCATGGCGCTGCCGGGTTCATCGCCAATCGGTTTGGCCATGAAGGTCGCAGTGACGTTGTGCTTGAGCGCCGCTTCGCGCAGGGTGCGCTTGAACACGGTGATCTGGTCGGCCAGATCCAGTGCGTCGCCATGCCGGAAGTTGATTTCCATCTGCGCCGGGCCGTCTTCGTGGATCAAGGTATCGAGGTCCAGGCCTTGAAGTTCACACCAGTCGTACACGTCTTCAAACAGCGGGTCGAACTCGTTGGCAGCGTCGATGGAAAACGACTGACGACCACTTTCCGCACGGCCCGAACGCCCCAGCGGTGCCTTGAGCGGCAAGTCCGGGTCTTCGCAGCGCTGGGTCAGGTAGAACTCCATTTCCGGCGCGACAATCGGCCGCCAGCCTTTGTCGGTGTACAGCTGCAGGACTTTTTTCAGCACGTTGCGCGGCGACAGCTCGATCGGGTTGCCGAACTTGTCGAAGGTGTCGTGAATCACGATGGCGGTGGGCTCGATGGCCCATGGGATCACGTACACCGCATCGGAAACGGGCTTGCACACCATGTCGATGTCGGCCGGGTCGAGCAGGTCGTAGTAGATGTCGTCGTCGACAAAGTCCCCGGTTACCGTTTGCAAAAGCACACTTTCCGGCAGGCGCATGCCTCGCTCATGCAGGAACTTGTTGGTGGGTGCGATTTTGCCGCGTGCGATGCCGGTCAAGTCGCTGACCACACACTCGACTTCGGTAATCTTGTGATCTTTCAGCCACGTGAGCAGCTGATCGAAAGGGACATTCATAAAGACCTCGTTATTGGTTTTATTGACGCCGGGGAGGCTGGTTTCATCCACCACACACTTCCCCTGTGGCGCGTTGACGACTATCTTGGGCGAGCCTTGACGTTCCATCTATCCACTTTCAGCAGCACCAAAACGCACCAAACGAGTGCGTAAGGTCATCCATGACAACGTGCAACCCCCTGCAAGTCCAAGCGTTCAACACCGCCGATGTCGCCGAGCAAATCCGCGCCACGCCGGGTTGGGTACAGCATTACCAGCAAATGTCACCGGGGCATTTCGCCGGGCGTGTGCGCTATCTGGACCTGCAAGGCGTGGAGATTTACGAGGAACAGATGAACACCCGGGTCGAGCAGAATTTCAGCGCGCCCGAAGGTTCGCTGGCGTTCTGTTTCGATCGCAGCGACAACGCGCTGTACGTGTTGAATGGCGAAAGCCGCAACATCTGGATCACCCCGGAGAACTACCAGGAAATCGCCGTGGTGTTCGGTCCAGAGTTCGTGCAGCGTCACGGTTTGAACGTGGCCAGGCTCGAAGGCCTGTTCATGGCGCCACTGAACTCGGGACAGAACGCATTGTTCAGTCGCTGGCTCAGCGGGACGTTGACCCGACTGGCGCAGACCTTCGATCCACCGAGCAAGGAGGCGTTGACCCAGCAGTTGCTCGAAGATTGCCTGTACATCCTCGATAACGCCTGTGTTTGCCTTGATCGCGGCGGTTTACAGCGTCGCGCCGAAGAACGTGCAGTGATGAAACGCATCGGTGAATGGGCGGCTGATGCGCCGGAAGACACCCTGAACCTGCTGGAGCTTTCGCAGATTGCCGGGGTGTCACTGCGGCAATTGCAGCATGCATTCAAGGCTTATACCGGGATGACCCCGACCCATTGGCTGCGCTTGCGCCGACTCAACAGCGCACGCCGCGAATTGCTCGGTCGCACAGCGACGCAAACCACCGTTGCCGAAGTGGCGATGCACTGGTCGTTCTGGCATTTAGGGCGATTTTCCAGCAGTTATCGCGCGTTGTTCAACGAACTTCCCAGTCAGACGCTCGCCCGCAAACCTTGTGGCGCAACAGGTCGCGGGTAAGCCGGAAATAGTCAGCGGCTTTGTGGCTTACGCAGCAGGGGCCGGTTTGGCCAATTTGATGCCGGCCGCACTCAGTCGCTTCAGGATCTCAAAGAGCAGATCGCTCTTGGTCGTACTGACAATCCTTGGGCTGCTGACATACCCGGTGATGGTCAGGGTGATGCCATCAGGGCTCAGATGGCTGAAGCGGACAACGGGAGCAGGTTTGTCGAGGATGGTTTCATGCTCCTGATAAGCGGTGTACAGCAGGTTTTTGACTTCTTCGGGGTCGATGTCCAGAGGGAACACCAATTCGAGCGTGGCCACCCCTTGGGCGCTTCCGCCCATGGTCACATTGCGCAGGTTCTGGGAAATAAGCTGCGAGTTGGGCACGATCACAATCGAACGGTCGCTGAGCTGTATCTCGGTGGCCCTGACATTGATTCGTCGGATATCGCCTTCGACCCCGCTGATGCTGATCAGGTCACCGACCTTGACCGGACGTTCGGTAAGCAGGATTAACCCGGATACGAAGTTCTTGACGATCTCCTGCAAGCCGAAACCGATACCCACCGACAACGCACTGACGATCCAGGCCAGATTCGTCCATTTGACGCCCAGCGAAGACAACGCCAGCAGGATGACCAGGACGTACCCGATATTGCTGAACAGGGTGCTTAGCGACGCTCCCATGCCGGGGTCCATATCGGTTTTCGGCAGGAATTCGTTATCCAGCCATCTGCGCAGCGATCGAATCAGGTAAATACCGATCAACAGCGCGAGGACCGCATTCAACAGGTTGCCTGGAATGATGTTCAGCTTGCGCAATCCATCGCCGCCGAGGATCGCAGAAACCCTGTCAGTCAGTTGGCCAAAGGTCGCCCCTATCCCCCCCACAAACGTTGTAATGACGGCAATTAGCAGTAACGCCGCTCTGCCAATACCCGCCACGACAACCTCGATTTGTTCGAGCCGTACATCACCGATACCCAGCAGCTGTTTGATCGCCTTGCCGCTTGGCTGTTTTGGCGAAAACAGGTAATCGCACAAGTCCCTGAATAACTGCGTCAATAAATAGAAGCTGGCGATAACGATATAGAGCCAGACAATTTCGTAAGTGATGAATCGGGCCAGGGAGATGTAACCGATCAACAGGCCAAATATGGAGATCAGCACGGCGATACTGACACCGGTATAAATCACCCCCGCCAGCGTAGTGCCTGACTCGGGATGTTCCCCGGCAATCACCATCGCCCGGCGGGTTCTGCTGACGCGTATCAATAGCGCACCGATAATCATAATGACCACTAATGACACAACGCCCCGGCTGAAGAGCACCACTTGCGTACTCATACCCGTTGCGTTGGTGACTTGTACCAGCGAGATGAGTATCAGCATTGACCCGGCCAGCAGTGCCGGAAAAGGGTTTATTGCAAGTGCTACTTCATCGGCGATGCCAGGCAACCGCCATGAGGGATTGCGTTTGGACAGCAGGGCCCGACTCAAACCGACAATCAGCGCGCAGGCGTAAGCGACTTTCTCGACATCATCGAAGTAACCTTGAAGTGGCTGCGGCAATGGCTGAAAGCGGGTAGCCGCAGCGGAGATGAGCTGAATGGCACACACCGCGCTCAACATCGTGGCAACTACCGTCGCAATCGCCAATGAACTTCTGCGCAAGCGACCTTCGGGTACTCGATGGATACAGATCCATGTCAAACCCCGTTCAGCCAGTCTTCGTCCCGGCGTCCAGAAGGCCAGGGCCAGCAATAACAACGTGACGGTCGCGGCACGCCGGCCGGGTTGCCAGACCGACTGGATGACACTGTTGGACTGATCAATCAAAAACCTCAGACGGTTTTCATCCTCCCGCAACGGAGAAAACAGCGGTAGCCAAAAGCGGGGGTTGAGGAAGCTGGCAGTGCGCTGGGCCAGCTCGGTTTCCAGTTGAGTGCGCCGAATGGCAGCAATCTGGGTGATGAGGTTAGTCGCGCCTTCCTTGATGGCCAGCAGTATGTTGAGATCGTTATCGATCTTGTCTTTTTGAGCGGTGAGATAGGACCTCTGTTTCGCCAGTTCGGACTTTTCCATGGCCACGCTGGTGGCGGATGTCGTTCCGAGCACACTGAGTTGTGCTTGCAATTGAGCTTGCTCGGGAAGTAAAGCGGTCACCAACTTTTCCACATCACTGAAGAGCAACTGAACCTTGTCCTGAAAGCCTATCAACTGGGTGTAGTTACTGGTCAATGACACCTGCTGCTTAAGGTTGTCCAGCCTCAATTGCAGTGCTTCCAGATCGCTTTTCGACACATTAACGGTTGCGCTGGTCTCACTGTTGTTCGAAGTGTCGGGCAGTTCATCCGCCGACAGTCCGCCGATGTTCGCCCCCATCAGCGCAAACACAACGAATATGAGTAACTTCAATGCAGGATGCATAGGCATGCCATCAGCGGCTTTAGCCATTGAGGTTAGGTCATGACATGTGCAGGCGCGAAAAAAATCCGCTCGTGATCATTAATAGGGAAGGGCGCGCGCGGGTGAGAAGGGGTGATCTACAATCTTTTATGCTGAACCACGCTCAGGATCACGAGGTGTGACGGATTGAGCGGTCTGTTTACTGACCCAGTGTGCTTGCAAAATGCCGGGCCCTGTCGGAGGTCATCATGAAAAGCTTGTCATCCATAAGCCTGTGCATTGCACTGTCGGTTTCCTGGACCCAGGGTTGGGCGGAAACAGTCGTGCCGATGAAAGGGCAGAGTTCGCAACAAACCCAAACGGACATTGCCGAATGCCAGAATATCGCGGCCGGCCAGAGCGCTTCGGCTACATCGCCTTCCGGCGGAAGACTGAAGGGCGCCGCGGCGGGCGCTGCCGCCGGTGCGGCGGGGGCCCAGGTGCGTGGACGTCAGCATGACGAGTTTTATGATCGTGTCGACGATGATGTTAAGCAGGATTATCGCCAGAATCGCGCCAAGGAGACCGCCGTGGCAGGAGCGGTCGTCGGTGGCTCGCGTCAGCGTCAGGAACGTCGGGCACAAGAGAAAACCAGCGCGTCAACCAGCTCAACCGCCTATACCAGTTGCCTGCAAGGGAAGGGCTATCAGGTTAATCCTTGAACGTCATTTTGCCGCCGTTGATCGAGCAGATGAACCATCAGGCAGGCATACAAGGTCACGAGGATGAACAAGCCCATGCGGATGGCAAACGCGGTGTAAACGTCCTTGCCTGCTGCGCTGTCCTGTACCGACTGGCCCAACAGAATGATCAGGGTAATCAAGGTGTTGAGCCAAAATCCCGGGGTAAATCGCGTCGGACTCAGGGCATACAGTTTGCGCGCCAGCACCAGTCCGAACAGCAACATCCATAGAAAGAACATCCACAAATGCACAAACAGGCTGAGGGCGCTCCAGAACAGGATCGCCAGCAGGCCTGCGAGTAACGTCGAACCGAGCAGTTCGCGACCGGCAATGCGGGCGTTTGTCGTGGAGCTTTGCTGACCCAGGCTGACGGCCTTCAGGATGATCGGCAGATAACCGGCCGGGTCGATCAACGCCAGCAGGAATGCCGGTAACACGATCAGGGTTGCACGTAGCGCAATCCGACTGACCTCTTCTGTCGGCAGGGGTGGGGCGGGCGGCGGAGAAGGGGCGTTGGGTGGATCGGGGAATAACCCATGACTGAACCCCACGACGACAACGGCGAGCAGCAAGCCCTTGACCAGTGCGCCGATGACCATCGCCGCCAGTTCGAATTCGGCGATACCGGCCGAGGAAATCATGGTCAGGCCAATCACCAGGAAGGTCATGATCAAGGTGTTGCCGCCGCGCAGGCCAAAACGGAAGGCCAGGAACAGACCGACGCTGATCAATAGCACGCCGCTAACAGGGTAATAACGCAGGAGCGGGATCAAAAGCAGGCCGATGCCGGTGGTCAACAGCGCGGCCAGTGCGAGAACCAGTCCGGCCTTGAACGGCAGCGGGCGATTGATCGAGGCCAGTAACAACAGGCAAAGCACCGGCGCCAAAAAAGGAATCGGCAAGCCCAGGCCGAAACTGGCAGTGAGGCACAACGCCGTACCGGTAGCCAGGCGCAGTGCGCGTTGATCTCGCGGCGTGCGCCGGGTAGACATACCTTTAATAGGCATAGCTCAGCCAGCTCATGAACCCCACAAATACGTGCCCTAGAGGGTTCAACGGATTGCCCTCGGTGGGGAAGGCCATGACTTCAGCCTGCCCACCGGCACGGATCCCTCGACTGTCACGCAACGTGTTCAATGAGTCTGGCGAGAACTCGATAATGACTGGAAAACGTTGGGCCGGACGTAACCAGTCGCGGCTGTTCTGCACGCTGGGCAAGGTGCCCGGTGCGGGTGTCTGTCCCACGCTGACGCCGTAACCGACGCTGCGCACGCGCCCCTTGAATATCTCGCCCGGCAGAGCATCCAGAACAATCGAAACCGGCGTATCGAGCTTCACCAGACCGAGGTTGTTCTCGGTCATGTCCGCACTGACCCACACATCATGAAGAGCGATCAGGGTCATGACCGGACTACCGGCCGCAGCGAATTGACCGGCGTCAGTACGCAGGTCCGTAATCAATCCGGCCGAGCGAGCGCGAATCTGCGTGTTGGACAGATCCAGTTCGGCTTTGGACAACGCCGTGGCGGCACTGCGCAGCAAGGCGTTGTCCTCCTCGCTGCCACCTTCCTGCTCCCGCGCACGCTGCACTTCGGCGCGGGCCGCAGCGACCTGACTCACAGCCTGTTCGCGGTTGGCGCGAGACACCTCGAGCAGTCGTACGGAAATGGTGCCAGGGTCTTCACGATACAAACCCTCTAGACGCTGATTGTCCTGGCGCGCCTTGAGTTCATTGGCCTGGGCTGCCCGCAAGTTGGCTTGCGCCGAGGCAATGCCGGCGGTGCTCGCACCGATCTGCCGACGGGTGGATTCAAGGTCGGCACGTGCACGGTCGACGGCAATCTGGTACGGCTGAGGGTCCACCTCGAATAGAACTTCACCGGCCTTGACGTCCTGGTTGTTGCGCACGTTCACTCGGATCACGCGGCCTGCCACTTCCGAGGCGACCGGAATCACAAAGGCGCCCACCCGGGCTTGTTGTGTATAGGGTGTGAAACGATCCGCCAACAGGTACCAGGTCAGACTCAGGAGGATCAATAACAGCACCCACTTGATGCCTTTTTTCGCCGGGTCGGCAGCCGGCGCTGGCGCCTGGGTGACAGGTGTCTCGGGCGTTGGCTTGGCGGCTTCACTCATTGGTCTTTTACCTTGTAAGACATTGGAATGGCAGGCTGTGCAGCGGCGGGCTCTTTCAGCAGATCGCCCCAGTCGGTGCGTTTTTCCATTTGCTGGCGGGTGGCTGGATCAACTTTCGGCTGGGCGCTGTACCAGCCACCGCCCACGGCTTTGTACAAGGCAATGACATTACTCACGGCATTGCTGCGGGCGACCAGATAATTGTCCTGTTGTTCGAGCAAGGCTCGCTGCGCATCCAGCACCCGCTGGAAGTCCGAATAACCTTCGCGATACTGCGCGCTAGCCAGCACCAGCGAGCGTTTGGCCGCCACTTCGGCCTCACGCAAGATGCCTTCGCGCTCCAGGGATTTGATCAGTCCATAGGCCGCATCGTCCGCCTCGCGTGCTGCCTGGCGAACCTTGTCGCGGTAGGCTTCGATCAGCTGCTGCAACCGCGCATCCTGGACGCGAACGTTGTTGCTGATCTGGCCGTGATCGAACAGATTCCAGCGCAGGCTTGGGCCGCCGATCAGATCCAGATTTCGGGGCGTGCCACTGAGCGTGTCGGTTGACCAGACAATGCTCCCCAGCAAGGTCAGCGACGGATAGAAATCACTTTCGGCCACACCGATCAGCGCAGACTGGGCGGCGACATTAAGCTCGGCAGCGCGTACGTCGGGCCGACGCAGGAGCAAGTTAGCCGGCACATCCTGCAACACAGCACGATCGACCAGCGGGATCAATCCCATGCTCTGGGCCAGTTGCGGCAGTGCGCCAGGCGGCTGACCAACCAGCACCGCCAACGCGTTGCGGGTTCGTTGCAACTGGTCTTCGAAATTGGGGATGGTGCTCAACGTGCCCAGGTACTGGGTTCTGGCTTGTTGCAAGTCGAGTTCGGCAGTTTGGCCACTGTTGAAGAGCTTCTCGGTAATCTCGAAGTTGCGTTTTTGCTGCTTGGCGTTTTCCTGGGCGACACGCAAACGGGCTTCGGTGGTGCGCAGCGAGAAATAGGTATCGGCCACTTGTGCGCGCAGCAGTACCAGTACGTCTTCATAGTTGGCCTGGGCGGCAAAGTAGCTGGCATCGGATGACTCAATGGCGCGACTGAAGCGGCCCCAGAAATCCAGCTCCCAACCCACATCGAACCCCGCGCTGTGTTGCCAGAAATGACTGTCTTGCGGGTTGGTCCCGCCGGATTGCCTGCGGTTGAAGTAAAGACTGTCGACACTGGCTTGCTGCAGTTGCGGGTAAAGCCCGCTTTGAGCAATGCCGAGTTGAGCGCGGGCTTCCATGACGCGCAGACCGGCGATTTTTAGGCTGGAGTTGCGTGCATCCGACTCGGTAATCAAATGATCCAGGACAGGATCGGCAAAGACGTGCCACCACTGACGGAAGTCCGGGTTCAGGCTCCGCTGGCTGGATTGCTGGAGGGCAGGGGTGCTCCAATGTTTGACCCATTCTTCGCCGGGCGGCTGGAAGTCCGGCCCGAGTCGTACGCAGCCACTGAGGCCGAGTACGCCAAGCAGCGCGAGCCGGCCTGGCCAATTCAGCAGGGTTGTACCTGGATGCATTCCACATTTCCCGACCAACAAAGTTCACTGGAGCATAGTCGTCCAAATGGTCACATGGCTGCTACGCTTTTTAAGCGCCATCAAATCTACTGTGATCAGTCAAAAAAGGTACGGAAATTATGAGTAACACCGAAGGTGTCGCTGAATCGCATTCAGCCAGCTGGCGCTTTAAGTTGGGGATAGCAATTATCTGCTTGATGCTGGGCTCCTGGTTATTGGTGCCTCTCGCCGCGGCTGCCGACGTGCCGGGATCAAAGATCGCTGCACTGACCGGCGTGCTGTTCATCAGCAACAAAGTCCTGTTGATCATCGTTATAGCGGTGATGGGCAAAGCCGGATTCCAACAGCTAAAACGAAGCCTGTTCGGATATGTGTCCTCACTTGCACCTAGCGCAGAAGTCGAAGTGGGCCCATGGCGTCACAGAGTTGGCATCGTTATGTTCTTCGTGCCGCTGATTTCTTCTTTTCTTGAACCCTACATCGACAGCATTTGGCCAGGGCTCAGGCCCAACCTCTGGCAAGCTCAAGCGCTGGGTGATCTCATGCTGATCGCCAGCTTTTTCGTATTAGGGGGTAATTTCTGGGAGAAAGTGCGCGCCTTGTTTATCCGCACGGCTCGTGTCGCAAACACCAGTGCGGCGTGAATAACAATAGGGGGCGAGGTAATGAGTACTCGCCTGTTCAAGCTCCTAATGGGTAGCTCGACTAAAGAGCTATTTAGCATAGTTATTATTAATCGAATCAAAATACACGATAGCGTTAGAGCATTAAATGCACCTTATTTCACATGATTTACCAACACCTTTGATGAACACATTCCCAGCGCTACAGGCTGTAATCACAGCGTTGAGGCTCCCACATAAGAACGGTTTCTAACGCAGAACCTTTCAAGCTCAACGCCGCGCGATGGTTGGGACCGCTGGCGGTCGGCGCTGCCTGATGACATCTGTTTATTACTTGCTGATGAAGAGTTCGCCGATGGTCATTTGAACCAATCAGACATCGTGCATTTAATACCAAGTGGGAGATGCAATTCAGTGCAGGCTAATTTTCCGGACGGCACATTAAAAACGGTGTGATGGGCAATGATGAATCGCGCCGAACAATGTCTGCTGTTTACATGTCCCGGGGGGCGTCTGGAAAAGCTCCGCAGCTTACAAATGGATTGGCGGGATACGGTCTGGTTGGTGAAGCGGTTACGCCAGGGTTTGATTTTGCAGATATGGAGTTGGTCGGCCAGCAACATACAGAGTAATTTCCCGAACACACGCAGCTGATTGAGACGTTGAGTGGCAGAGGTGATTTGAACGCTGCAAAATCTGCGCGCAGCTGGGTTAATCTCGAAACATATCGTTACGTGTAATGTATATTATGTTAAACGACAGGTCATGTCATAGATGTTCATGAGCTGTCTAAGCCACTGATTCGACAAATCCGTTTCTGACGTCCACTCTTTCAACGGGCCATGTCCTTCGTGTTCATGGCGAGTCATTCAATGTGGTGGCTGCCGATGAAGCTGATTCAGTGCCGTTTCTCTTCAGGTCAGCGTGTTCCGCTGCTCGTGCACGCTGGTAACGCGGAGCCGTTGCCCATACTCGTTCCGTTCATCTACGTCCAACTCAGACTCAGGCACCGGGCTTACAATACGGCGGCGGCACATCTGCGCGCGATCCAGGCTTTCTATATCTATGCTAAAAGCCGTGACCTCAATATTGATGACGCCATCTTGGCCTGCCAATTCGAGTCGATTCTGGCGTTACTGGACGGCTACGCCATCTGGCTCCAAAGCGGCCGTCAAGCCGACAACCTGGTCGCCCGAATCGGCAAAGCTGAAACGGCACCTTTTCCGTATATCGATCCGCGTACTCGTGACCAGTACCTGCGTTTGCTGAAGCTATACCTGTCCTGGTGTGTCACCCGATACATCCCGCGCGCTCGTCAAAATTCAACCACCCTGGCTAACATCGAGGTTTTATTTGCAGATGTCGCCGACGTCATTGAGCGGCGCTTTGAGAGCCATATCATCAACGTTCGGCAGGACCGCGCTCGTTACCGCAGCCTGACGGATACGCAACTCCAGATCATTCGCACATTGATTCGCCCCGGCGCTACGGAGAATCCGTTCCCGGAAAGGCTGCAGCTGCGCAATTGGCTAATGATTGAATTACTACTGGAGACCGGTATGCGCCGAGGGGAGCTTCTCAAGCTCTACACCACCGATGTCAATGAGGGTTCTCAGCATGCCTATGTCAGCATCAATGACCGCGAACATGATCCCGGCGACCCGCGCGCTGAAGAGCCTGCGCTGAAAACACACGGACGGACAGTAGGTATCTCCGCGCAGTTGTATGAGGTCTACGAGCGTTATATCCAGGGCGAGCGACGCCCCCTGCGTAATGGCAAACCAATGAAATTGCTGTACCGCTATTTGTTCATCTCTGACCGAGGTCGCCCGCTGTCGATCCGCGCGTTGTCTAACGTCCTTGATCGGCTGTTTCTGACCATTGAACTGGCTCATCCGGGGTTGTTGCCTACACTTTCCGCGCATGACTTTCGCCACACCTTTGCCGATCGGTTTTTGGCTTACCTTGTCGAGAAGCATGGGTATGACCTCGAGCGGGCCACGGACGAACTCCGGCGAGTCTGCGGTTGGTCCGACACTTCGACGATGCCACGCCGTTATGCAAGTCGTTATCTAGCCGAGTCGGCTAACCTCCACAACGCCCAGCGTGCTTCGGCAGCCTGGAGCCGACTTGACAGTTAAGGAGGTTCGCCGTGACCAAATCAGCCGATCAAGAACACGCTTCACCCTCCTCCTCTTTTCCGACCTACGCGTTCGAGGGCCCGGCTCAGGTTGCGATTCGAACTCGCACCACTGACCAGCCACGATACGTCGATACCCGGCTGCCGGTGTGGACGTGGTACGACGGTGGACTCGCGATGAAAATCGATTGGGCTGCACTCCAATTGAATTCGGAGCTAATAGAAATAGGCAAAGGTTTTATGGCCTATGCACTTGAGAAATATGCTCCTCGAACCGCGGTAATGTTCGCAGATACCCTACGCTTTTTATCTAGTACAAATCTCGCGACCGGACTTCCTTGGGACACCCATCAACTGGTCACTGCTCTCGAGGAACTCAAAAAAACGAGGGCAGTACTTATAGGATTTCGAAGGCTTTACCGATGGGCAATGGATAGAGGAGTCAATGGCTTCGATCCAATCACCTACTTAAAAATCAAGGATGTGAAATCAGATCGAGTTGACCCGTATGCGCGAATTTTTCTCTCGCAGTCTGGTTTAGACCTCGATGAGGAAGTTCGATTGCTCAAACGCATTGAACGAGAGGTTTCACCTATCTCTTGGGAGGAGGCCCAGTTCAATATAGTACTTCACTTAGGTTTCGAACTCGCACCACGCTCGATTCAATTCCACTCGCTTGACATCGCGGATTTTGAGTTCATTGAAAGCGCTGATCATGAGAGGTACTACACCCTGTGGCTACCCATGGCCAAAAAGGTCGGCCAGCGCAGGCCTGAGCGACGGCCCCGCAAAGTCACCTCTCGACTGGGTGAAAAAATCTCACGCCACATCTCGGAAATTCAACGCCAATTTGGCAGCGACTGCGGACCATTGTTTGTCAGTCCTAATGGAAAACGTCTGTCAGTTAACGAAATCGGCATAGGCCTTAAACATGAACTGCGTGAAGCAGGGATAGACAAGCCTAACCAAGTAACTATCTTGTTGCGTCATCACCTCGGGCAAGGTTTGGCTGACCAGGGAACACC
The DNA here is from genome assembly GCF_050586665.1 of Pseudomonas sp. ES4. NCBI lineage: Bacteria > Pseudomonadati > Pseudomonadota > Gammaproteobacteria > Pseudomonadales > Pseudomonadaceae > Pseudomonas > Pseudomonas sp. ES4. The sequence goes on along the minus strand of NZ_JBOBDO010000010.1, from coordinate 82,115 downwards.
GGCAGACATGATTGCCGAACTGCTTGGCCACAACAGCACAGTAGCGGCGCGCGCTTACGTCACGGCAACTCCCAACATTGCCCGGATCAAAGAAAAAGCACTCGGCAAGAGTCCCGCCTATCAACGCATTATGCGCAGTCTCTTGACCGGGGAAGTCGTGCAACGCCGCGATACTGTTGCCGAAAGAGCGATCCGTGGCGTGATCGACACACAGTACATTGGGGACATCGGTGCATGCGCCCTCCCGGTTCATACGCACTGCCCCTACAATCCCGTCTACGCCTGCTACACCTGCAAGAAGTTTCACCCCTTTGCTGACGGCCGCCATGAGCAGGTAAAAGAGGCGCTGCAACGAGAAGCGCAACGGTTCATAGACATGGCGGAACAAGCCGGAGATCTCATTCACAACCGGCCCCTCGCCCAGCATCAGACAACCATCCTGGCGGTAAGCGCTACGATCGAGCGCTGCCGGAAACACACGGAGGATGCCGCAGATGACGCAGTCTAGGGCAACGCAGAGTCTCGAAGGCTTCATCAAACAGGAACAAGTGGTTTTTCGGTCATTACCGATTACAACCCCTTGGGAGCTAACGCTATGGTCGGTCGAGCATTGGCTGCCGCAGCGCTTAAAGCAACAGACCATAACCTTTGAAACTCACCGACAGTCGCTTGAAAAGAATGGCTATTCTGTTCCTCCTAAAGCTGCCCTCCCCTTAGATTTCCAGGATTTTTGCAAGGCATTAATCGTATATCTTCAACGCACCCGAAGCCTGAAGTTTTCGATGGTCGCGGCCTACAATATTGCCGTACGCCGGCTTTACAATCCGTTGTTTGAACGACGCGTATCCGACCCTACACAGTTGACGCGGGGTGATTTTGACCGCGTCGTAGAATTTCTCCGCGTGAGTGGCTACAAGAACCTTTACGACGCGATCTCTCATCTTCAGGTAATAGCGGATACGATCGATAAACTGCAATTAACCGAGACCGCCATCCACTTCGTACATGATGCAAAACCAGAGAAACGCCGCCACGAGTACATCTCATTGCACGATCCTGATCGTGCGGTAAAACAGCGTAAATCTGATGATAGATTGCCTTCTCGTGAGGCGATGGAAGCATACGCCCTATGTTCGAACAACCCGCTCAGTGACGGCGAAGAAATTTTGCTGCGCGTGATCGATTTATTGATTGCGACTGGACAGCGAGGTAACGAAGTAGCAGTCATCCCCTATGATTGTTGGGTCGAGAGGCCGATCAAAGGGAGCGCAGGAGAGGTCGTTGTAGATGCCAATGGTAAGCCTCTGGTCGAATGCGGAATTAGGTACTTTGCGGAAAAGCAATTTCAATCCCGTGTTCATTGGTTGGCTGAAAGCGACGTTCCTTTAGCCAGGCGAGCGGTAGAGAGATTGAAGACGCTAACCGAAGAGCAGCGAGAGATTGCCGCTTGGCAAGAACTCCACCCAGGACGTATTTGGAGCTACCCTCCTCAGTCGGTGATCTCCGATGCAATGGTCTTGGATTGGCTAGGTTTTAGCGAAACAAGGAGTGCAAACAGAAATCTATACCTTTTCCTCACACGCAACGGCGTCCATCCGTTTGACAATGAGCCCGATGAGAAACGAGGAAGGTCGTTAAAGCGACGCTACGTCGCGGGGGAGATTGAAAGACTGATCGTCCCGAAGCTCCGTGGGCACGCGGTACTAACAGAAAATGTCGGGGGAGAGGCTCGTATCGTACTTAGAACCAGCGAAACACTTGCCATCGCTTTCGACGGGCAATTTCGTTTCGGTGGACGTGAGGCAAATGTGTTTCGTGCGGTCCCGCGTCGGGTCAGCATCGTGGATATCAATCACGCGTTAGGTGATGATGAAAAATATGCGTCCATTTTTTCGCGTCGTTTACTAACCGAATCCGATGGCACTCCGATTAGGCTAACAAGCCACCAACCCCGACACTGGCGAAACACTATTTATCATCTGACCGGCATGAGTGATGTTCAGCAAGCATTGGCCTTAGGGCGAAAACGCCTCGACCAGAATGTCTACTACCAACACACAAGCATTGAGGAAAACACTGCTGCGCATCACGAGTTCTTGGCGTTCAATAGCCATCACGAGCGCATCGATTTTCTGCATACAGGCATAAGAGATAAACGCATTCAGGGCGCGTTAACCGACAGTTACCATGCGTTGCTGTCAGATAAAGGCACGACAACTGCAGAAGCATTCCTCACCGTACACGCCACGGCGCTACACGTAACACCCTTCGGAGGTTGCATTCACGATTTCTCCCAAGCGCCCTGCCCTAAGCATCTTCAGTGCTGGAATGGCTGCTCGCATCTCCATCTGATGGGCACTCCGTCGGAGCGGGCCAACCTTGAGAAACAAGCCGAGAATTTGACGACGGCAATCACCATCATGCGCGATGCCGGCGCCGGAGAGGCAGGTAGCGATGTATGGCTGATGGACCAGGAAGACAAGCTCAACAATTTAAAATCCGTCCTCGCACGCGATACCAATGTAGGTGTGCAACGCGTATTTCCGAATGGGCACCCAATGACGATTGCGGGCACGGACAAACGGCACAGCTCTGTTTCAGATGATTAGAGGCGACCATGGCTCATCGACAGACCTTGAGAGGCGGGACCTTGGATGAGGCAATCGACGCCCTCCTCGCCCAAATGATTAGCTTAGGACTAGAGAACGCGCCTATTTCACGCCCCGAAGTGCAGCGTCGATTGGGCCTGACTAGCCGAGCTACCTTAGTGGGGGACCGTGGGAGTCGAATCGAGTCCGCCCGTATCGCACAACTCAAGGAGAGTGGGAGAGATCCAGACGGTGCCCGCCGCCGAAGAAGCCTCGAAGAACGTATTGCTAATCTGCAGGCGGAGAATGCCGACTTGATAAAGCAGCGAGACCAGCTCTATGAAGCACTGTCGGCAATTGCGCACAACTGTCTGCTGAAAGGATTGGATGTCGAAAACATACTGACTCCATTGCGAAAGCGGTAAGTGGCAGAAAGGTTGCCAACGCCGCCAACTGACGCGGCGGGCAGGCAAGATTGCCTAACCGCTAGCGCGTCGAAGATGCCGTGAACCGTTCGAGCGTGTTGGTCTCATGCTCGCCGAGATGCCGGTGTAGCCGAAAAAATGATACGAGGATTTTGCAAATCGGATGTGCTGGACCCCAAGGCTTCAGTGTAGATATGCCCTCCCTCCAGGCGATACACGTAGGCCGCCTCTTCACTGATGTCATCCACCGTTTCGCGCACCTCTAACAGCCTCTCCATTTTCCACCCCTCACTTCCGTTCAGATAAGCCGGGGAAACCAACTGCACATCCAACAGCCAGATGTCTGCTCCTTGTTCATTAAGTAACTGCTCAAGCGCTGAAATGCTGGGAATCAGAACCATGCTATTCAACGTTTGAGTGCCTTGCTGTCGACCTACATTGACGTAAAACCAGGGGCAATGAGTGGTCTGCTCAACGTACTGCCAGTACTGGATGATGTCCTCACCCAGGTACGCGCCGAGGAAAATCTCTGCTGGTTTGTGAGTGATAAACATAGCGCCATCCTAAAAGTGAACACTATAGATTGTAGCCCTATAGAGCTCGCGAAGGCTTCATCGTTCCTTTTGCGAGGTCGGCAATATGGAACTGAAACAGGCATTTGGCGCGGCCCTGAAAAAGCTGAGATCGGAGAGGAAGCTTTCCCAGGAAGATTTCTCCGACGTCAGTAGTCGTACCTATCTCAGCACCCTAGAGCGCGGTCTGAAGAGCCCTACGATCGAGAAGGTAGACGAGCTGGCAACTGTAATGGACGTTCATCCGCTGACCATCCTCGTAGGCTGTTATCTGCTTCAGGACAACCCGATCTCACTCGACGAGCTGTTTTCCCGAATTCGAACGGAGCTGCCAAGAGAGATGAAATAAACTTCTGACGGATTACGTTCCATGAGCAAAGTAGATCAACGGAAGACTGCGGGTTGTAAGGCTTGTGCTAGCATCCAATTTGATCCGAAGATCGAGGTCAGCAGCGATGAAGCACCCAGTAAAGCCGGAAATTAGCCTCTCTGATATTTTGGAAGGTAAACGGAAACGCCGTGAGGCGTTATTGCTTGCCGTTAACTTTGCGTCGCCATCTGAGTTAGAAGCAGCTGCTCAGCGTTTGAAAGAGGTGATGAAAAAGCCTGTTGGAGCGCGCCGTCAACGCATTCCCCCACCAGAGTTCGCTCGATAGGCGAAGAGCGCTTTGATAGGAGCGCAGCCCCAGTTCAGGCAGACCCCGCCTAGTTGTGCTTTTTCCACCAATGCGGTGCGCAGACCAAGCTAACTGGCGCAAATAGCCGCCACATAAACGAAACTCCACTAAGCGCCATCAACGAGATATTCGCATGGTGGCTCCGCTCTGCCGCGTACTTTGCCAAGGAGTGCGGTTGAAGTACGCCTTTATCAAGCAGCGAGCGGGCGACAATTCCATTCGACGGCTTTGCCTGACGCTGAAAGTCCATCCCAGTGGTTATTACGCTTGATTGTCTGAGCCGCAATCTGCACGCGCTAAAGACGACCAACGATTGCTGGGTTTGATCAAGCATTCGCGGCTGGAGAGCGGCGGCGTTTATGGCTAACGCAAAATCCATGGCGATCTGCGCGAGGTCGGTGAGGATTGTGGTCGGATCGTGTGGCAAGGCTGATGCGTCTTGAAGATCTGCGCTCTTAGACAGGATATCGACGACGCCCTGGAAATTTCGGAGGTAAGCCAGCAGTCGCTTCACCCAATTTACTGAAGCGTCAGTTCGATGTCGTAGAACCCAACAAAGTTTTGGTCACCGACATCACCTACATTCGCACGTATGAAGGCTGGCTGTATTTGGCTGTGGTGCTGGATCTGTTTTCTTGTAAGGTCGTTGGCTGGTCAATGAAGTCGCAGATGACCAGTGATTTGGCCATTGATGCGTTATTGATGGCAGTTTGGAGGCGTAAACCGAAACTGGTGGTGATGGTTCACTCCGACCAACGCAGCCAGTACAGCAGCACCGATTGGCGCAGTTTTTTGAAGTCGAACAATTTGGTTGCCAGCATGAGTCGCCGAGGCAACTGTCATGACAACGCCGAATCCGAGAGCTTTTAGAGTTTCCAAAGCAAGAACGGATCAAGCGGAAAATCTACACCACGCGGGAAGATGCTCGTAGTGATGTGTTCGATTACATCGAGATGCTCTACCACGCAAAACGTCGCCATGGTTTCAGCAATCAACTGTCACCGGTAGAGCTTGAAAAGCGTTACGCAATGAGTTTGCAAGGTGTCTAGAGAATCCGGGGCGATTCAGTTCGCGACTGGTCTCGGTTGATAGGACAACCCGATTACTGACCAAACCCTTCAGTCTGAATGAACTCACTTTGCGAGTGCATTCATTGCTAAACACTCCCTCAGATAGCAGTTAATGGCAGCGCTGGATTGATGTCTTGTTTACGTAGGCTTCCAAATGAACTTGGCCACGTGTGCGGCGAGGCGTCCAAAATGTAGGGCCTTCAGAGTGATGCAAGCATCACTCTCGTAAGTCATCCTTATCACGCTCTCGTAAGAGCCAGCAGACGATGCCGAGCACCAGGGTGGCAAATCCCAGTGCGGCAATGGTGAGCGCAGGAGTAGCGGCAGAATCGAGAATAACGAACTTCCGGCTGAGCGCCAGCAAGGCGATCAACAGCACTGTGCGAACCTGAACGATGCTGTTGCGACGTAGGGCCGGGCGCACAATCGAATGCTTGAACTCCAGGGCTATCAGCACGGTGAAGATTGAGCCAAAGAGGGCCTGGAAAACATCGTGATCTAGAGGGTCAATCGCACCACCGATCACCAACGGCACAACCCTGCGACAGAGCTGCAGTAGCGCCATCAAAATCACAGACGCGATGATGAGACTGAGCGCTATAACAACCAATTGTTCGAAACGTTCGTAAGCATTCATCAGCGCCCACTGAAGTCTGAAATTTTTCAGCGTCGAGTTGCGCTCACGCCTTTCAGAATCAGGCTTTGACACGATAACCCTCCACACTTGCGTCTTCAGTCTGCCGGGCTCGTCCAGGCATTTGATGATCCAGTACACCACTGCACGTCGTGATCAACAGGCCTGCTCCCAGGTTACGTGAGTGTGCTGGGGCTAAGTCCCGGTCTCCGCAGTAGGTGCCAGATCATCTGGCTGGTCTGGCGGACTACTCTTTCCGGAGGTCTTTGGCGCATCCACCTCCACTTTATTGAAGACCACTCCCCTACGTTCCGTGTCGTAACCCAACTCAACACTGTCGCCGGCTTGCAGCTTGCCAGCGAGCATTTCCTTCGCAAGCCGCGTTTCGACGGCCTGGCGAATCTGACGTTTCAACTCGCGCGCGCCAAACTCAGGCTGATAACCAACATCCGCCAGATGATCGATGAGTGAGCCATCAATTTTCACTGTGATGTTCTGTGCAGCTGCGGTCCGAATGACCCGATCAAGCTGAATGCTCACAATCGATCGGATGTTGTCACGGGTAAGGGCATGGAACACGATGATGTCATCAATACGGTTCAGGAATTCGGGACGAAAATGCCCTTTCAGGACGCCCATTAATTCATCACGTAACGCTTTATCCGTAAGGCGTTCATCTTCGGGGCGCTCAAGATTCTCCATGATAATGGGAGAGCCCAAGTTGCTGGTGGCAATGATGATCGTATTGCTGAAGTCCACGACACGTCCCTTACCGTCCGTTAGACGCCCATCGTCGAATACCTGCAGCAATACGTTGCTCACATCGGGATGCGCTTTCTCGATCTCGTCGAGCAGAATCACACTGTAGGGCTTGCGGCGGACACGCTCTGTCAACTGACCGCCTTCGTCATATCCCACATAACCGGGTGGCGCGCCGATCAAACGCGCAACCGCATGCCGCTCCATGTACTCCGACATATCAATACGAATGATCGATTGCTCGTCACCAAACACCGTTTCCGCCAACGCTTTGGCAAGTTCAGTTTTGCCAACGCCCGTAGGGCCAAGAAAGAGAAACGTGGCAATAGGTCTGTTGGCTTGGCCAAGGCCGGCTCGAGACAAACGAACGGCATCGCTGACCGCGAGAACAGCGTCTTCCTGCCCAACCAGCCGCTCACGCAACGTGTCTTCCATATTCAACAGCTTTTGACGCTCTTCCTGCGTAAGCTCGGTCACAGGAATACCGGTGAGACGGGACAGCACCTCGGCAATTGATTCCAGGGTCACCTCAAGGGTTTCGGAACCTGTCTTGCGCTGCCAGGCTTCTGTTTCCTCTCCCAGTTGCGCTTGTTTTTGACCAATGCGTTCTTCGAAGCCTTTGGATTCATCAAAACGTTTACGGGAAGATGCATAGTCCTGTTCACGTTTAAGTTGCGTGATTTCGGCTTCCAGCTCCTGGATGCCAGCCGGCCTTGAGGAGGAACTGATTCGAACACGGGCCGCGGCCTGATCGATCAGGTCAATGGCTTTATCCGGCAGGTAGCGCGAGGTGATGTAACGATCCGACAGCTCTGCTGCCGCCACAAATGCTTCATCGGCGAATGTGACCTGGTGATGAGCCTCAAGCTTATCGCGTAACCCGCGCAAGATAATGATGGTCTGTTCGACGGTGGGCTCGGATATCAGCACAGGCTGAAAACGTCGTTCAAGCGCTGCGTCTTTTTCGATGTGCTTTTGATACTCATTGAGTGTCGTCGCACCGATCAAACTAAGCTCCCCGCGTGCCAATGCGGGTTTCAGTACGTTGGCAATATCCAGGCCGCCCTCCTCACCACCCTGCCCCGCGCCAACGATCGTATGCAACTCGTCGATGAACAGAATAAGCTCCGAGCTTTTTGCGGCGACTTCATCAAGTAGTTGCTTGGCTCGCTCCTCGAATTCACCACGATATTTAGAGCCCGCAACCATTGAGTTCAGATTGATTTCAACAAGCCGTCTGCCACGCAGAATCTCAGGGACATCGCCCTTTACTATTCGTTGTGCAAGCCCTTCAACGATGGCTGTTTTACCGACGCCAGGTTCGCCGATAAGAACCGGATTGTTCTTTCTGCGCCGCGCCAGCACCTCGATGGTATTTTCGATTTCCTGCGCGCGCCCCAGTACGGGATCCAGTTTGCCCTCACGAGCCAGTGACGTCAGGTCGCGACCGAACTTGTCGAGTGTCGGTGTTCCCGTCGGGGTGTCGACTCGCCCATCCTCAGCCCCCTTACCCACCACCTTTACCACCTTCTGCCGCAAGGCTTCAGGCGTTACGCCGTATTTTTTAAGCAATGTCCCGGCGATACTTTCTGGTACAGAGGCAAGCCCGATCAACAAATGCTCTGGGCCAACGTACGAATGTCCTAAATCACGAGATGCCTGGAACGCAAAATTGAAAACTTTCTTTAACCGTGGCGAAATGCTCATCTGGTCCACCGGGGCCTGGGCCTCCGCTGTGCCCCTCTGAGCATGTTGATCGATGTAGCCTTTGATCTCGTCCGGAGAAAGCTTCAGCTCCTTAAGCAACGCCGTACCCACATCGGTATCCGCAAGCACATACAACAAATGCTCAGTATCGAGCTCGCTACGGTTGAGCTCATGGGCTTTCTCACCCGCGCGTTGCAGGATTTCCAGCGTCTGGGAACTGAATGCATCGGTTGCATCGACAGATTCTCGAGGCACTTGCGCAGAGAGCCTGAAGTCATCACCCGCTTGATCCTTTGCTCCGCCCATGCTGTCGAAAAAGCGGGACACACCCCCGCCCAGCAGAGAGTCGAATGGATTCAACATGCTTTGATGGCGTAAGAGTTGACGGTAATCGTGGTCGCAAATGGACATTGTCCTGGCTTGGCCATTTTGCGATACGGTCACTCGCGCTACAGCGGGTCTCGCATTACATATTTCACAGAGAGTAGCCATGATGAGTTGTCTCCAAAGATGGATAACACGGACTCATTCAGATGGATCTACGGCCCCGTAAACGATGCTCAAGCAACAGGGGCATGAGATCCGCAATACGCTGAGATTGCTCAGGAAGACGATTACGTTGGAGGGAATGGCAGTCTCGGCAGACGACGCCATCCAATAACGATAGTCGGATCTCATCAAAACACGCTATGGGCGATCCAGGATACCGACGAACGACGTCTGATAAATTTGTGCTCAAAAATACCGCCAGTCGTAAACCACCAACTCATCAGCAAATGAGGCTATGGAATCACCAGCGTGATCGAGCAACGCTTCGATGTCGGAATTCGCAGGGGCGAATCGATCAGCAAGGACATGATTGCGGTTCGCACCAAAACCATCGGATAAAAAAGCCGCCGAAAATGACAGCAAAAGAACGAGCGCGCGAGGTCTTGCCTGCACTGGAGGAAACGGAGAACGCGTTCAGCGATTACGGCAAGCGCCAACAACGACTATAGTCAGTGGTGCGTCAGAGCGGATCCAGCCTTTCCGCTACCAACCTGGCCTCAATCCAATACCGCGAAGGCACGGCGGATCTCCTCGTGCTTCTTGATGCGGATCGTGAACGTCTCGCAACCGAAGACACTCAGGCTCAGGCCTCGAACGAGGTGTATCGAGGCATCGTCGCCATTTATAAATCACTTGGCGGTGGATGGAGTTATCCCCCCGGGCAAGTCGTATCCCGCTGAGCAGACCCCAACCGCCCATCTATAAGGGCTCAAGCCATGCACACTTCAGAATTGGATGATGCGAAAGAAACGAATGGCGACCTGGTTCAGGGGCCGCTGCCGGCCGGCACTGTCGCGCCCGACTTTACTCTGTACGCAACCCCTGATCAGCAGTTGTCGCTACGCGAGCTAAAGGGAAATCCCGTGATACTGGCGTTTTATCCCGCAGACTGGACTTCGGTTTGTGGCGACCAACTGACCTTGTACAACCAGTTGCTACCCACATTCAGAGAATACGGTGCGACGCTACTGGGTATCTCGGTTGACAGCGCTTGGTGTCATCAGGCCTTTTCCAAAGATCGGAATTTTCACTTCAGCCTGCTCGCCGATTTCGAGCCCAAAGGGGCTGTGGCGCGGCAGTATGGAGCCTACGAGTCCCACCTGGGGGTTTGTAAGCGGGCGCTGTTCGTGATTGACAAGGAGGGGGTGGTCGCCTGGAGCTACGTCTCCCCGATGGCAATCAATCCGGGGGCGGACGGCATTCTGGATGCGCTGGATGCTCTGGCGAATTCATCACAAAGCACGCCAACCTAAAATTAACAGGTGATCCCATGGCCACTCTCAAAGTCCCGGTAAGTGCCAGCGACCATCGCCAGGGAAGTGCGCATGCCAAGGTCACACTGGTGGAATTTGGCGACTATCAATGTCCCTATTGCGCTGAAGCGTATTGGATAGTCAAGAATCTGCAACAGCATTTTCGCGATGATTTGCTGTTCGTGTTCCGTAATTTTCCACTGACCACTGCTCACCCGCATGCGATGGCTGCAGCTGTCACCGCTGAGTTTGCCGGGAGTCGAGGATTCTTCTGGGAGGCTCACGACGAATTGTATGAAAATCAGGATCGATTGGGCCTGCCGCTGTTTCGGGCCATCGCTCTAAAACATGGCCTCTCCGACGAAGAACTCTATCTTGCCATGCAGGACGGTACCTACGTACCCAAAATAAAATCCGATTTTAATGGCGGCGTACGGAGCGGCGTGAATGGCACCCCTGCGTTTTACATTGACGGGCTTCGCTATGACGGGGCTCCAGAGTTCACCGAGATGAGTCAGATGATTGAGCTTTCGTTAATGAGTTGACGAAATCGCTAGATAGTGAAATCGCTTGGCATCACCCACACCGTAGCCGAGGGCGAACGTGCCCCATTGCGCAGCGCACCAGGTGTGCATTCGATGATATTTCAATACGGGAGATTGAAGAATCCACGGTGCTGCCAGCGACAAGCATCGCTCATAAAGCAGCGGCACGAAAATATCAGCCCAGCGAACCGAGGACATAAAAAATGGCGATGTTAATTTTTGACAGTTCGGAAGATTCCATAGTCGAGGCCCGTGTCCTGGTCGAGGCGCTGAATGAATGGTTGGCGGAACAGCAGCCCAGTTGCCCGCTAAGGTCCGCCCGTGCGCAATGTTGCTATCGGCCCGATGGCACGCTGGATTCTGTATTGACCGTACTAACAGACGTGGTGGTGGACTAGGTCAGGTGTTGCACTCAGTTTTTGCGACCGCCCCCAAGGTTGACGCCTATACCCGTCCACCCGTTCGCTTATCCGTTAGTTTCCTTCTACATTAAAGAGGTGCACACGGAGCCAGCAGCGAATGAAATCTTTGAAGTATTATGAAAAAAATCGACACGCCACATGGTTAGAGTTGTTTTTTGACCTGATTTTTGTTGTTGCAATTGGCAAGGTTACGCATACTCTTGGACATCTTCATCACGGCCACTTTGAACAGGAGCAATTATGGACATTTTTACTGCTTTTTGTTCCATTATGGTGGATCTGGTCCAGCCACACGATTTACTCAAACAGGTTTGATACAGACAGTAACCTTCACCGCTTGGCAACATTATTTTTAATGTTGCTGCTCATTGTGCTGTCTGCACGGATTGGGGAAGAATTGGAAGTAAACTATGCGCTTGTTATTGCCTGCTATTTTGGTATACGTGCCATCATCAGTATTATGTACATTTCGTCCATAAATAAATTCGATCACCGTAGCGAATTCTCCTCCAGGCTTGGCTTCGCCCTGTTAGTTAGCGCAGTTGTTAGTCTTTCATCCATTCTTTTTGACCCACCTATGCGTTACCTTGTCGCTTACATTGGGATTTTACTTGACATTCTGCTCCCTCTATTTTCTTGGGGTAAGCTAAAGCCATTGCCCGCACATACAGAACACTTGGTTGAACGACTAGGTTTACTCACCCTCATCTTATTGGGCGAGTCGGTAATTAGCCTTTCTGGAGGGTTATCTGACATTCAATGGGATCGTTATAATGTGATGGCGGCAATCACCGGATTTATCATGATTTGCAGTATCTGGTGGATCTATTTTGATAGCTTTTACCTACTGAGCAAAAATGAAAGTAGTATGAGTGGACACTCCTTAATCTACTCGCACCTTTTTCTATTTATGGGACTAGCACTCCTCGCAAATTTGATCAGACATGCGATCTTGAATGACATTGCGATGCGCGATTTCCAGATTATGTCAATCATCGGCATGGCCTTATTTTTCCTAGGCAAGCAATATGGCTATTTCATAGCCGTACCTAAAATAAGGAAATACATACTACAAAACACCTTGATCGTGTTTTCTCTAGGTGGGTTCGTTATATTCCTACCCCGCGTCGAGTACATATTGGTCGGCCTAACAGCAACCATGATCTGTTATGTTTTTCTAAATTTCAGATATCGTTGAATCTTTATAATTAGGCCATAACACGGGTGGATCAGCTATCCGCGCGCACCAAAGACTCAGCAGCTGATTGTCGAGGACTGGCGCACTGCGGTTCGTGCCGAATGTGGTGAGCTGTTCAAACCCTTCACCCAGTCGCTATACATCGACCTAACAGATAACTCGCAGACACCAACAAGTGGCAAAACCTAATCAAAGAAGGCCAGGGTGCGAACTTCGATACTCTCTCGCGGCGGCGCTCCCGGCGGCGTATTGGGGTCTTTGAAGGCGGTATGGGGCGTGAAGCGGGCACGGCCGTCGTGACGTGAGTCATACCCCTTGATCAGCAAGACTTCGTCACGGCGCATGTCAGGAAAATAGTACCAGCGCTGTTGCGGATTGTAGGCCAGGTGGTAGATCTCACCGATACGATCCGGATAGACCAAGTCGGTGGCCAGCAGGTCATTGGAGTCAAGCGTCGAGGCGTCCAGCACGGCCAGCGGTGAGCGCTTGACGGGCCCGCTCATCGGGCGCCAGAGGTTAATCTGGGCCACCGACACCAGTGCGGCGGCCTGATCCTGGCCCAGCACGTCGCGAATACGCTCAGGTCCCGAGCGCTCGGTGTAGTCATTATGCACACGGCTGGCTGGGCCGCGAATATCCCGCCCCTCGGCGTCGCTGCGCCTGGTGTGGTCGAAGATGACGACCCGGCTCGCGCCCGTCAGCTCCTTGATCAAGGCCTTGACCTCGTCATAGTAGACGCTTTCCACCAAGGCATCGTCGTAGAGGTCGTCGACCACCGTATCCCGCCGATGGAGCTCAAACCCCTGCTTGTCTAGAGACAGGCTGCCTGCCAACGGACGACCGTTATGTATCGTGACCTCGCGCTCCTCCTGCTCAGCAAAGTAGTGCGGTTCACTGTTACCGGTCAGAGCCTCGGTATGCACATAGGGCTTCGCATCGTGCTTGACCAGGTAGGTAAGTGTCGTGATGACGCTAGCGGGCGTATCAGTTGTGTGCTTCAAGTAACACCTCCCGGTCTGCTGACCGCTTCCGGCGTGGTGTCACCGTGGCGGATCTGTAACTTGTACGTAGACACCATCCCGCTCAATCGTATGCCTTCGAATGGACACTATCAAATGTAGCCCGAGGTGCATGGCACCCGACCGGTAGAAAAGGACCACTCTTACCTCGGCATCGACGACCAGCTTGACCATGACTGGCGTGTCGCACTCCGGGTCTGCGCCGATCATGAGCATCCGATATCCCGGCCCGCCCTTTACAATCGTTTGTCTGCCATAATGGGTTCGGACGTTGGTTAAATCAAACTTCCCGCACCACTATCTAGAGAAGCGGAATGCTATAGCTTACAAAAACTCGATTCTGATCTACGTTTCGAGATGCTTCGCTGTTGGACTTGCCGTTACGCCAGCCGAACCCGAGGCCTTTGAGCGCTCCGGATTGAAGGACGTAGTCCAGACTAATGTCTCTTTCCCATTCCTTTTGGTTGTTGCCTGACGTAGTTTTAATATTATCGCCGGAGAGGTACATGACCGAGCCTTTCAGGCCAGGGACCCCCAGAGCGGCGAAGTCGTAAGCATACTGACCGAAAGCTGTGCGCTCGCCTGCGCGGGTGAAAGTTTGGATCAGGCGGTCTGTATACAGGTATAGGCTTGCTCCACCGGCGCCCTTGTCAGTCAGGCTACCCTGATTGAGTTGAGTGAAGTTGCTGCCATCTGACACACTTTGGTACCCCGCAGTAATCGCGTGACCACCCAGTGTGTAAATCAACGCGGCACTCCAGGTACGGTTGTCGATCTCTCCACTACCGTTTTTGGTGTAGCCACTCATTCTGTAGCCTGACGTCCCGGAGCTATTTGCCCCTGACGAGTCAGTTTTGAAATAGCGCAGGTCGGTTTTAAGGGACTGATTGTCCGAGAGGGCAAGGGTGTGAATTAATCCCATAAAATGCTGCGTATAGTAGTTGTCGAGGCTGGCGTAGTAGTACTGAGCTGTCAGATTCTTGGTAACGTTCCAATCGCCCCCGGCGAAGTCAAACTGATTGCTTTCCCGCGTACCACCAGCAACGGCCAACCCCGTCTGATCGCTCGAACCACGTCCTGTTGCATGTTCGATCCGACCTCCAGTCAAGGTCAGCCCCTTGAGCTCGCTCGAGGTGATTTGACCGCCCTCGAAGGTTTGTGGAAGCACGCGCCCATCATTGGCGACCAGAATGGGGAGTTTCGGATTCAAGGTGCCGTAGCGAAGTTCAGTTTTCGATATTTTGACTTTTACGGTCATCCCCAGCCGGCTCCACTCGTCGACGGCACGGTTGTCACTGTCAGAAGGCATCATGCTGCTACCGACATGCCGTCCTTTGCCACTGTCCAAGGTAACTCCCAGCAACCCCAGGCTATCGACACCAAAGCCAACCATTCCATCGGTATAGCCCGATTTGAAGTCCAGCATGAAACCCTGCGCCCATTCTTCGGTTTTGGAAGGTGCGGCAACGCCATCGCGGTTGTCGTTATTGAAGTAGAAGTTTCTCATTCCCAAGGTGGCTTTGCTATCACTCAGGAAGTCAGCATGCACCTGGGCACTCAGGGTGATACTAAGAAACACCGAACTTGCAGTTATTGTTTTTCCACTCATTTATATAGCGCTCCATTTGTTATTTTAAAGTGATAGAAGCAACGCAAAATTTTCAGGTGTGCGTTTTTTATTATTCTTAATATCCTGCTGAAAACGAGAAATCGACGATACCTCGCCCCTCCTGCATCAAGTTAATATTGTTAATGCAAGTTCCAAAGTCGCTCATCGCACCTGTTTCTGTTATGCAGCGCGATAGCGTTAGAGCGGATTGTGTGAGAAAGGCGCAGGGAGTGCCTTGCCTGGGGAAATGGAGTTCTGCGTTGAGGTCTGAAAATTTATCTTATCGTCTGAATTTCAGGACTGGGGCCGGACACAATTGTCGGTCGAGTACCCAAAGGCTCAGCGGGCTGACCTGACGACTGTCCTCTATAGCAACCCGCGGCGCGCCGATCACGACGCCCAAGGCCTAGACTGCGGTGTAACCAATCTGCGTCAGGTACCGGGACGGACGACGAACATGGCGGTTCCCCGCAACGCCGCCTATTCTTGCTGGATGGTCCCCCTGCTTTTGCTCAGGCGATGTATCGGGCCGGAACGATCTAATTTATTTTGACCGTCCGTTCATCGCCAATCCGGGCCTGCCCACGCGTTTTGCCAGCAGCTGTCCCCTCACCCGGTCGACCCGACCAGCATGTATGGCGCAACGGATAAAGGCTACACGCACCACCCCACCTGTCGTTCCCAAGCGACCGATGCCGCAGCACCTCTTAAACAGGGGCGCTGTTCACGTTTCTCCCATTGAGGAAGATGAGTATGTATCGGCCGAGCACGATTCCTTATCAGCAGCATCGAGGGTTCAGCCGAACCTTCACTCAGGGTCATTTGAGCCTTGGATTGTTCTTTCCTTTGGAGGCCTTCGATGGGGACACTCCGAGCATGCTCAACCAAGTCGCATTGGCCAAACGAGCAGAGGCGCTGGGCTTCTGCGCGCTCTGGTTTCGCGACGTGCCTCTTCGCGACCCTGGCTTCGGCGACGTCGGCCAAGTCTTCGACCCTTGGGTTTACCTGGGCTATATGGCCGCTCATACGTCAGAGATAGCGCTTGGCACCGCATCCATTGCCATCCCGTTACACCATCCGCTGCACACGGCCAAGGCATCGGCCAGCGTCGATCAGTTGAGCGCAGGTCGCTTGATTCTGGGGGTAGCTTCCGGCGATCGCCCTGTGGAGTTTTCGGCTTTTGGCGTCGATGCCGAAAGGCGCGGAGACATTTTTCGAGAGTACTACGAGGTGATTCGCAGAGCCCACAGCACCAGCTTTGAACCCATCCGCTGGAGCGGTGGTGAGATGCAGGGCGCAGACCTCATTCCGAAACCCACAACCCAAGTTATTCCAATGCTCGTGACCGGGAATAGTCGCCAGTCACTGGATTGGATCGCGCGCGAAAGCATCGGATGGATCAACTATCCACGCCAACCGAACATGCAGCGACTGATCGTGGAAGATTGGCGGCTGGAGGTCATGAAGCAATGTGGTTCCGTCTATAAGCCCTTCGCTCAGTCGCTATACATCGACCTCGCTGAGAACCCGTCAACGCCGCCCACTCGTATTCATTTGGGGTTCAGGCTTGGACGCGACCACCTCCGGGGTTTGCTAGAGGTGCTTCAGGAAATCGGGGTGGACCACGTTATCCTGAATCTCAAATACGGTAAGCGCCCTGCTGCGCAAGTTATTGAGGAGCTGGGCACTCACATCGTTCCGCAATTCGGAGTACAGCCTCGTTCCGAAGCGAACTGAAACCAATACGTTACTGGACGGATTCATCGTCAACTCTGCGACATAAAAAATGGCAGTGATGCCGCAGGCGGTTCAGAGGCCCGCAAGCGAGCCCGCCCGAGGAGTGAAGTCAGAAACCTTCTAGAACGATCTTGCCCCGGGCCTTGCCGCTCTCGACCAGCGCATGGGCACGACGCATGTTTGCCGCATTGATCGCACCGAAGTGCTCGCCCACAGTGGTTTGCAGAACACCTTGGTCAATCAGAGCGCTGACCCGATTGAGCAGGTGATGCTGGTTGATCATGTCCGGGGTTTCATACAGCGAGCGGGTGAACATCAGCTCCCAATGCAACGACAGCGACTTGCGCTTGAGCGGCATCACATCGAGGCTGTCCGGATCGTCAATCACACCCAGACGCCCTTGCGGCTTGAGCACGTCGATCAGTTGTGCAAAGTGCTGTTCGGTGTGAGTCAGGCTGGCGACATAGTCGATCTCCGGCACGCCGAGCGCTTGTAACTGTGCGAGCAGTGGCTGGCTGTGATCGATCACGTGATGCGCGCCCAACTGCCGCACCCAATCAGCGGTTTCCTGGCGTGAGGCAGTTCCGATGACGGTAAGGCGGGTCAACTGTCGGGCCAGTTGCACCAGCATCGAACCGACGCCCCCAGCCGCTCCGGTGATCAACAGGTACTTGCCCTCCCCCGAACCCTCGACGACACCGAGCCGGTCAAACAACAATTCCCAGGCAGTGATCGAGGTCAACGGCAACGCTGCCGTATCGGCGGCACTCAATGACCGAGGCTTGTGCCCGACGATCCGCTCATCGACCAGATGGAATTCGCTGTAGCTGCCGGTGCGGGTAATCGAGCCGGCATAGAACACTTCATCGCCCGGCTGAAACAGCGTCACTTCAGAGCCGATCTCGCGGACAATGCCTGTGGCATCCCAGCCGAGGATTTTCGGTTCTTTTGTGAAAGTTCCGGCGCGCACCTTGGTATCGACCGGATTCACTGACACCGCGCGAACTTCGACCAGCAGATCCCGTGGACCCGGCGTGGGCACCGGGAGGCTGATGTCGATCAATGCGTGTGGATTGTCGATGGGCAAAGCGTGTTCGGTAAAGGTGATGGCTTTCATGGACACTCGCTGTCTGAAGGGTGATGCACTCGTTTGCAGCCATCTTCGACTTCCCAAGTACAAAGAAAAACAAGCAGAATGCGCCAACACTTTCACTGCAGGAGTGAAAATGATCCGCATCGATGATCTTGGTTTATTCATTCGCAGCGCCGCGCTGGGCAGTTTCACCGCAGCGGCGCTGGAGGCTGATCTATTGCCTGGTCAGGTCGCCGCCGCCATCAAACGTCTGGAGCGCGAGCTGGACGTACGCCTGTTCGCCCGCACCACTCGCAGCCTGCGATTGACTGCCGAGGGCGAGCAATATCTGCCCACCGCCCACTCAGTGCTTGAGACCCTGAAGCAAGGCAAGGAAAACCTGCGTGGTGAGAACGCCACGCTGCGGGGCGTACTGCAAGTGACAGCGCCGTCCGATCTGGGGCGCAACATACTGCTGCCGTGGCTGACGCTGTTCCGCCGTCAGCATCCAGAATTGACGTTGCGTTTTTTCCTGTCGGACCAGATGGCCAATCTGTTTCGCGACCCGGTGGACGTGGCGATTCGATACGGCCCGAATGAAGACGCCAACTACGTGGCACTGCCGCTTGCACCGTGGAACCAGCGGGTGCTGGTTGCCTCGCCGGAGTATGTGAAACGCTGCGGTTCTCCCCAAACGCCGGATGACTTGGGCAAGCATCACTGCCTGCTCTATCTGCAAAATGGCCGGGTCTACGACAAGTGGAACCTGGGCGGGCAAACCGTGCAGGTTTCGGGGCCACTGTTCAGCGATGACGCCGATGTCGTGCGACGCTGGTCGTTGGACGGTGAAGGTATCGCCTACAAGTCCTGGCTGGATGTCAGTGCCGATATCGCCGCTGAGCGCCTGCTTGTGCTGCTGCCGGATTATCCTGGCGAAGCTTCGCCGTTGAGTCTGGTGTGCCCGCATCGCAAGCAGATCAGCCCTGCCGTTTCCCAGCTTTATACGTGGTTGAGTGGTCAGTTTTCTGCGCTGGTGCGCCGTGAACCGAATGACTGCGATTGATGCTCACTGAGCATCCCGCGCTTCATGGTTCGGCGGATCAATGCGCTCAATATTCCCCAATACCAACGCTCGTCCGGCAAACAGGCCGCCCGCTGTTTCCAAGGCAAAACGTTCGGCATCACGTTTGCGCACTTCGTCGATGACCGCGTCGGCTTCGTGCTCAGACGCACCCAGCGTCACCACGGCCTGACGGCCGAGCAGCAGGGCGGCCTCAAAGGTCTCCCGCACTATGTAGTCGGCGTCGTGTTCGACCAGTTCCAGCGCGTGTTCGCGGTCAAAAGCGCGCACCAGCACTTTCACCTGCGGGCAGTAGTGCCGCGTACTTTCGACAATGCGTGTCGCGGCTTTTTTATCATCCACACAAATAATGATGGCGCGGGCGTGATGGGCACCGGCAGCGTGCAATATTTCATGGCGGGCGCCGTCGCCGTAATAGACCTTGAAACCGTAGGGTGTCACGGCGCGGATGACCTCCGGATTTACATCAATGATAGAAATTTTTGCTCCCTGAGCGAGCGGCACCTGGCAGGCAATCTGCCCCACACGGCCAAAACCGATGATGAGTACATTGCATTGCAGATTGTGTGCGGCTTCCACACCGTCCATGGACACGGGCTGTGGGCGAGTAAACCGTTTGCACAGCAATAAGGTCACCGGTGTAAGCGCCATGGAGAGCACCACGATGGCCGTCATGTTGGCGTTGACTTCAGGACCGATGACCCTGAGTTTGAGCGCTTCGGCAAACAGCACAAAAGCAAATTCGCCACCCTGCGCCATCAGCACGGCGCGATCCAGCGCGTCGCGATGACCGCTTTTCGCCAGACGCGCAACTGCATAAATACACAGGGCCTTGACCAGCATCAGTGCCAGCACACCAGAGATGATGAGCCTCCACGCGCTGACCATCGCTTGCAGATCCAGCGACATGCCGACGCCGAGGAAAAACAGCCCCAGCAGCAGGCCACGAAACGGTTCTATGTCGGCCTCCAACTGGTGGCGAAATGTGGATTCCGACAGCAGCACACCGGCAACGAAAGCACCCATCGCCATTGAAAGACCGCCGATTTCCATCAGCAGCGCTGCTCCCAACACAACCAGCAGCGCAGCGGCAGTCATTACCTCGCGCGCTTTGGCATGGGCCAATACTCGAAACAGGGGATCGAGCAGCCACAATCCGATGGCCACCAATGCACCCAGGGACAGCGCAGCGGTACCTATGCGTTGCCAAAGGGGTGACGTGTGTCCATTCGCCAACTCAGTGGGCGCCAGAAATGCCACCACCGCCAGCAAAGGGGCTATCAACAGGTCTTCAAACAGCAAAATGGACACGACGTGCTGCCCTCTCGGCTCGGTAATGTCACCGCGTTCCGAGAGAACTTGCATAACCAGGGCCGTGGAGGTGAGTACAAAACCCGCTGCGCAGACAAATGACACTTGCCAAGGGAATCCAAAAGCCATGCCGACAAAAGTGAGCAGAACAGCACAGACCACCACCTGCAGGCTGCCCAGCCCAAAGATCTGCCGACGCAGATCCCATAGGTGCGAGGGTTTCATCTCCAGTCCAATCACAAAAAGAAACATCGCCACACCCAGCTCGGCCACCTCAATGATGGTGTGGGGGTTATTGATCAGTTGCAGTCCGAAGGGGCCAATGATCAGCCCCGCCGCCAGGTAACCGACCACTGAGCCGAGCCCGATGCGTTTGAGCAACGGCACTGCCACCACGGCGGCGGCAAGCAAAGTGACGACAGCAAATAATTGACCTGCATTGCCTTCAACGGCCATGGCATTGACCCTCATCCCACATCAGGACCGGTAATGCGTCCACGGCCAGGCGTGTCGAGTAGAGCTTTAAAGCTCAGCGCTCAGTCCCGCAATTTTTTCAGGACCAAGCACAATATCTGGAGGGTTCACCAGGAACTCTCCAGGGTAGGAATGACACCTGAAGTGTAGTGCAGACACCGGCATCGTTTGAAAGGGTGACAAAAAATTCAGTAGCTTTTCCCTCTCCGTACCGCAAAAGGGCCGGCTAAAAATCCTTTCATTAACACCGAACGCGTAGGCATGGCTTGAATATTGGACAAGGCACTTTGGTCACGACATTCACCTTAAATACAAGTGTTTTAACGCATCGCTCCTCACACCCATCTGATACGGTTCTTTTTTTGACAACCTGAGCCTTTTTCGTCAACCAACAGTCTATAAAGTGCAAGCCCGATGTTCTTTCAAACAACAAAAAACAGCCAACTAGTTTTGGCGCTTGAGCACACTGACGCGCTCAAGAACTTAGACAATCCCAGGATCAACAAAAGAACCCTGTTTATCAGAAATAAACGGGGCAAATAACTATTCACTTGCTTTGGAGACGGCCGCTGTGCGAAAGCTTGGCTTGGGCTTCCTGGTAACTGGCGTTTTTGGGCAACTATCAGCACTACTATGGACCTACACGTCCACAGGACCAATTTGTCAAAATAACGTCGACAATTCATACATTCAGAAAAAGGTGGCAAAGTTCGAACAACTCATCGATGACACCGCCAATAAAGTTGTGACAGACCTCAGTACAAAATATTCCGACGGGCTTACGCCCCTTGCGAAAAACGAATTCCGGATACCCGACTCAACGGAGGCTGACGCCGTACAGTTTTTGATCGAAAAGCCAGACGAAACACCGGTACTTTCGCTGCCTTCATTACCCACACAGGCGCACAAATGGACAATTATTCTCAGCGGTCTGATTGCTTTTACCGGCCTGCTCTTGGCACTCTTCGCCCGCAAAAAAACCATCGATCCGCAATGGCATGTCTTTCGCACCGTACCAGGCTCGCTAATCACGCTGGAACGCCCGTTTTTGACATGCGGCGGCTACATTTTCCACACTAAAAAATAAGCTTCAATCACGCCTTCATCCGGCCTATGGGTGGTCGAAATTGCATTGAATACACCTAGCCGCCATCGCGCAGTAAAAGCCATTCAGCAGTTGGAGTTGCCGGTAGCGCGTAAAGAAAACAACTTTGTCGTCATCGGCCCGTATAAACAGAAGCAGGATGCGGCTCGAGTCGTGAAAGAGTTGAGTGAAAGTCATGGTGTTAGAGGATGGATGATGGCGGGAAATTGACATAATCCTGTGTAGCGCTACTGATCTCGAAAAAATGTCTACCTGTTTTATGACACGAGAGTGTATTCATGATCGCAAAAGAACTTAGAGCCGAACTCGCCCTGAAGAAATTCCTGGACGCCAACTTATGGATCCAGCTTGAACTCAGCGAGCTGAACTACAGCCTCGCTGAAAACTGCGGGCTCTCGCCAGAAGAATATCGCCTGAAATTTCTACAAGAAGCATTTGAAGCAGAAGCGGATGCTCACGACTGCGATTGCTGGGACTTCATTCTGCAGTGGGTGGCTGAAACTAAGGAAGAGCTTGAGTTGATGCGTGAAGAACGCATGAAAGAGATTTATGATTTTCTGGACGATTAGTAGACCCTACAACTTTCGTAGCCTATACAAGCCGCCAGTTTCAAGATAAAAGACTAACTTCATCGGCGGGAGTATTGCCCAATACCCCCGCCCTCCTCTCGATTCAAACCGCCGCGTAACTATCCACTACACGCCGATACTGGCTGGGCGAAGCTCCGATGTGCTGACGGAAAAACCGTGTGAAATGACCTTGCTCGGAGAACCCGAGGTTCTCCGACAAAAGACCCAGCGTTCCACTGCGCTCACGCTCAAGCCAGGCAAAAGCGCGGCGCATGCGCGCGTCGTTCAGCAAAAGGGTCGGCGTCATGCCGGTGTCTTTCTTGAACAGCGCAAAGAAGTGTGCCCGAGACAGACCACAAGCCCGCGCGGCGTTGTCGATCGGGTTCGGATCATCGAGGTGCTCAAGCAACCAGGCGGTGCCACGGCGCACGCGCGCGTCCCGAAACTCATTTGAGTTCGGCGCACCCAGCAGCGACAAATGCCGCCAGCTGGAAAAGTCCTCGATCAGTTCGATCAGGAAGTCGAACAGCATGAACTCCAAGCGCTCTTTCGGCACGATCCCACAACCATGCGCTTCGGCGACCAGGATGTCGGCCAGGGTGCGATTTCGACTCGACAGCTCGATGCATGATTGGGCAAAAAAGTCCGGCCGACCGCTGAGCGCCAGCGACTGCTGGGCAGTGGCCAGCCAGGCGGGCTCGATGTAGAGCGCCAGGATGACGGTGGCACCCGCACCCGGCTGCGGATCGTAGAAATGCGGCTCCCAGGCGTTGACCAGCACCGCCGTGCGATCACTGAGCGGAACCCGCCGACCGTTAACGTTGAAGTAAGTGTCCTCGCCGGACACTTTGACCAGCACATGGCATTCGGAATGGGTATGGGTGACCAGCGAATGATCCATATTCAGCAAGGCGACCCGGCCAAACCTGCCGTGGAAAACCCGTTGGGCAATCGACATCAGATTCCTCCGCTCGCTTGAAGCGATATCGTTATCGGCCTCAATGCATATCATCGGGGCGCTTATCTATTTCACAAGCCCGTCGATCGGTCCATGGTTCAGCAACACTTGGCTGGTCACTATCGCGCGCGAATGACCGAGCGTCTACCTCGACTTTCGCAGCCCCCACGTTCGTCGGAAAAACCGCCTTACAAGGCATGGCGTTCTTTGCCGTGATAAACGCGCAGGATATCGGCCACCACCGCCAGAGCGATTTCCGCCGGGGCCTTGCTGCCCAGATCGAGGCCGATGGGCATGTGTAAACGGGCGATCTGTTCATCCGTCAGACCACCGATGCGTTTCAGCCGCTCAGCGCGCTTGGCCGACGTTGCCTGAGATCCCATGGCGCCGATGTAAAACGCCGGAGTGTGCACCGCTTCCATCAGCGCCAGGTCATCGATTCGCGGATCGTGAGTCAGCGCCACCACCGCGGTCGCCGCGTGGCAACCTCCGGCGGCAATGAACATCGAGGGCAGCACGCGTTGCATCTCCACACCTTCGAGTTGTACTTGCAGCATCTCTTCCCGGGGATCGCAGGCGATGACTTCGCAGCCGATGGCGCGGGCAAAACTGGCGCAGAATTCGGCGACCGGCGAGAGCCCCGCCAGAATCAGTCGTAACGCCGGGCCGACGCTGATGCGCACGCTTTCGTCGACGACTTGCACCCGCTCGCAGCCGTGTCCGGTGTCCGGGTCCAGGCGCAAGGCACCACTGCTCAGTTCGACGTGACGCAGCAGACGACGCTGACCCAGCAACGCTGCTTGCAGACTCTCCAGGTGGGCGATCCATTCGAGACTGGCAGCGCGGTGCTCGACCAGCACGATCAGCACGCCGCCACAGGGCAATCGCAGGCGGTGGCGTTGCTCGACGCTGTCGCCATAACTGACGATCTGCGCCGGTTCGCGTAACTCACCGCGCGTCAGGCTTTCGAGAAACTCCTCTTCGACGCAGCCACCCGACAGCGAGCCGACGTGTTCGCCTGTGCCATTGGTCACCAGCATCGCACCCGGCGCACGCGGTGCCGAGCCATAGGTGGAGAGCACCGTACATAGCCACTGGGCCTGCCCGGTGCGAGCCCATTGCAGTGCCTGGTCGATCACCTGAACATCGAGATGACGCATATTTTCTGTACCTCAAGCAAAGCGTGGTGCTGCATGCAGGGTTACGTTTACGGTAACCTGCGAGCAATCCTGTTCAATCGTTGATTCAACATGTCGCCACAACAGTTTTTGCAACTCGGGGCGCTGCGCCTGGAACATCGCCAACTGCCTCCGGCTGACCCATCGCGACCGACACTGGTGCTGTTGCACGAAGGCCTCGGCAGCGCCGACCAATGGAAAGACTTCCCCCTGCGCCTGGCCCAGGCCAGCGGTTACGGTGTGGTCACTTACAGCCGTCAGGGTTATGGGCAATCGAGCCCGGTAACCCTGCCGCGTCCGCTGAACTACCTGAGCAGCGACGGCCCTCGGGAACTGCGGCAATTGCTCGATGCCTTGCAACTGCCGCAAGTGGTCTTGCTCGGTCACAGTGACGGCGCATCCATCGTCCTTGCCTATGCCGCCACCAACGATCCACGCGTGTTGGGCAGCATCGCACTGGCGCCTCACGTGATTGTCGAGGCCGAGAGCCTCGATGGCATTCGCCACACCACCGAGGCCTGGCATCAGGGCGAGTTGCGCGAGCGCCTGGCACGCCACCATGGGACAAATGTCGATGGCGCTTTTCACGGTTGGAGCGACAGTTGGTTGCACCCGGACTTTTCCTTGGATGATCTCGAAGCGCAGTTGGCTTATATCGAAAAGCCGTTGCTGGTCATTCAGGGTCGCGAAGACCACTACGCCACGCCCGAGCAACTGGTGGTCATCCAGCGACAGGTCGCTGGACCGTGCCGCTGTGTGTTGCTGGATAACTGTCGGCACTTTCCCCAGACCGAAGCGACCGAGCAGACCTTGCAGCTGATCTGCGAATTCCTGAAGCGCCTCCCCGCCTTTACTTGAAATTGCCTTGGGTTTCTGGAATCACCACGCTGCCGATCAGGTAGATCACCGACAGACCGACGGCGAACATCGCCAACACCATGGGGATCTGCGCCGGGCTGCCGCTGACCAGGGACACAAAGGTCGGCATGGTTCCGCCGAGGGCGAAACCGATGTTCCAGGACAATCCGGTGCCGCTGGCTCGCAGCTCGGTGGCAAAGCGTTCGTTGAGGAAGATCAGAATCGGCGCGATGATCGCCCCACCTATGAAGCCTATACCCACGCAATACAGCGCAGTACGGGTCAGCGAACCCGATTCGGCGACACCCAGAAACATCATCGGCAGGCTCACCAGGTTGATCACACCCAGCAGCATGAAGGTCTTCTTGCGACCGATCAGGTCGCTCAGGTAACCGAAGGCCAGTGCTCCGACAATGGTTGCCACCGACCCGTACATGAGCATCTGCGAAGTCTGCGCATGAGGCACTTTGGCGACCACGTTGAGCAACGTCGGCAGATAACCGCAGGCCAGGTAATACGTGGCACCGCCTCCGAACGTAATCAGCAGGTTGACCAGCATCACGCCGCGGTACTCGCGACCGAACAGACGCTTGAGCGGCGACACGACAACTACCGCCGGCCCCTTGGTTTTGCGCGCTTGTTGCAGTTGCTGCCAGACCGGGGTCTCTTCCAGGTAACGGAACATCACCAGACCGAAAAACGTGCTTAGCAGGCCGCAGAAGAACATGAAGCGCCAGCCCCAGACGTCAAATTCTTCCGCGGGAAAGATCTCCGACAACACCAGATAAGTGAATGACGCCAACAGCGCGCCCATACCGGCGCCGGCACCACCGATCAACCCGGACATCAAGCCGCGATAGCGCGGCGAGATGGATTCGGTGCCGATGGTGTGAGTGGAGGCAACGATGCCGCCCACGAAAATGCCCTGTATCACCCGCAAGACCAAAAACAGTATCGGGGCCAATATGCCGACCTGATGAATGGTCGGCAACGCGCCAAACAGTGCCGTGGAAATACCGACGCCGACCATCGACACCATCAACGCACGCTTGCGGCCGTGTTTATCGGCATATGCGCCGAAGATCGCCGAGCCCAGCGGACGCACCAGCAAGGCCACGGCGAACGAGGCATATACCGCGGCCAGCGACAGGGTCGGGGTGTCCGAGGGGAAGAACAGGCGGCCGATGATGGGCGCCACGTAGAGCAGAATGAACAGGTCGAACAAATCCAGCGCCCAGCCGAATGTCGAGGCAAATGCCGCGAGCAAGGCCTTGCCCGGTGGAATCTGTGGTGTATCGCAAGCGGCGCTGGAGGGTGATGCAGTTATTGTTGTTGTCGTAGTCATGGTTGCCTCACACAAACGGTGATCGAACGTTCTGCATCCCGGTGCACGGGTTGCGAGTAATCAGCAGGTCAGCGGTGAAACCTTGATGTGCCCTTTCAGTTGCATTGAAGGGGCGGCAGGCCCTGCTCCGTAAGGCGTACGCTGTTACCAACATACTCCCGGGCCCGCTCGCCAGTACGATTTACTCGCCGATAAACACGGCCGTACGCTTGCTGTGAAACGCTTCAACGCCTTCCTTGAAGTCCTTGGAGCTACGCAGACGGCTATAGCAGTGACCTTCCATTTCGATCGCGACGGTCAGCGGCGCATCTTCGTTATCGTTGATCAGTTTTTTCGCCGTGCGCTGAGCCAACGGCGAGAAGCGCCGCAGTTCATCGACCAACGCGTCGACGGTGCTTTCCAGTTCGGTATCCGGCACGACCTCGGTCGCGATACCCCAGGCGTAGGCCTGGTCGCCGGTAATGCGTTTGGCGCGCATCACCATGTGCTTGGTGCGGGTGATGCCGATGATTTTCTGCAGGCGTGCGGAGCCACCCGAGCCCGGGATCTGACCCAGGTTCTGCTCAGGCAAGGCGTAGCGAGTGGTTTGTGAAGCAATGCGGAAATCGCAGGCCAGGGACAGTTCGAAACCGACGCCGAAGGTGTAGCCACGGTTGGCAACGATCACCGGTTTTTCGCAACGTGCCGGTGCCGCGACATTCCAGGCCAGCTTCGAAACGTGCTCCGGCGATGCTTCGAGAAAGCCCTTGATGTCGCCGCCGCTGGAGAAGTGTTCACCCACCGAGCGCAGCACGATGACGCGCACGTCTTTGTGTGCATCGAGGGCTTCGAAGACCAGGCGCAATTGATCGCGCTGCCCCATGGAAATGACGTTCAACGGTGCCCTGTTGAGGATGATGTCGGCGCGCTCGCGGGACACATCGACTTCAACCTGGAAGCCATCGAACTGAGTGTCGAGAAATTGCTGGATCGCTTGTTGTTGCATGAGAGTGTCCTCTGGATGATTAGCTGATGGCCTTCAAGGCCTGTTCCTGGAATTGGGCCAGCAGCACGCGCCGCAGAACCTTGCCGACTGGAGATTTTGGAATCTGATCGATGAACTGGTAACGCCGTGGCCGCTTGAATTTGGCCAGGCCCGAAGCGATGCAATGGGCATCGAGGTCGTCTTCCGAGACCTCGGCGCGCAGCTTGATAAACGCGGCAATGATCTTGCCCCACTGCTCGTCGGGCAGACCGACCACCACCACTTCTTCCACTGCCGGGTGCAGAGAGAGCATGTTTTCGATTTCCGCCGGGCTGACGTTTTCGCCGCCGGTGATGATCAAGTCATCGACACGCCCCGTGACGAACAGATCACCCTCCAGATCGAAGTAGCCGATGTCACCGGTGAAATACCATCCATCACGCAAGGCCTTGGCGGTCGCTTCGGGGCGGTTCAGGTAGCCTTCGAACGCCTCGTCACTCGCCAGGTCGGCGATGATCTGGCCCTCCTCCATTGGGTTGACCTGCACGTCCGGCGTTTCAGCATCGATCGGCACCACGCGCACGCGCTGGTTCATTGCACTGCGCCCTGACGAACCGGGTTTGCGGCTGGCTTGCTGGTCGATGGTGAAGGTGTAGATCTCCGAGCTGCCGTAATGATTGACGAATAACTGCGGCTGGAACGCCTGCTCGACGCGACGCATCAAGCCGTCGCTCATCGGCGCACCCGCAAAGCCGATTTTCTCCACACTGGCGACTCGCTCGCGGGCAAAGGCCGGGTGCTCGATAAGCATGTGGTAGAGCGTCGGCACCAGGTACAGGTTGCTGACCTTTTCCCGTTCGATGGCCTGCAGCGTGGCTTCCACGTCGAACTTCGGCACACAGACGAAATGTCCGTCGATCAGCGCCATGGAGAGCAACGAACGCACGCCCATGGTGTGGTAAAGCGGCATGACCCCCAGCGTACATTCGCTCTGGCGGTAGAGGTTTTGCGCGACGTGGGCCACCGCCGCGGCACGTTCGCAACGGTGCCGACGGGGCACGCCCTTGGGCTTGCTGGTGGTTCCGGAGGTGTACAGCAGCAGTGAAAAATCTTCGGCGTCGGCCTGCAAAATGATGCCGGAGGGGGTCTGCGAACACAGTTCCTCGAAACTCAGGTCGGTGTTGGCAGCACGCAGACCGGTGGCGATCCGTGGCAGCCTTGTGGCGGCACTGCAACCGGCCACGGCGGTCACGGTAGCATCGTCGTAAGCCACTGCACGGATTTGCGCATCTTCGATGCAGTAGCCCAGTTCATCGGCGGTCGAACGCCAGTTCAACGGGGTCATGACGATGCCCGCAAACTGACAGGCCCAATGCAGGGTTGCCATCTGCCAGCGGTTTTGCATCGCTACCAGCAGTCGATCACCGCGTTGCAGCCCAAGGCATTGCAAGCCCCAAGCGGCACTCTGGATATCGACGAACCAGTCTTCATAGGTTTTCTTCAACGCACCGTCACTGACCGCCACGGCGTGCGGCCGGCGTTCAACGGCAGCGAGGAAACTGCGTCCGAGATCGAACATTGTTGTTATACCCCTTCGTTCGTTTGGCGCTGGGCAGCGACTTCGAGCACGGCTTGGACGATGCCGGTGTAGCCCGTGCAGCGACATAGATGCCCCGAAAGCATGTCGCGTACCTGGGTCTCGTCCGGGTTGGGTACCCGTTCCAGGAAATCCACGCAGGACATGAGAATGCCCGCAGTGCAAAAGCCGCACTGCAAGGCGTGATGACGGCGAAAGGCTTGTTGCAGGTCGCTCAGTGTGTCGTCGTCGGCCAAGGACTCGACGGTCTCGATACGCCGCTCGTGCCCCTGTACCGCGAGCATCAGGCAGGAACGCATCGCGACTCCGTCCACCAGCACCGTGCAGGCACCGCAGACACCGTGTTCGCATCCGACATGGACACCGGTGGCACCGAGGTCGTGGCGCAGGAAGTCGCAGAGTTGGGTTCGCGGTTCAGCCAGGGCTTCGCGGGAGCGGCCATTGAGTTCCAGGCGAATCGGAAAGGTTTGGTCGGCAGTTACACGCATGTTCAGACTCCTTCGATCAGCTGATGACCCAGCTCGCGAATTAGTTGGCGGCGATAGGCAGCGCTGGCCTGCACATCGTCTTGTGCGTCGAGCGACCAGGCGGTTTGATTGAGCGCGTCTGGCAGCGCGGCACCACGAGGCAGGCTACGACGTTGTGGACGGTCGGCGACCCCGCCGATGCCAAGCTCGACCTGATCCGCGCCGATGGCCGCGGCCAGGGAGACAATGGCAAAGTCGCCGTGGCGCATGGCGATTTCGCGGAAGCGATAGGTGATGCCTTCGCGCTTGAGCGGAAAACGCACCTCGACGACCAGTTCATCCGCACGCTTGTCGGTGGTGAGAATGCCTTGGAAGAAGTCGGCAGCCTTGACGATGCGCTTGCCTTTTTTCGACTCGAGAACGATCTCGCCGCCCAGCGTCACCAGGCACAGTGGCAACTCGGCGCTGGGGTCGGCGTGAGCCACCGAACCGCAGACGGTGCCGCGATTACGCGTCTGGAAGTGACCGATCCAGGGCATCGCCAGTGCCAATAAAGGCACCTCGTCCATCAGGGTCGAACGCGCCAGCAACTGCGCCTGTCGTACCCCGGCACCTACCGCCAGGCAATCCTTGCGCAGTTCGATATAGGCCAGTTCAGCCACATGATTGATATCGATCAGTAACTTGGGTTGAGCCAGGCGCATGTTCAGCACCGCCATCAGCGATTGGCCACCGGCGATGATGCGAGCTTCCTGGCCGTACTCGGCGAGCAACTCAACCACCTGACGACGGGTGTCAGCCCGAACGTAATCGAAAGCAGCCGGTTTCATTGCGCACCTCCCTTGCCAAACAGCGCGCCAAGCGAGGCCCGCAGTCGCGCCCACCAGCCGGTGGAGATGGCTTGGCCGCTGACCCGTTGCGACAGGCGAGTAAAGATTTGTCCGATGATCACTTTCGAGGCCCCTTGCAACATTCGGCCGCCGACCGCGGCGACTTTGCCGCTGACCGCCACCTGGTATTGGTATTCCAGACGTGTGTGGCCATTTTCCAGTTGGACGAAACGCACCTTGGCCTGACCCTGGGCCGAACCCATCGAGCTGCTGCCGGAACCGGACAGACGCAATGAATGCGGCGGGTCCAGATCACTCAGGGCAACCTTGGCCTCGAAGCGCGCACGGATCATGCCGACGCCGACGGTGACGTCTGCGCGGTAACGGTTTTCGCCTTCAAGCACGAGGTCGTGGCAACCGGGAATGATTGCCGCCAGCGTCTGCGGGTCGAGCAAGGTATCGAAGACCTGTTGCGGCGCAGCAGGAATCACCACCGAGTCGTTGGCCCGCAGTGCCGGTCCACCGGCAGCGGCCGCGTCCAGGTTTTCATCGGGCTCCATACCGGCGGGCCGTGGCGGCTCGTCGATCCCGATGAGCGTGCGTACTTTCGATGGCGTCAGTGGCAGACGGATGTCCGAGCGGCCAAGGGCGTCAGCCACCGCGTTGGCGATGCACACCGGCGTGCTCATATTGTTTCCCTCGCCCACACCCTTGGCGCCCAGTGGGGTGAATGGCGATGGCGTTTCCATGTGCAGGATCACCGGTTCGATCACTTCCGGTGCGGTCGGCACCAGATAATCGGCGAAGGTCCCTGAGAGGAAACTGCCGTCCTCGCCATAGGCGAACTCTTCCATCAGCGCCGCGCCGAGGCCTTGGGTGAAGCCACCACGAATCTGGCCATCGACCAGCGCCGGGTTGAGCAGGCGGCCGGCGTCATGGCAGGTGACGTAGCGATCGATGTGGATCTCGCCGGTCATGCGGTCGATTTCCAGACCACAGATGTCGAAGACAAAGCCGTAGCACAGCGAGCTGTTGACCTGATCCTGGTCGTCCGGGGCCACCAATTGCGGCGGGCTCCAGAACGCGGTTTCGCGCAGTCCGCCACTTTCACCTTCCGGCAGCAGGCCCGGCGACCAGTGGGTCGCACCGGCAATCCGATGGAATGGCGCGACCGCTCCGCCATTGACCACAAAAATCTTGCCGCCGGCGAAACGAATATCTTCGGGGCTGGCCTGCAATTGCTCGGCGGCAATCGCGGCGAGGCGATCGCGGATCTTCAGCGCCGCCTTGTAGACGGCACCGGCCACAGCGCCGGCGAAGCGGCTGGAATAGTTGCCCGAGGCAATCGACCAAGCGTCCTTCTGGGTATCCAGTTCGACGTTGACCACGATGGATTCCAGCGCAACCCCAAGCACTTCAGCGACGACCTGAGCGACGGTGGTTTGATGGCCCTGCCCTTGCGGTGCCGAGGACACGTGCACACTGACGTCACCCAATGGGCCGACGTTGATGGTGGCGGTGGCGACAGCGCCGTTTTTCGGACCGGCCTTGCGCCGCTCTTCGGGTGTCATCGCGGTGGTGATGTAGCCCATGTTGGAAATCGAAGGCTCGATGACGGCGGCATAACCGATGCCGTAGATCCGGCCTTCGGCACGCGCCTGATCACGACGTTCGAGCAACTCGTCGAGTCCACCGTCAGCCGCCGCCAAGGCAATGCCTGCCTGGTAATTGCCGGAATCGAGCAACGCACCGGCGGCCGCGCGATAAGGGAAGGCATCGGCCGGCACCAGGTTGCGGCGGATCACGTCCAACGGATCAAGCTTCAACTGCACGGCGATGTGTTGCAGCAGACGCTCCAGGGCGAAATACACCTGTGGGCCACCAAAACCACGGTTCAGGCCGGAAGGGGTTTTGTTGGTCAGCACCACTCGGTTGCGCACTTGCAAATTACGGATCGCGTAGGCCCCCGTCAGGTTGCCGTGCATGCGGTAGAAAGTCGCCGGTTCAGGCGCTCTCAGGTAGGCACCACAATCGTCGATCTGGTCATAACGCAAAGCGGTGATGCGGCCATCTGCTTCTACCGCTGCTTCAATTTCGGTCACCCGATTGGTCGCCGAGGAAGCCCCCTGCAAATGTTCCAGACGGTCCTCGACCCACTTCACCGGTGCGCCGACCTTGCGTGACGCCAGGCCCATCATCACCACGTAAGGGAAAACCCCTTGCTTGATGCCAAAGCTGCCGCCGGAGTCTTTCGGTGTGCGCAAACGCAAGCGGTTGCCGGGCACATTCAGTGCCCGGGCCATGACCGTGTGCAACGCATAGGGGCCCTGAAAATTGGCTAGCACGTCATAAATGCCGGTGGCGCGCTCGTACTGAGCGAGCACTACATAGCATTCAATGGGTGTGCAGGAACTGCGCGGAAACTTCACTTTGAGCGAGACTTTGTGCGGCGCCTGCTCGAACGCCTGCTCCGGCTCGCCATAACGAAAGCGCCGTTCGTTGACCACGTTGCTGCCGACGGCTTCGTGCAGGATCGGCGCCTGTTCGGCGGTGGCCCGTTCGGGATCGATGATCGGGGGCAGCGGCTCGTATTCAACGCGCACACCTTCGATGGCGTCCTCGGCCAGATAGCGGCTCTCGGCGATCACCACGGCCACCGGCTCTCCGACATAGCGCACCTTGTCCACGGCGACGCACCAGTGCTCCATCGGCTGACGCACACCCACCGGAAACGGCAGCGCCCAGCGTTTGACGTCTTCGCCGACCAGCACGCCGTGCACGCCTTTCATCAGCAGCGCTTTGGAAAAGTCCACCGAGGTGATCCGCGCATGAGCGTGGGGTGAACGGATGATCGCCGCGTGCAGCGTTCCCGGAGGGATCGCAGCGTCATCGGCATAGCAGCCGAGACCGCGCAACAATGCGGCGTCCTCGACACGGGCCTGACGGGCGCCGATGTGGCCGGTCTGATTTTCGGTAGCAGGTTGGAAACTAGTCATTTTTTCGCGGCTCTTGTTGTTATGCAGCGCGATAGCGTTAGAGCCGAGTGTGTGAGAAAGGCGCAGGGAGCGCCTTGCCTGGGGAGAGGGAGTTCTGCGTTGGAGTCTGACAATTTGCCTTAGCGTCTGATTTACAGGACTGGGACCCGACAGAATGGCCGCTCAGGGAAGGGACGCGGGATGGCTCAGGAAAGCTTCGATTTCTGCGTAGGGCATTGGTTTGGCAAAGTAATACCCCTGAAAAATATCGCAGCGACTGCCCTTCAGGAAATCCACCTGAGACGCCGTTTCCACGCCTTCGGCGACCACCGCCAGGCTGAGGTGATGGGCCATGGAAATAATGCCTTGGGTAATCGCTGCATCGTGATGGTCGGTAGCGATTTCCTGGATGAACGAGCGGTCAATCTTGATCTTGTCGATGGGCAAACGCTTGAGGTAGCTGAGGCTGGAAAAACCGGTGCCGAAATCATCGAGCGCAATGCGCACCCCCAATGCCTTGAGCCGGTGCAACGTGTCGATCGCCTGTTCAGCGTTATGCAACAGAAGCGATTCGGTGATCTCCAACTCCAGTTGCTCACCATAGAGTCCGTGTTTCTCCAGGGTGGCTTGGACATACTGGACGAAATGGCCACGCTGAAAATGCATCGGCGAAATATTCACCGCCATCGAGATGCCGGTGATGCCCTGCTCGCCGAGCTGGCGCAGCTGCGCGCAGGCCGTATCGAGTACCCAAAGGCTCAGCGGGATGATCTGACCACTGTCCTCTGCCACCGGCACAAACACAGCGGGTGAGATAAATCCTTTTTCAGGATGCTCCCAGCGCAGCAACGCTTCGATCCCGACCACCCGCCCCGTGCGCGCCTCTATCTGCGGTTGATAATGCAGCTTGAACGATTGAGTTTCGATAGCCTTTTGCAGGTCATTGCGCAGGCTCGCGTGCTCGCAAACGCGCTGATTGAGATCGCTGGTGTACCACTGAAAGTTGTTGCGCCCTTGCTGCTTGGCTTTGTACATGGCCATGTCAGCCTGCTGGATCAACTGCATCGGCTGCTCGATGTGACCATCGCTCAGGGTGATGCCGATACTTGCACTCACGTGCAGGTCAATGCCCTGGATGCAGTAGGGTCTGGCAATGCTGGCCATCAAGCGCTCGACCACCGGTACAACGTCCTCATCACGAAGCAGGTCCGGCAGCAGCACGATAAATTCGTCACCGCCCATGCGCACGATGGTGTCACCGGGACGAACCTGCCGGGTCATACGCTGCGCCACCTCAATCAGCACCTGATCGCCGAAGTAATGCCCGATCGAATCGTTGATGGATTTGAATCCATCCAGGTCAATGCACATCACCGCCAGACGACGCTTACGCCGACGACTGATGTGACAATCCAGAACAAGCCGGTCTTCAAGCGAAACACGGTTAAGCAAACCGGTCAGCCGGTCATGGCTGGCATTGAAGCTCAATTGGCGCTCGAAATGCTTCTGCTCGCTGATGTCTCGGGCTATGCCAAATACCCCGACGATCTCTCCGTTGACCATGATCGGCAGGTTGGAAATGTCCATGGTCAGCAATTTATCACTCTCGTCGAGAAGCCGTGCCTCGAAGCGTTGAGGCTCTCCAGCGCGGGCTGCGGAAAAATGCTGACTGACCCGTTCCAGGTCTTCTTCGAGCAACAGGCGGGAAAAGTGATGACCCAGGAAATCGGTTGCGGTGTGCGGTTTCAGCTTCAGGCCTGCCGGATTCACACTCTGGATGTTGCCGGCCAGATCGAGGGCGAACACCGGGTTGGGGTTGTAGGTGAACAATGATCGAAAACGTTGTTCGCTTTCCTCCAGACGTTGGCCGTCACGTTCGCGGCGGATCGCAATGACTGCCAGTTGGGCTGCAAAGGCCAATCGTTGAATCTGCGCCTCGTCCGGCGCATGGGCGCGGTTCTGGTACAGGGCAAATGTACCCAACACGTTTCCTTGATGGGAGAGCAACGGCACCGACCAGCAGGAACGCAGGTTATGCCCCAGCGCCAGGCTGCGGAAACGCTCCCAGTTTGGGTCCTGGGCGATGTCTTCGGTGACCACAAGCTCGCGCCGGAATGCTGCGGTGCCGCAGGTTCCTTCCTGTGGACCAATGGCCATTCCATGAATCGCCTCGCTGTACTCGGCCGGCAGCCCGGGCGCCGCGCCGCTTAGCAAGTGTTTGCCCTCGGCATCAGTGAGCAGGATAGAGCAGAAGGTTTCGGGGGTCTGTGCGTCGTGCATCTGACAGATGGCGCAGAGTATGTCGCCCAGATGATGGTCGGTCGCGATCATGCCGAGAATGTCACGTTGCGACTCGGGGAAGGTCTTGCTGTGAAAGCTCGGACGAGTATTCATGGTGGTTCCTGAAGACTCTCGAGGTCGTCCGGTCTTCAGAGAGCCTGAAACAGTGGGCGGCCGATCACTGTCCACTAGTGCGTCGGACGCGCACTCTATAGAGCACCGACCCGCAAAAAAAAGGCTCAGATCCAACATAAAAAACGGTATCAGATTGCCGCCGTTTGGCTGGAATGGTCGGGGTGCTCCGTTCTGCTGGGCCGGACAGTTCGGAAGCTGCAGCCCGGTTTCCATGAACTTGGACCCATGAACATTTCCATGCCATTAGCCTTCGGACGTGCCGCAGAACATAGTAACGGCCTGCCTATGAACATATGACATGGCCCACTTGTTAAATAATGTGTCAGGATGGAACTTCTACCAAAGCTCCTTTCCTTCAATCCTGCCAATGATGCTATTTCAACGGCTATCTCAACCGCATCACGCCCTGTGCAGCGAGCTGCGCTGGACTCTATAGATCTCAGAAACCACCTGCATCGTTGCGTCTTCGATTGTTCCTTCATTACGGCAAAGAACCCAGCCGTGATCTGCAATCGCTCGCTCGAACGCCTTGGTACAAGCGACATGTTCTTCCAGCTTATGGATCACCGTACTGCTCAGCCCGCGCCGACGTGCCGCTGCCCTCGCCCATGAAATTTCAGGGGCGGTGACAACCCCGACATGCAGGTCAGGCACTCGGACGTTTCGATCAATGTTCAACTGTAGAATCTCTGCAAACGGGACTATCCGGCGAAACGCGGCATCAGACGGGTACCAGCGATCGATCAAGATGATGCTGCCGGGTGGCTGTTTAGCCAGCACGTGCTGGGAAATCCAGGTACGGCTATCAGCAAAACGCGCACAAACCTCCAACTCCAAATCCCGGGTGGGATCTCTGACGAGTTTGTTAACGAGGGCCATTGTTTCCCCCCTGTAAGGATCACTTTTTTTCTCGCAAAGCCGGATCACCTTTTTGTTATCGGCCCTCAGGGCTTTCGTAACGGCCTCCAGCAGTGTGGTTTTGCCGGCGCCCTTGGGTCCATCTAGAGAAACAAACAGCGGACGATTCATTCTTCACATGACGATTGATATACGGTTTTTTTTGCCCCTGTTCGTTCGCTGGCGTCGCTTGGTGCAACTATGCGAATCGAGTGGAGGGTCCTGATGAACAGACACTGACGAACACTCTAACCTGCTTTCTGGCTAACGGGTCTCAAATCCAGGGTTACAGCCGCTTGTGAACATCGGTCATCCCTATTTGAACCGGGCCGCAGGTCATGGGCTGATCCTGGGCCTTACTCATTTCATTCCCTTTTGCAGGACTTGAATGCCTTAGCGCCAATCCAGATAACGAAACAGTTCCTCCTCCTGATCAAAGTGCAGTCGCACGAGGGTATCCAGACGAATCAGCTGATGCTGAATCTCATCAGCAGGTGCCGTTGCGGGGTCGGAACTGAAGTCGCTACTCATGCGCGTCAGTAAATGGATAAGGCGAAAAATCTCCCGGTGAGCGTGGCTCATAGCCGACATCGGGTCCTCGCCGGGCATGCTTCGCGTCAGCAGCGGATACAGTGTGTTTTCATCTTCGTGTTCATGCCGCGCCAGTGATGTTTGCAGCTGGTTGACCAGTTCCACCAAGTCGGTCTGTGCTTGCGCAAGTGGGCGCTGGGCAAAGTCATTGGCCAGTTGATGCAGATCGCTCAGTACGGTGGACAGTTGCTGGTGTTCGTCTTGCAGGCGATCGATATGTTCTGCGGCAAGCTTTCGTTTCCTCAGCCCCCACAACGGCCCCAGTGCCCGCAAGGCATTAAGGATAATCACCACGTCGATACCCTCCTGCACCACGGCGCCAATCAGCGGCGGCAAGTAACCGAGGGCTGCCACGGCCATGGCCAGCAACGACATTCCCATGCCGATCAGCACACCCTGGCGGGCGATGTAGCGGGTGCGTCGGGCAATGTCCAGCGCTTCGACCAGACGATCCAGACGATCCACCAACAGCACAACACCCGCGGCTTGTGCAGAGGCAGTGGCACCGCTGGCTCCCATGGCCACGCCGACATTGGCCGCCGCCAGCGCGGGGGCGTCGTTGATGCCATCACCGACCATCAATGTGCTAGTGCGCAGGCAACCTTGCTGTACAGCACGCACTTTATCCTCAGGGGTCAACCCGGCACGCAGTTCGTCAATCCCGGCAGATAGGGCAATCATTTCGGCGGTTTCCAGGCGATCTCCGGTGAGCATGACGATCTTTTCGATGCCCCTATTGCGCAGTCGACGCAGAGTTTGTGGAGTCTCGCGCCGAACCTTGTCCGAGAAAACCAGCAGGCCCGCGAGTTTCTCATCCACGTCGATGAAGCTTCCACTGCACGCCAGGTAGTCCATGTGCCGCAGCATGGCGGCGACCCAGTCAGTTTCAGGGGCGTCTTTGTGAGCAAAAGGCAACGTGCCGAAACGCACCTGCACGCCGTCGACGAGCCCACAAAGCCCAGAACCTGGGCTTTCTTCTACTCCCTGGGGGGCGCTGAGAGGCAATTGGCGCTGAAGCGCAGCTTCAACAATTGCCTGGGAGATAGGATGCGTCGAGGCCTGCGCCAGCGAAGCGGCCAGGCCAAGCAGGCGCTGCGGATCGGCCAGTCCATTGACCTCTATCGACTGCAGACGGGCATGGCCGCTGGTCAGCGTGCCGGTCTTGTCGAGGAACACCTGCTTGACCCCAGCCAACGCTTCCAGGGTCGCGCCGTCCTTGATCAGGATCCCGCGCCGCGCAGCTCTGGAAATCCCCGACATGATGGCAATCGGTACTGCCAGAATCAAAGGACAAGGTGTCGCCACCACCAGCACCGCCAGCGCTCGCAAAGGATCACCACTCAATTGCCAGGCCAATCCGGCAATCAGCAACGTCAGTGGGATGAAGAACAGTGCATAACGGTCGGCCAGACGCACGAAAGGTGCGCGCGAACGGCGTGCCTCCTCGGCCAGCCGCACTATGCCGGCATAGGTACTCTGCGCGGCCGTTCGCGTGGCAATTAGCAGGATGGGCGCACCGACATTCGAAACGCCGCTGTGCACTTGCTCACCTTCTCGACGGGTGACGGGCAACGACTCACCACTGAGCGCTGATTCGTCCAGAATCGCCGCAGGACTCAGCAGGCGCCCATCGACCGGTATCACCTCCCCCAACCGCACCAGCAATGTTTGATTTAACTGGACCTGCTCAACCGGAATCTTGCGTAAACCGCCCTCCTCCTGTAACCAGGCAAAACGTGGCGCACGGTCGATGAGCGCACGTAGTTCACGCTCGGCATGCTGCTTGGTGAAAAACTCCAGAGTCCGGCCGGACGCCAGCATCAAGGCAATCACCGCCGCCACGAGCGTCTGCTCAAAGACCAGGGCGGCGGTGATCGACATCAGCGCAATCAGGTCCACGCCAGCCTCGCGTCGAGCCAGACGCCTGGCAATCTCGATGAGCAATACCGCGGACATCACCAGACTGCCTGCTGCCCAGTACATCGATGCCCAATCAGGTTTCTGCGCAACATACGCGATGCCGCCGGCCAGCAGCGTCAATGCGGTGAGCAGCAATAGAACGGGGTCCAGCCACTTGCTGAGCATCGAAGTGAGCTCCTCAAAAAGCGATTTGCATGCATCGCTGTAAAAACAACTGCCGCTCATCGAGGTAGAGCTTAGGACTCGAATGTCTTTCGTGTCCGCCGGGCGTAGCAATTGACGCGTTGGAGACAATAGAGGGGCATGGCTGTGCCCGGATAAATCGGCTGATTTCCCACTTTCTGATCTATATCAAACAGACGTTGGACGTTCACGCAGAAATTAGAGTCAGCATTCGCACCATCGCATGCGATGAGTGCAGACACTCTCGTTTCGTGGAGACTCCCATGGCTACCCACCTGCAAGGCACCCAGCCGGTCGTCCCGCCGACTGCCAGCCACCCCCTTGCGGCCAGTTTGCGAAAGGTGGAACCCAAGCGCCTGTCCCTGAGCCTGCTGATTGCCCTGGTGGTCGGCTCGATGATTGGCAGCGGTATTTTCAGCCTGCCACAGAACATGGCGGCCAGTGCGGGGGCCGGGGCGATCCTGATTGGTTGGCTGATCACCGGCGTCGGCATGTTGTCGCTGGCGCTGGTTTATCAGACCTTGTCCAACCGCCAACCGCCAACCGGCGCTGGATAACGGTGTGTTCGCCTACGCCCGCGCCTTGGGTGGCGAATACCTCAGCTTCAATTCAGCGTGGGGCTATTGGATCAGTGCCTGGATCGGCAACGTCAGCTATCTGGTGATTTTGTTCGCCGCCCTGAGTTATTTCTTCCCGCTGTTCGGTGAAGGCAACAACAAAGCGGCGATTGCCGGGGCGTCCGTGGTGCTATGGTCATTGCACTGGATGATTCTCCGGGGCATGCACACGGCGGCGCGCGCCAACGCGTTGACGACGGTGGCCAAGATCGTGCCGTTGTTGCTGTTTATCGGTCTGGTGATTGCAACTTTTCAGCGTGAAACCTTCAGCGTCGACTTCTGGGGCTCGCCCGCGCTGGGCAGCACCCTCGATCAAGTCAAAAGCACCATGTTGGTGACTGTCTGGGTGTTCATCGGGATCGAGGGCGCCAATGTGTTCTCTGCCCGCGCAGCGGAGCGGGCCAATGTCGGCCGCGCCACGGTCATCGGCTTTGTCATCACCCTGTTGCTGTTGATTGCAGTGTCGTTGCTCTCGTTGGGCATTCTCAGACAACCTGAACTGGCCGCCCTGAAAAACCCTTCGATGGCCGGCGTGCTTCAGGCTGCCGCCGGGCCGTGGGGCGCGGTGCTGATCAGCATTGGCTTGATCATTTCGGTGGGTGGCGCCCTGCTCGCCTGGACGCTGCTGGCGGCGGAATCGGTGTTCACACCGGCCAAGGAAAAGGTCATGCCAGGCGCGCTTGCCGTGGAAAACACCCAGGGTGTGCCGGCCAATGCGCTGTGGATCACCAACGGCTGCATTCAACTGTTCCTGTTACTGACGTTGTATTCGAGCGCCAGTTACCTCGCGCTGATTTCCCTGGCCACCTCAATGATTCTGCTGCCGTACCTGTTCAGTGGTCTGTATGCGCTGAAACTGACCTGGCAGGGCCAGACCTATGCCGGCCACCGCGCTCTGCAACTACGCGACATGGCCATCGCCTCGGTCGCCACACTGTATTGCCTGTGGCTGCTGTATGCCGCCGGGCCTAAATACATGTTGCTCAGCGCTTTGCTGTACGCCCCCGGTTCGTTGATCTATCTGGCCACCATGAAGGCTCGTCAGGGGCAACCGCTCAGCGGCCCCGAGACGGGACTGCTGATCATTATCTGGACGGCGGCAGCCTATGCCGGCTGGATGCTGTGGTCCGGGACGGTGGCCATATAAAGCCAGTCTTCGAGTTCTGTTCTTTCCAGGGTGGACTGGTTTAAGGGATGTTTG
Source organism: Pseudomonas sp. ES4 (assembly GCF_050586665.1). Lineage (NCBI taxonomy): Bacteria > Pseudomonadati > Pseudomonadota > Gammaproteobacteria > Pseudomonadales > Pseudomonadaceae > Pseudomonas > Pseudomonas sp. ES4. The sequence goes on along the minus strand of NZ_JBOBDO010000010.1, from coordinate 40,743 downwards.
CAGCCTGCCCTTTACCCAAGAGGATTAGTGAAATGAGCAATTCTGTAAAAAAAATGCCGGTGGCTACCGACGACAAAACCAGTCAACACCCGATGGCAAACGATCTTTGGCGGCCGCTGGAAAAACTCCGGCAGCAGGTCGATCACCTGTTCGATGACTTCAATCGTGGTTCGGGTCTTTCCCCCTTTGGTCGTGGGCTGTTCGATGTTGAACCGTTCTGGCGTCGTGAACCGATTGGACGTGGCATGCCAGCCGTAGACATCACTGAGAAGGATAAAAGCTTCGAAATCACCGCCGAGTTACCCGGTATGGATCAGAAGAACATCGAGATCAAGCTGTCCAACGGCAGCCTGATCATCAAAGGGGAAAAGAAAGAGGACAAGGAAGAAAAACGGAAGGGCTATTATCTTAGCGAACGTCACTACGGTTCCTTCGAGCGGGTGTTCAGCCTACCCAAGGGGGTCGATACCGACAAAATCGATGCGAGTTTCAGCAAAGGCGTGCTGAGCATCTCGCTGCCGAAAAAGCCCGAAGCCATGAAAGCGGATCAAGTCGTTTCAATTAAAGGCGATTGAGTCTGGCGCCGCCCTGCCCAGCCGGGAAACCGGTTGGGCAGAAGTGCTGTCAATGAGCGGTAATAAACATTCCTCCTGCCAAAGGGGGCAGGCTTCAAACCGGCGAGGACATCTTTAGTCAGCGCGATGCGGTTACAGGCGCACTGATGGCGTCGAGCTCAACACTGTCGCGGTACTCCGGCACCGACACCGACCAGCCCAATTCCAGGCTAATGCGTCGACGCAGTACATCCGAAGCATTCGGCTCGCCATGCACCACGTAAGTGTGTTTCGGCGGCCGCTTGAATCCGCGCAGCCATTGCATGATTTCATCGGCGTCGGCGTGCGCGGACAGTGTTTCCATCGGCACCACTTCAGCCCTGATCGGCACATCCTTGCCGTGAATGCGCACCGAAGGCGCGCCTGCGACAATTTGCGCGCCACGAGTACCGCCGGCCTGGAATCCAGGTACGAGTAACGTATTGATCGGGTTGGGGGCCAGCGCCTTGAGATGGTGGATCACACGCCCCCCCGTGGCCATGCCGCTGGCAGCGATAATTACCGCCGGGGTGCGTTGCTGATCCAGTTTGATCGAGTCAGCGGTGGAGCGCACGAACTGCGCGACGTGACACATGCCTTCGCATTCTTCGGGGGACAAACGGTGCTCACTGCGAAAACGCTGGTACAAACTCGTGACGTCGGTTGCCATCGGGCTGTTGAGATAGATCGGCAGATCGGGAATCGCGTGTCGTTGTTTCAGCCGATACAGGTGGTACATCAACAGTTGGGCGCGCCCTACTGCGAACGACGGAACCAAGGTGATGCCATGACGCAGCGTGGTGCGGGTGATGACTTCGGCCAATTGCGCCTCCGGCGACTCGACCGGATGTTTGCGATCACCATAAGTCGATTCCACGAGCAGGTAGTCAGCCTGCTCGACAGTTTCTGGAGCGAGCATCAATGGATCATCTGGCCGTCCCAGATCCCCTGAACAGACCAGCGTGATGCCATCGGCGATCACCTCCACCGTAGCCGCGCCCAATATATGCCCCGCGCAACGAAGCTGGATGGTCATGCCCGGGGCAATTTTGACCCTGTGATGCAACTCCACTGGTCGCAACAGTTTCAGTGCCCGCTCGGCATCTTGCTCGGTATAAAGCGGCAACGCCGGGTTGTGCCGGGAGAAACCATGCCGATTGGCGAACTCGGCGGCCTCTTCCTGCAGGCGGCCGCTGTCCAGTAGCAGGATCCGCACCAGCTCACAGGTGGCGGGTGTGGCATAAACCGGACCGCGATAACCGCTACGCACCAATACGGGCAGGTAGCCGCTGTGATCCAGATGGGCATGGGTAAGGACGATGGCGCCGAGGTTGCCAACCGGGAGCTGGAACGGGTCCCAGTTATGCAATCGCAGCTGTTTATAGCCCTGGAACAGGCCGCAATCGATCAGTACATGTTGGTCGCGATGTTCCAACAGGTATTTGCTGCCGGTGACCGTGCCTGCTGCACCAAGAAATGTCATTCGCATGGCCGTTTCCTTGAACATTCATGGGAGCTCTATTGATTGCTCCTTTTGGCGCAAGAACAGTTGATTTTTATCAACCGGGGGTGCGACCGGATCGTCGTTTTAGTCAAGCCAAGGCAATGGTTTTACGATTGTCAAGCTGCACGGGGCCCTGTTCAGCACGCTCTCGGCAGTACTGCCGATCAACCTGTCGATTCCGTGGTGATAGACCGTACCCAGCACCACCATGTCGAATGCATTCTGTTGGGCGAAAGATCCGATCACTTTGTGGGGAATGCCGGTCAGTAGATGTTGGCATTTTTTTTCAATGCCATAGCGTTCGACAAGCACCTCAAAAGCCTCCTCCTGGGCATCGTTGACCGCGTCTCTCAAACTGTCATCCAGACTCGATGTCGGCACACTCCGCGTCGCGTCGCCCATCACTGACCAGTTGTTGACGTTCAACACGTGCAAGGCGGCGTCACAGGAGGCCGCCAACGTTGAAGCCAGGTCGAGAATCCGGTCATTGAGCCCTTGGGTCAGTTCCTCCAGATGGGACAGATCGATGGTCGCGAGAATTTTCAACGGTTTGGGATTTTCAGCTTCTGTAACCAGATGCAAGGGTGCGGGACAGTTGCGCAGCAACAGCCAGTCCAGAGGACGATGGAATGCGCGGTCGAGTGCAGGTACATGCTGGGTGTCCTTGATCACCAGATCCGCATGGAAGTCATTGACATACTCAAGGATATTTGCCGGGGTGGACCTGGCCCAGACAACCTCGGTGGTTACCGGCAACCCGATGCATCGTTGGAACCGGGCTTGCTGCTCCAGCCAATGTCGATGCACCTGTAAGTAGCCCTCCCGTGCCTGGGCCATCGCATCGTGATCAAACAGCCCGGCCACCGCCAGCGCCTGCACATAATCGAACGCGACGATGTGCAATATGGCTCCGGTGGCACAGGCCAGCGCGTGCGCCCGGTCAAACGCTGGAGTGCGGGTCATTTCGGTGGGGGCAATCAATAGGATACGTTTAAGTTTAAACATCACAGACCTCTTCCTTGGCTTATCTGCCCGAGTGCAAACCCGACTTCCTGTCGGGAGTTCGTGCAATAGTTCATTACTTGCGAGTCGCCTTGTCGGTCATCCGACTGGCACGCACCTTGTCTTCATCGGCCGTGCGTAGCGCCTGGCTAGCCGTTGCCTGCGCCTGCTCCGCCTTCATGTAGGCCTCATCGGCCCGGAGTCTGGCCGTTGCGGCATTGTTTTCCGCAGACTCCAATCGGGCGTCGAATTCCTGAGTGCGCTTATTACTGCAACCGGCAGTCACTGCTACCAGAACGCTCAGCAATACAAAGGGCAAGCGCTTATTCATGACTTTTTCCTCTTGGTTTATCGCAACTGGAAAAGCTTCGGATCGGTGCCCCAAGTATCTGACTCCATCAGTTGCACACTCTGATTTTTGTCAACTAATGGCCTGCTGGCGATTAGTGAGGAACTCACTGAAGCCTTGTTGATTTAACTCAATGTCCTGGCGTCGTTCAGGCGTAAAAAAAAACTACCGGGCATTTGCGCCCCATCAATACCGCATCAAACAGAGGACACCGCCATGACTGATTTGAGTCTGCGTAAAACTATTTTGGAGGAGCTTGAGTTCACGCCTGAAATCGACGCTGCCAGCATTGGCGTTGCCGTGGACAATGGCGTTGTCACCCTCTCCGGTCACGTCAACAGCTATGCCCAGAAAGTCAGTGCAGAGCGCGCGGTAAAAGGCATCAAAGGGGTACGCGCTGTTGCCGAAGAAATCCAGGTCAGGCTGGAGAAAGGCGCCGGCACAGCGGACGACACCATCGCGACCCGCGCCTTGAACATCCTCAAGTGGAGCGTCGACGTACCCGACGGTGACATTAAGGTCATCGTGCAGAACGGGAGGGTCACCCTTGAAGGCGAAGTGGACTGGCAGTACCAGAAAGAAGCCGCCGAGCGCGCCGTGCACAAATTGTCCGGCGTGGTCGGTGTGGACAATCGACTCACCCTCGTCCCTCGGGTAGACGTGGTCGATATCCAGCATCGCATTGAAGAAGCCCTCAAGCGCAACGCAGAAGTCGACGCCCAGGACATTCACGTCAAGGTCGATGGGGATGTTGTGCGACTGGAAGGCAACGTTCATTTGTGGCGCGAGCGCCGCATCGCGGAACGGGCCGCCTGGTCGGTGCCGGGGGTAAGGGAGGTGGACGATCATTTGCGCCTTGTTTGAGCCAATCCCCCTGGCACCTGCGATCTGCCTGTTGGACCCAGGCCTCCTTTCTGAGTGAATTTCATGAAAAAAAATCAGCAATGGAACCTGTCCTACTTCGCGATCGCGTTTATCGTGCTCACCCTCGGTCAATTTCTGTTTATTGATAGTCGTGTCGTACAAAGCATTCCATACAGCCAGTTTCTGCAACTGCTGAACGAGCAAAAGGTCAGCGATTTACGAGTCGAGAAGGATCAGATCAGCGGCAAACTGCAGGAACCCATTGACGGGCACGACTTGTTCTCCACTGTGCGGGTCGATCCGGTGCTGGCGAAGGATCTCGCTCAATCGGGTGTCGGCTTTACCGGGGTCAACGAAAACACCTTTTTGAATGGACTGCTGGGCTGGCTGCTGCCGTTTTTCCTGATCATGGTGATCTGGCATTTTCTGTTTCGCGGCATGGCGGAAAAACAAGGCATAGGCGGATTGATGAACATCGGCAAGTCCCGAGCCAAGGTGTTCGTGCAGCGTGATACCGGGGTGACCTTCGCCGATGTCGCGGGTATCGATGAAGCCAAGGCCGAGTTGGTAGAAATCGTCTCTTTTCTTAAGGACAAAGCCAAATATGCACGCTTGGGGGCGCACATTCCCAAGGGCACGTTGTTGGTCGGTCCGCCGGGAACCGGCAAAACCCTGGTGGCGAAAGCCATCGCGGGTGAAGCCGGTGTGCCGTTTTTCTCGATCTCGGGGTCGGAATTTGTCGAGATGTTCGTGGGCGTGGGTGCCGCCCGTGTACACGACTTGTTCGAGCAAGCACGGCAGGCGGCGCCCTGCATCATCTTCATCGACGAACTTGATGCGCTGGGCAAAATGCGAGGTGTTGGCGCATTTGGCGGCAATGACGAAAAGGAGCAAACCCTCAACCAGTTACTGGCAGAGCTGGACGGGTTCGATCCCCGTGAAGGCGTTGTACTACTGGCCGCGACCAATCGACCAGAGATCCTTGACCCGGCACTGTTGCGAGCCGGCCGGATCGACCGCCAGGTGCTGATTGATCGCCCGGACCGTAAAGGCCGGCAAGCGATCCTCAAGGTCCATCTGCAAAAAATCACTGTGGAGCCCGGTCTGGATGGCGAGCGTATTGCCGACATCACCACGGGCTTCACGGGCGCTGATCTGGCAAACCTGGTCAACGAAGCGGCCATCGTGGCCACTCGTCGTGGCGCCGAAGCGGTCAGCCTTAATGACTTCACGGCGGCAGTGGAACGTATCGTTGCGGGGGTTGAACGCAAGAGCAGCGTGCTACACCCCGACGAGCGCCAGGTGGTGGCGTATCACGAAATGGGGCATGCCTTGGCTGCCAGTAGTCTGCCCGCCATGGACCCCGTCCACAAAGTTTCAATTGTGCCGCGCGCCATTGGCTCGCTGGGCTATACGCTGCAGCGCCCGACCGAAGATCACTTCCTCATCAGTTGCCAAATGCTCAAGGACCGGATCGTCATCCTGATGGCCGGACGCGCCGCCGAATACCTTGCTTATGGCCAGATTTCTACCGGGGCTGCCGATGATCTGGCTCGTGCCACTGATATCGCCAGACAATTGATCACCCGGTTTGGCATGAGTACCGAACTCGGACAGTCGGTTCTGGAACGGCAAAACACCACCTATCTGGGCGAACGTATGCAGAGCGTTGGTGAGAAAGACTATTCGGAACAAACGGCCAGGGAAGTTGACCTGGGTATTCGTGCCCTGCTCGATGAAGCCTATGGGCGGGCAAAAGCCCTGCTTGACAGTCGTCGGGGTGATCTGGACGCCGGTGCACACTTGTTGCTGGAAAAAGAAACCCTGACGCCCGAAGAGTTTCCACCGCTCATGCCGATCAAACCCGTCCCCGCCATCCACCCAGCTGACCGTGACGCCCCCCTGAGAACCTGTCTTGATGACATCCCTTAGTGCGGACCGCTACGCATCCGCTACCGCCGGAGGTTCGCCATGCTGGCAGTCACCTTGATCAATACACTGGTGGTCATCATTGTTGTGGTGATCCACTACGAATGCCTGTTGCGCCTGAACGATTGGCTGCCGCGGCTCAAGCTTTGGAGCCGTTTCAGGATTGTCGTCGGGGTATTCGGCGCCCTGCTGGCCCACGCGTTAGAGGTCTGGTGCTTCGCGCTGGTCTATTACCTGATGGTGCGCTCCGGCGAATGGGGCGGCCTGACCGGCAACTTCGACGGCTCGCTGCTGGACTGCGTGTACTTCTCCTTCACGACCTACACGACAATCGGTTTCGGCGATATTTCACCCGTGGGTAATCTCAAGTACCTGACCGGCCTGCAGGCATTGACCGGTCTGGTACTCATTACCTGGACAGCATCATTTCTATTTCTCGAAATGCAGAAGTACTGGAAGAGAAAATAGGTGTACGCACTTCCATCAGGTGGGTATTTGATACCGCGCGGCCCTATCGGACTTCAGCGACCCGCCACTGGCGTCCATTGCCAGTTCAGGACTTCGGGCATGTCCTGCCCGTGCTCAATGAGGTAAAGCTTGTGTTTCTCCATGGTCGACCAGTAGCGCGACCGCGCGGTTTGCAATTGATCGTGCAACCGGGGCACGCGCTCGATGACGTCCAGCGCCAATTGATAGCGATCCAGGTTGTTGATCACCGCCATGTCGAACGGTGTCGTAGTCGCGCCCTCCTCCTTGAAGCCACGAACGTGGAAATTTTCGTGATTGTTGCGTTTGTACAACAGTCGGTGGATCAGCGCAGGGTAGCCATGGAAGGCGAAGATCACCGGTTTGTCGACAGTAAACAATTCATCGAAGGCACTGTCCGACAAGCCATGAGGATGCTGGTACGACGGCTGCAGCACCATCAAGTCCACGACATTGACCACCCTCACCCGCAGATCCGGCACGTACTCGCGCAACAGGGTGACGGCGGCCAGGGTTTCCAGGGTCGGGACGTCACCGGCACAGGCCATGACCACGTCCGGGTCTTGATCATCCCGGCACGCCCAATCCCATCGACCGATGCCCGTCTGGCAATGACCGATGGCGGCATCGATATCCAGCCACTGCCATTCCGGTTGTTTGCCGGCGACGATGACATTGATGTAGTTGCGGCTGCGTAAGCAGTGATCAGCGACTGATAGCAAGCAATTGGCATCGGGCGGCAGGTAGATCCGCACGACATCCGACTTTTTATTCGCCAGCAGATCGATGAACCCCGGGTCCTGGTGGGAGAAACCGTTATGGTCCTGGCGCCAGACATGGGACGTCAGCAAATAATTGAGCGAAGCAACGGGTTTTCGCCACGGCACCTCGGCGGCGGTTTTCAGCCACTTGGCATGCTGATTGACCATCGAATCGACGATATGGATGAACGCTTCGTAACAGGACAACACACCATGGCGACCCGTCAGCAAATAGCCTTCGAGCCAACCCTCGCACACCTGTTCGCTGAGGATTTCCATCACCCGGCCATCGGCTGCCAGGTTGAGATCATCGGGCTCCAGCGGTTCCATCCAAGCCTTGGCGCTGACCTCATAGACCGCATCCAGTCGGTTTGAAGCGGTTTCATCCGGGCCGAACAGACGGAAGTTGCTCGCACCCAGACTGTTTTTCATCACGTCGCGCAAAAACGTGCCCATCACCCGTGTGGCCTCGGCGCGCAGGCTGCCGGGAATGTCGAGTTTGACGGCATAGTCGGCAAATCGCGGCAGGCTCAGCGGTTGCAATAACAAGCCCCCGTTAGCGTGGGGATTGGCGCTCATGCGCCGATGCCCGGTGGGGGCCAACGCGGCGATCTCGGGGAGCAAGGCGCCATTGGCATCGAACAGTTCGTCGGGTCGATAGCTTTCGAGCCATTCCTCCAATTGCCGTAGATGAATCGGCTGCTGGAAATCGGCCAGCGGCACTTGATGCGCGCGCCAAGTGCCTTCGACGCGACGGCCATCGACGAATGTCGGGCCGGTCCAGCCTTTGGGCGTGCGCAATACCAGCATTGGCCAAAGCGGGCGCTCTGGTGGCCCGGATGGCCCGGGCCGACGCGCCTCAAGCTGGATTTCACGAATTTTCAGCACCATCGTGTCCAGCGTTTGTGCCATCGCCTGATGCACCTGTACCGGGTCATCGCCTTCGACAAAATACGGGTCGTAGCCATAGCCATACATCAGGGCTGACAGTTCTTCCTCACTGATTCTGGAAAGCACCGTGGGGTTGGCGATTTTGTAGCCGTTGAGGTGCAGGATCGGCAATACCGCCCCGTCACGCGCAGGGTTGAGGAATTTGTTGGAATGCCAACTGGCGGCCAGCGTCCCCGTTTCGGCCTCACCGTCACCGATCACGCAGGCGACGATCAGGTCGGGATTATCAAACGCGGCGCCATAGGCATGGGCCAGGCTATAGCCCAGTTCGCCGCCTTCATGGATCGATCCCGGAATCTGCGCCGAGACATGGCTGGAGATTCCGTAAGGCCATGAAAACTGCCGAAACAGGCGAACCAGACCGTTGGTGTTGCGTTCCACCGAGGGATAAAACTCGGTATACGTCCCTTCCAGATAAGTCTGTGCCACAACCGCTGGCCCACCATGACCGGGGCCGGCCACAAAGAGCATGTTCAGGTCGTACTGGTTGATCAGCCGATTGAGGTGGGTGTAGATCAGGTTCAGCCCAGGGGTCGTGCCCCAATGGCCCAGCAAGCGCGGTTTGATGTGCGCCAGGGTCAGCGGTTGCTTCAGCAGCGCGTTGTCCTTGAGGTAAATCTGCCCGACGGCGAGATAATTGGAGGCCCGCCAATAGGCATCCAGCCGTTGCAGTTGCTCAGGACTCAGAAAATCGCTCATGAGGGTCTCCGCCAGAGTGTCGGTGCACCATTGGATATTCATCGATTCTGAAAGTCTGAAACGCTTGAGACTTGATTTACATCAATTCTCCAAGTCATCGCTCAAGCTGAATGGCACGGGATTCCCCCATTCGTCGATTTTCTCGGTCCCCTCCCCCAATGAGATGCGCGTCGAAAGGCCCGCCACCTATGCTTACTGCATTCCCAGAAGGTGTTTTCTCCCATGCCTGAAGCCCATCCTCTTCAAGTCCATTACCTCAAGGCGGCGTGTTCCAACTGCAGCGTATTGGAATTATGCCTGCCGATAGGCTTGAGTGGCCCGGAGGTCGAGCGTCTGGATACGCTGATCGTGCAACGCTTCAAGGTCAAAAAGGGTGCAGCGTTGTACCGGACTGGAGATCCCCTGCGCTCGCTTTACGCGGTCCGTATCGGCTCATTCAAGACCTGCATGGTGTCCGTCGACGGTCGTGAACAAGTCACCGGATTTCAAATACCTGGCGAGATACTCGGGCTGGACGCCATCAGTACCGATGAACATGCCTGCAACGCGTTTGCCCTTGAGGATAGTGAAGTCTGCCCCATCCACTTTGCGCAACTGGAAAAACTCGCCCAGAGCCTGCCGTCACTGCAGCACAACCTTAACAGGCTCCTGAGTCGGGAAATCGTCCGCGATCACGACATGCTGATGATGTTGGGCAACATGAACTCGGATGAGCGCCTGGCCGCCTTTCTGCTGAACCTGTCACAACGTTTGAATATGCGTGGTTATTCATCCAGGGACTTCGTGCTGAAAATGCGCCGCGAAGAAATCGGCTCCTACCTGGGGCTGCGATTGGAAACCATCTGCCGGGGCATTGCGCATCTGCGGGATCAGGGGCTGGTGGAAATAACGGGGCGAGACGTCAAGATCCTGAACATGGAAGGGCTCAAGCAGCTAGTCGTGGGCTGTCATCGTCCCCTCCGCTAACATCCGCACGTCTGGAGCATCGACATGCGTGCCATGGTTTTGCATGCACCCGGCCAGCCGCTGCAACGGGAAGAGCGCCCAATCCCGACAGCCGGTCCAAACCAACTACTCATTAAAGTCTTGGCCTGCGGCGTGTGCCGCACCGATCTGCACCTGGTGGACGGCGAATTGCCACAAGCGGTACTGCCGCGAGTGCCGGGCCATGAAATCGTCGGTGAAGTCACAGCCGTAGGTGCCGACGTTGCGCCCAACTGGATAGGCCAGCGGGTGGGTGTTCCATGGCTTGGCTGGACCTGCGGTCACTGCGCGTTCTGCCGCTCGGGCCGGGAGAACCTTTGCGATCAGGCCCGATTCACCGGCTGTCATCTGGATGGCGGGTATGCCGAGTACACCGTGGCCGACAGGCGTTTCTGTTTTCCCATTCCTGAGGCGCTCTCGGACCTTCAAGCAGCCCCACTGCTGTGTGCCGGGCTAATTGGTTTTCGAGCATTGCAAATGGCCAAAGGTGCACGCCACCTGGGCCTCTATGGTTTCGGCGCGGCGGCACACCTGGCCATTCAGGTCGCGCGCGGTCGGGGACAGCAGGTGTATGCCTTCACCCGGCCGGATGACAGCGAAGGCCAGGCCTATGCCCGATCACTGGGCGCCGAATGGACGGGGCCATCGGACCAGCCACCTCCGCACCTGCTCGATGCCAGCCTCATCTTCGCCCCTGTAGGCGCGCTGGTGCCGGCGGCGCTGGCCGTCACCGTAAAGGGCGGCTGTGTGATTTGCGCCGGCATTCACATGAGTGATATCCCCGCTTTTCCGTATCGCCTGCTGTGGGGCGAGCGCAGTGTCCGTTCGGTGGCCAATCTGACCCGCGAAGACGGCACGCAGTTTTTTGAGGAGTTGCAGCACACGCCTGTGCACTGCGACATCACCCGTTTTGCGCTGGACGACGCCAATCAGGCACTGACGCACTTGAGGACCGGTCGGTTCAATGGCGCGATCGTGCTCACTCCCTGATGGCAGGTGAAAAAATGCCGACGCTCTGGCGACGCGCCGGTGGTTTCAAGACGCGCTCGTTCCCCCTCTCCCGCGATGTTCCGGCCAACGGTTCATCGCGGGGCTACCCAAGTTTTCAGGATTGCAGAGTCTTGCCTGGTTTTATCGCCAGTACACTGCACGGCGCCCGATGCAGGAGTTGTTCGGCCGTGGTCCCCAGCAGCTTGTTCAACCCCTTGTGCTGCACCGTTCCCATCACGATGACATCGGTGCGGTGGTCTGCCGAAAATTGACAAATACTCGACACCGGTGCGCCTTCGATGAAGTGCCGACATTCCGGTGGCACACCGTGACGCTCTGCCAAGGCCGCAAATGCCTCGGCCTGAGCCACGCCCAACGTTTCATAAATCCCGACGGCCAGCGGTAGCGCACCAAATCCCATGTCCTGGGCATACACGGCCGTCCAGTCAAAAACATGTAGCAGCTCCAGCCGGGCGTCACACTGTTCAGCGAGCTTGATCGCAGCGTCGATAATCTGATCGTTGAAGACAGGGTCCCGGTCTTCGCCGCGCAACACATCGACGATGGCCAGTACGTTGTGGGGTCGCGGGTTGAGGGCATTGGTCACCAGATGCACCGGCACCGGACAATCGCGCAACAACTGCCAGTCCAGCGGCGTAAAAAACACCCGTTTCAATGCCGATTCTTCCTGGGCATCCTTGATGATCAGCGCCAGCGGCATCTCGTTGACGAAGTGCAGAATCTCCTCATAAGGATGCTGTACCCACACCACCTCGCTAGTGACCTCGACCCCGTGTTTGCTCATCAGCCCGGCTTGCTCCGCGAGCCACTGCCGATGGGTTTGCAAATAGCCGTCCCGGGCCAGGTTGATTTCTTCAGGGGCGAACAGGCCAGCCACCGCCAGGGCCTGCAAATAATCGAACGCCACGATGTGCAACGGCAATTGCATCGCGAGTGCCAACGCGGCGGCGCGGTCGAACGCGGGCGTGCGGGTCATGGCTGGGGGGGCTATTAGCAGTAAACGTTGAGTCTGCGACATGGGGCACCTTGGCACGCGGCCATCTGGATGAAGTGAACAGGTATCCAGATTGAACGTTCCTGCCGGAGGCGACTTGATCTTTATCAGAAACGGCGTCCCGTTCGACGCTGATTACGGCAGCTAAAGTTGATCTTGATCAACGGATTTCCTCCTCCATGGCCCTAGCCTGAATCAAGGCTTAACGTGTCAATAGCAATGTCGGAGGGGCAATGATCGAATATGACCAGCAGTTGTTGGTAAGAGCATTGGATGCTGCGACAAACCCGGTAATGATCACTGAGCGGACGGGGTGCATCGTCTGGATCAATAAAGCGTTCTGCCTCTTGAGTGGCTATACAAAACTGGAACTGGTGGGGAAAACCCCGCACCTGCTCTCCTCGGGAAGACAAAGTACTACCTTCTATCGGGACCTATGGTTGACGCTCCTGGCGGGCCTGACCTGGCAGGGAGAAATGGTCGAGCGACGCAAGGATGGGGGTAGTTGTACGGTCAATCAGGTCATCACCCCCGTGCTCGATCATCAAGGTGTGGTGACGCACTTCATCGCCATCTTGCACAACTTCAAGTTGATGGATGACGAACGCGCCAGCATGCGGCAGCTGGCGTTCCATGACCCCCTGACCGGGTTGCCTAACCGCAGGTTGTTTCTGAATCTGCTCGATCAGGCGATGGACCACGCCACGAGACATCAACAGTCGTTGGCGTTGATGTTTATCGATCTGGATCGCTTCAAGTCGGTCAACGACACGCTGGGGCACGCCTGTGGAGACAAGCTGCTGGTAGCGGTGGCCGAACGCTTGGGCCAGACCGTGCGCAGATCCGACGTTGTCTCTCGTTTAAGCGGGGACGAGTTCGCGATTCTGATCACGGGCACGGATCAAGTCGACCAGCTTGAGGCATTGGCCAATAAACTTATCGCCGCGATCAATCAGCCCTTCATGAGCGAGGCACAGAGTATCGAAATGCGCATGAGCGTCGGTATCAGCCTGTTTCCCTCTGAAGGCGTCAGTGCCGAGGACTTGCTCGGGCAGGCTGACAGCGCGATGTACCAGGCAAAACAAGCCGGTGGCAATACCTGCCGTTTCAGCCTCCTGCCGCCACATGCTGAGTAAGAACTCAATACACGACCTCAGTGCAACAAGGTGCCCACCCACATCGCCAGTGTCAGCAACACCTGGCCGGGGATCACATACGCGGCGAATCGTCGTCCGCCGCTGACCCAGGCCACCAGGCATTTGCTCAGCGAGTTACTACTGACAGCTATCAGCGCGGGGCCGGCAATAGCATCGAAAGGCAACAGCCCGGCCTTGGCCAGGGAGGCAATGGACGCCGTCGAGGAATGCGCGTCGGCAAATCCGCTAAGGGTCGCGGTCAACATCACCCCTGCCTCGCCAAAGTGGCTGAGCATCACTGACGACAGAAAAGTGATGCCGGTCATGGTCAGCGTGACGATCAGGGCCAGCTTGAGATTGAACGCACCACCCACCTTGATCGGCTGGTTCGCGCCGGTCGCAGGTGTGAAAAACATCAAGCCCAGGCCATACAGCGCCGTGGCAGCGGCACCGCATAACAGCGGCCCCCACATATGACGCAACAGGCCGGTATCGACCGCCCCCAGGATCAGGCCAACCTGGGTGACGGTGGCCAGATTGGACAGTATCGCTGCGGCGCTCAGGGTTTTGATGTGCTCTGGTTCTTTGATGACGAGATGCCCCATGGCGGCGATCGTTACGGTACTGGAAGCAAACCCGGAAGCGATGGCGCTGATCGCATAGCCGTAACGACTGCCCAAGGTACGTACCGCGATATGGCCCATCGCACCCACCGCCATCAGCAATACGGTCAGGGTGCAAATGGTGCGCAGGTTGATGGCGGCATACGGGCCGATAAAACGGTCCGGTGCCAGTGGCAGTACCACCAGTGCCGCAATCAGTAGCACCAGCCCGTCGCGCATTTCCGCTTCGGTCAGTTGGCTGCGGGCAAAGTGGTGCAACTTCTGCCGGTACATCAACAGCGCCGCTATCACCACACCCATGATGATGGCCAGCTCAGGCGCGGTGCTACATAACGCGCCCAATACCAACACTGTGAGCAACGCCACTTCGCTGGTCACACCCGGATCGTTACTCAAGCTTCGCCAATACGTCACGCAAACCAGCATCGCCAGGCCGAAAGCCATGATCCCCACCAGCAGACCACCTCCGACCAACATTGCCCCGTAACCCAACAACGCGGTAATCGCAAACGTGCGCAAGCCGGCACAGGCACGGCTGTCCCCTCGCCCCTTGTGCCGTTCGCGTTCAAGACCGATGAGCATGCCGATCCCCAGCGCAGCGGCCACTCCCGCCAAGCCCAGGTTTTCGATCATGGATGCCCCGCTCTCATGTTCGCCATGACGATCCCTCCCGTCTCATTCTTGCGCTTGAGTTCAGCACGCGCCCAAGACTGCGCCGCAATGACGGACGGGAGGTTGATAATGGTCAACCATTTCATGATGGGCTCGGCGCGACTAACCGCGCGTCGGACGGCATTTTTCCATCCCCCGCCTGTTTGACAAAAATCAATCCCGCCTCCCCGGTCAGCGGCAGGATGAGCCTAAGACTTCACTGCCCGCCAATGAGCGCAAGCGTTTCCGGATTACCTACAGGAGATTTGTCATGTCTGAGCAATCACGTTTAATGCTGGTCGTCTCCCCCCTGATGGAAAACAGCCCCGCGTTCGACCGGGCCGGGGCGTTGGCCAAGGCTTCGGGTGCGGCACTGCATATCGTTGCATTCGATTACCTCGAAGGGCTGGCGACCGCCGGCATGGTCAACGAACAAGCGTTGGAGCAGATGCGACTCGGGTATGTCGAGCGCCATCGTCAATGGCTGGAAGAGCAGGCCCGTCCCTTACGAAAAATCGGAGTGCACGTCACCACTGAAGTGGTCTGGGTGGAAAGACCCTTGCAGGAAATCCTCATTCACCTCAAAGAACAGCCGATGACCGCACTGATCAAGGCACTCGAATACGAATCGCTGCTGTCGCGCCTGATGTTCACGCCCCTTGATATTCATTTACTGCGCGAATGCCCCGTGCCTTTGCATTTCGTCAGTCACGTGCAGCACGCCCTCCCGCGCAAGATCGTCGCCGCAGTGGATCCGTTCTATCGTGCTGGTCAGTACAAAGATTTCAATGATCGGATTCTGCGCGAGGCCTCGAAACTGGCAAGCACCTGTAATGCGACGCTGGATGTGATCTACGCCCATGACCTTTCATCCATTAGCGCCGACGAATTCGGCTTCGACAACGCCTCTGCATTCTTTTCCTCAGGTACCGCCAAGACGCTGTTCGATGCACAAGGCGATGCCTTTCGCGAGCTGGCCGAGCGCAACGGGATCCCGCCGGAACGCCAGCACATGATCATGGGCAATCCGGCCAAGGTCCTTTCCAGCTATGCGAATGCCTATGACATCGATGTCATCGTCATGGGACGTGTTGGCCATCGTGGCATGGGCCGACTGATCGGCAGTACGGTGGAACAGCTGCTGTACAAAATGCCGTGCAGCGCGTGGGTGGTTTCACCGGAAGAACTGGCTGACTGAAAGAAGCTCACCCACCCACCGGAAAACAGCAGAAGCCACTATTTTTTTGCCCCGAGTGTCGCCATGTAATTTGCGACAGATTCGGCATCTGCATCAGACAGTGAATGATTCACCTGCTTCATCAGGGTGTCACTGCTGTGCTGGTCGGTCTGTTGAAGAACCTTGATCCGGCGACTCATATAGTTTGCATGTTGGCCGGCCAGGCGAGGAAACCGACCATTGCCCTGGCCGTCAACACCGTGACAGGAACTGCACTGTGGGACGCCAGATTCGGGCAAACCCTTGAGAAAGATCAATTCACCGCGCGCATCAGGTGTATCGGCATCAGCCTTCATGGGGCTCTGGCTTGAAAAATAATCTGCCAGTTCTGCTATCTGGGTCTCTGTCAGATGGGTAAAACCCCACATGTACTGAGTCCCGGCTTTATCGCTGCGAGCATGGTCCTTGAAGTCAGCCAGCTGCAATATCAGGTACTCTTTTTGCTGACCGGCCAGCTTGGGAAATGTTGGTGAAATCGACTCCCCCGTCAGCCCATGGCATTGGGCGCAAACCTGGTCCGCCATGGCGATACCAGACATCGGCGACGTTGTTTGCGATGTCTCTTCACTCGTACTGGTACAACCCATAAGCGCGGCTACGCAGAGGGCAAGAGTGAGATGTGATTGGTTGAAAATATTCTTCGTGCCAAATGCTTCCATGATCTACGCCCCTGCGTTCAGCGGATCAATACGCGTCGCTCATCTACGTTTCAATTCCCTCTGAAAAAACTGCCTGGTGACACCCCTTGGCTGGAGCCTAGCTACACGCGGACCATTTACAAGGTCAGAGGCAAAGGCGCCATTCAGGTCTACATTCGCAATATCCGTGCGGGCTTGATGCCCTGTGAGCAAACCGGAAATCGAAACCTATCCGTTTGGCGGGTGAGGCCGATCAAGAGTTGTCAGTCGGGGTCATGCAGATGCTTTTCGAACCAGTCGCCAGCGAGTCTGGCGACTTCCTCAAGGGCTCCCGGTTCTTCGAAAAGATGGGTTGCGCCCGCCACGATTTCCAGCTGCTGCTCACATTGCAAGGCATGACTGCTTTGATCATTCAATTCGAGCACCACCGGGTCCTGGGCGCCGACGATCAGCAGAATGGGCGCCCTCACCTGCGACAATGCCATACCCGCCAGGTCGGTGCGCCCTCCCCGGCTGACCACCGCATGCACCGCCTCTGGGCGCACGGCCGCCGCCAACAACGCTGCCGCAGCACCGGTGCTTGCGCCGAACAGACCGATTCGTAGCGGGTTTAATTCCACATCCCTACCGACCCAGTCGATGACCTCCACTAGTCGCCTGGCAAGCAAGGCGATATCGAAACGTAGCTCTCGGGTGAGGTTGTCCAGGCGTTGCTCTGGCTCCGTGAGCAGATCGAACAGCAGCGACGCCAGCCCCCGCTTGGCCAGCGACTCAGCAACATACTGATTACGCGGGCTTGTACGACCGCTGCCGCTGCCATGCACGAAGACCACCAGAGCGCTGGCGCTGGTCGGCAGACGCAAATCGGCTGATAACTCAACATCCCTCAAGTCCAGCTGCCGACTTTTCAACTCAATCATCGACGTTCCCCTGAGTCGAGGCACTGGTGGCAGGCGCTCGCTGCCAGGACCGCATTAACAAATCGATGACTTCTTCGTCTGAAGCCACGGGCAAGGGTGTCCATTCTAGACCGCCAGAACGTTGCAAGGCACTTGGTACAGTATGTGTTCGGTCGTGCTGCCCAGCAGCTTCTCCAGGCCGTGGTACTGAACTCTGCCCATCACGATCACATCTACCTGCTGCTCGTTGGCAAAATCGCTCAACGCCGAAACCGGGTGTCCGAGAACAAAATGCCGACGGTCCGAGGGAACGCCGTACCGTCCAGCCAATTTCATGAACGATTGTTCCTCGGTTGTGCGCAACTCTTTGGTGATGTCTGAAAGCGCCAGACCACCCATGTCCGCCAGATAGACACCCGAAAGATCGCAGGCATATAGCAGGTGCAACTCGGCATCGCACTGCAACGCCAGGTTGGTAGCTTGCTGAATGATCCGCTCATTCAGCTCGCTGTTTGCCGGCTCTGTACCCGATGCGTCAACCGCCGCCACGACCTTGCGCGGCAAGGCGTGGCCGCCGCCCACCAGATAGACCGGTATCGGGCAGTGGCGCAACAAATGCCAGTCCAGCGGGGTGAAGAACGCGCGTTTGAGAGCCGATTCGTGCTGCACTTCCTTGATCAACAGATCGGGCTGCATTTCCGTGACGTGATCAAGAATGTCTTGCTTCATGTCATTGGCCCACGTCACCTCCGTTGTCACTTTGAGCCCGAGAGCGTGGAGATTGGTTGCCTGGTTCGTCAGCCAGTCTCGATGGTCCTGGAGGTAGCTTTGCCGGGTTTTTTCCTGCACGCCTTCGTCAAGCAGTGACAGTATCTCCAACGGCTTTACGAACGCGGCAATATGCAAGCTTGCGCCGCTAGCCTTGGTTAGTGCGGCCGCATGGTTTATCGCAGGGGAGTGGCGCAGGGCCGGGTTGATGATGAGTAACAAGCGTTGATATTGGCTCATGATCTGACTCCAGGCAGATGGGACTCGACGTCCACCGCTGCCCCATTGCTGTGGCCAGCCGTAACGTCTGCGCCGGATCAGGCACCAGCGTTGATTCAGAGTCCTCCGTTGATGTCGCCCTGGCGTTGATTTATATCAGATCCCTGCGTAACACCGATCAATGGAGCAACGCCGCTCATGGATTGAACTTTCATTTCACCGTACTTGATCAATATCAATAGGGCCGAGCCAAGCGCGATTACGTTGGCAAAATGGAACAGCATTTTTTTTGCTGTGCTGAGGACTTTGATGCATGCCGGTTCGTTGATGGTGTGACGCCCCCACCACACCGGACGCTGCCAGCAGCGCAGTCCCTGCATCATGATTGACCCATCGATTTTCGATAGGAGACGGCTATGCCGACCCAGCTTGCGAATCAGCGGTTACGCTTGTACGACAGCGATGAACTCGATGGCGTGCTGCAGGCGATGGCGCGCCAAGCGGCGATATTGTTGCCGCCCACTCAAGCGGCACTGATTGGCATCCAACGTCGAGGCGAGCCTCTGGCACAGCGTTTACAGCAGCATCTTTCGCGTCAGACCGGCCAGCCAGAACTGCCGCTTTACCCCCTGAAGGTCAAGCGCTATGCCGATGACCTCGAGGTGCTGCATGCATACACGGAATTGACCGAGAACCCACTTTTGGGCGAGCTGGACCTTGCCCATACCACCCTGCTTGTTGTCGACGATGTGCTTTTTGAAGGTCATTCACTCCTGCGCACCTGTGCCTATTTGGCGCAACTGGGGGCTCGTCGGGTCTACACTGCGGTATTGGTTGACCGGCATGTTTGCCAGCAACCGATCCATGCCGACATTATCGGCGTGCATCTGCAAGTTGCCGCCCATGACATCGTCGAATGCAACGTCCCGCCCTACGAAATGGAATTCTGCATTGAAGTTTTGCGTCATGGTGCTGCCCGATGACGGCGCAACTGTTCGATAAGCCTCAAAGGAGCCAATACATGCTCACCGATCGCCCGCTTCTTTTTGCCCTGCAAGGCAGTGAGCACTATGCAACCCGCGTCGCGCAGCGGCTTGGCTGCCAACTGGCCCTGCATGAAGAGCGCGACTATGAAGATGGCGAGCATAAATGCCGACCGCTGGCGTCGGTTAACGGTCGCGAGGTCGTGGTGTTCCATTCTTTGTATGGGGATGACCGACAGAGCGCCAACGATAAGTTGTGTCGCCTGTTGTTCTTTTGCGGAGCACTCAAGGATGCCGGCGCTCGCCATGTGCAGGTCGTAACTCCCTACCTCTGTTACGGACGCAAAGATCGTCGCAGCCAACTTCAAGACCCAACGATCACCCGCTACCTGGCGACCATGATTGAAGCCTGCCACGTAGATCGTCTGGTTGCCCTGGAGGTGCATAATCCGGCAGCGTTCGACAATGCCTTTCGCATTCCAACGTGGAACTTGCAGTGCACAGAATTATTCGCCCAGCATTTCGCCAGGTTCGTCGGCGACGCCGACGTAGTGGCGGTGTCGCCTGATTCCGGTGGAGCCAAGCGCGCCGAACAGTTTCGCCGGGCCCTCGAACGACATCTGGGACGCTCAGTGGGCAGCGCACTGATGGAAAAGCACCGTGCTCACTCGACGCTGACGGGCACCCTCTTGGTTGGCGAAGTATCGGGTAAGACAGCCATCGTTTTCGACGACCTGATCAGCACCGGTGAAACGCTGAAGCATGCGGGCCTTGCCTGTCAAAAGGCTGGAGCCACCCGATTGTTCGCAGCGGCGACCCATGGCCTGTTCACTGCTGGCAGTCATCAGTTCGACAAGCCGCTTTTCGAACAGATTGCGATCTCTGACAGCGTGCCTCCCTTTCGCCTGCCCCCCGAGTGCGTGACGCAGCACTTGCACATACTCGACACCACCGGCCTGATAGCCACGTTGCTGGCTGAAAATGGAGCATGGGGTACCGTCTGAGCAGGTGAAGCTGCTCGTCCTGATCAGCTAATCTGACCTGCATCAGATGGATGTTCTGCGCTTCCACCTCCCAGGAAAAGGCCTGCCGAGCTTGCACGCTATCGAGCCAATTCGGCGCTAACGGCAAGTTGGCCAGGGTTTTCTTGATGACCGCCGGATGCATGGTTGCCCCCTTGAGAGCGCACTGTTTAACGGAGCCAACTGCCCTTCCTGGCCATTCCTTGCGCAGCGCTGACCCGCCGTTGTCGATAGTCGTCATCGGTCCGTCTTTAAACCGCCAGTACGCTGCAAGGCACCTGATACAGAATATGTTCGGTCGTGCTGCCCAGCAGTTTCTCCCTCCCGTGGTACTGAACTCTGCCCATCACGATCACATCCACGTTGTGCGTGTTGACGAACTCGCTCAGCGCCGAGACGGGATGTCCCAGAGTAAAATGCCGACGGTTTGCAGGCACACCGTACCGACCGGCGAATTTCAGGAACGATTTTTCCAGCTCTTTACGCAGCCCCTTGGTCAGCTCAGACAGTTTTAAACCACCACCCAATTCCTCTAGGTAGTCTTGCGGAATGTCATAGGCATACAGCAGGTGCAACTCGGCATCACACTGTATGGCGAGGCTGGAAGCCTGTTGGATTATGCGGTCATTCAATTCGCTGTTCTCAGGCCCATCCGCCGCCGCATCAACCGCCGCCACGATCTTGCGCGCCAGGGCATGGTGAGCTCCACCCACCAGATAAACCGGTATCGGACAGTGGCGCAGCAAGTGCCAGTCCAGCGGGGTGAAAAACGTGCGCTTGAGCACAGATTCATGCTGGATTTCCTTGATCAACAGGTCAGGCTGCAATTCCTTGACGTGATCCAGGATGTCTTGCTCCATGTCATCAGTCCAAGCCACCTCGGTGGTCACCTCGATCCCTCTTCCACGCAGTCGTTTGGCCTGGTCCTTAAGCCAATCGCGATGGTCCTGCAGGTAACGCGCCCGAGCCTTTTCCCGGTCGCCTTCTTCGAGCAGCGACAACAGTTTCAACGCAGGAATCAACGTCGCAATATGCAAACGTGCACCGCTGGCCTTGGCGAGCGCTGCGCCATGGTCGATTGCCGGAGAATGGCGCAGGGCCAGGTGGGTGATGAGTAACAACTGTTGATACTGGCTCATGACCTGACTCCACGCAGAGAGGGCTTCAACGTCTGCCGCTGGCCTCGAAGGACTCAGCCGTTGCGTCCACGCCGGACCTGGCACCAGCGTTGATTCAGGTTGCTCCCCTGGACTGTGCCTGACGTTGATAAATATCAAATACCGGCGTGAGGCCCGCCGTAAGATGCGCAGCCTTTCATTGCACCGTACTTGATCAATATCAATTGGAGCGGGGCCTCCTTCTTCACACTGCCAAAAAGCCCGCACACGGCGTGGAGGCAAGAATGAACAACCTGCAAGACGAGGTCATTGCCTTTCTCTCCAGACCGTCCAGCTATGGCACGTCAAACCAGCCAGTGGAGCGTATCGAGACCCATGGTTCGGTGATCTTTCTGCATGCCGACCGTGCCTACAAACTCAAACGCGCCGTCGCGTTTGCCGAGCTGGATTTTCTCAGTCTGCAAAACCGCAAAAACGCCTGTCAGGCCGAGTTACTACTCAATCGACGAACAGCGCCGACGCTGTATTTGAGCGTCTGTTCGATCAATCGCCTGGCGAATGGCCAGCTGGCGCTCAACGGTTGCGGACAGGCGGTTGACTGGCTCGTGGTGATGCGTCGTTTCGCTCAGGATCGGCTATTTGACCGCATGGCCGTTGAAGGACATCTGACCGAACCGATAATCGAACAGTTGGGGGCTGAGATCGCTCGCTTTCATGCGAGCGCACAAATCACTCCGGCTTTCGGCCGCACCAAGAACCTGCATGAAGAAATAGAGAAAAACCATCGGGAAATGTCTCGCTACCCATCTATCCTCGACATCGCGACCGTCACGGCGATTGCACACAGCTCCCGGACCCAGTTGCAATCGTTGAGCGCGGGCCTTGAGGCTCGTCGCCGCGCGGGGCTTGTTCGCCGCTGCCATGGTGATATGCGCCTGGCCAATATCTGCCTGCTCGATGGTCAGCCGACACTCTTCGATGGCATCGAGTTCAGTGAGCGGCTAGCCTGCATCGATGTGCTCTACGACCTGGCGTTTGTGCTGATGGACCTGCAACACCATGGCCTGAACAGGTTAGGTGCGCGTCTGTTGTCCAGTTACATCAACCACTGTGTTTGGGAGGAAGATTGCAAACCCTTGGCGTTTTTCCTTTCTTTGCGGGCTGCCACGCGCTGCTTCTCCCTTGCGGGTGCAGCGCTACGTCATGCCGATCCGGCCAAGCGTTACGAGAAAAAAGAAAAAGCTGTGCAGTTGATGCACCAGGCACTGAACTACCTGCACGGCGAAAATCCGCTGTTCAGTCACCTGGCGTTGATCGAGACGTCTTCGTATACGTGAGCGTTACCCCTTTCACAGCCATCACTCAGGGAACGGTGGCTGGGCAGGTGATTCCTTTTCCGGGATATCAGTCATGGTCGCCTCTGTCAGCAACAAGATACTGGCGACTGAAACAGCATTTTCGAGGGCAACACGCACCACCTTCGTCGGGTCAATGATGCCGGCTTCGTACATGTCGACATAGCAATTGGCGGACGCATCGAAGCCAATGTTCCCAGGTTCCGCAAGCATGCGCGCAACCACGACGCCGGCATCCACTGCCGAATTTTCAGCGATGAGTCTGGCCGGGGCTTCCAGCGCTCGGCGAAGAATCTGCAAGCCGGTCCTGGCATCCCCCTCATAGCGGGCCTCTTCGGCTGCGATAATCGGGACGGCCTTGAGCAGCGCAAGACCACCCCCCGGGACAATGCCCTCGGCGATTGCCGCCCGGGTCGCTGAGATAGCATCATCCAGTGCATCCTTGCGCGCCTTCATTTCGGCTTCGGAAGGCGCCCCGACCCGGATCACCGCGACACCTCCAGACAGCCTGGCCAGTCGTTCCTGAAGCTTTTCACGGTCGTATTCGCTGGTGGTGGTGTCCATTTGTGCACGGATCTGCTGCAAACGCGCCTCGATGGCCTCGCGTGTACCGGCGCCCCCTATCAGCGCGGTGCTGTCTTTTTGCACCACGACTCGATGAGCACGTCCCAACTGGTTCAGTTCCACCTGTTCGAGGGTGACGCCCAGTTCGTTGGAAACCACCGTTGCACCCGTCAGAACGGCCATGTCCTGAAGCATTTCCTTGCGCCGATCACCAAAGCCTGGCGCCTTGATTGCCACCGCTCGCAAAACACCTCTTATCTGGTTGACGACCAGTGTGGTCAACGCCTCACCTTCGATGTCGTCTGCGATCAACACCAGCGGTTGCCCGCTTTTGGCAACGAGCTCAAGCAATGGGAGTAAGTCTTTGAGTGCACCGATTTTATGGTCGCAGAGCAGCAAGTAGGCATCATCGAGTTCGACCTGCATCTTCTCGGCATCGGTGACGAAATAAGGTGAGACATAACCCCGGTCAAACCGCATGCCTTCCATGACCTCGACCACAGTTTCGGTGGTCTTGGACTCCTCGACACTGACGACGCCTTCAACGCCGACCTTTTCCAGGGCGTCTGCCACCAGCTGACCGATGACGGCATCGTTATGCGCCGACAGCGTGGCGACCTGGGCCTTTTCCTTGGGAGTGCTGACTGGACGCGACTGGGTTGCGAGGGATTCCACGACCAGCAACAGCCCTCGATCCAGGCCGCGCTTGAGGTCGATCGCACTGGCCCCGGCAACGACGTTGCGGATGCCATCGGCCAGGATTGCATGGGCCAGCACCGTTGACGTACTGGTTCCGTCCCCTACCGCATCGCCTGTGCGCTCGGCCGCCTGACGCAGCATTTGCGCACCCAGGTTTTCCTCGGGGTGGAGCAGGTCAATGCGTTTGGCGATCGTGACGCCATCATTGCAGACCGTCGGATTGCCCCACTTGTTCTGGATCAATACCGATTTTGATTTCGGCCCCAACGTCACGCGCACGGCGTCCGCCAACTGTGTGGCGCCACTCAGGATTTTCTCGCGAGCTGCAGCACGAAACACGATTTTAGTGTGAGCCATCAGGGTGCTCTCCGGGCCGGGTTTACAACAAGTGTGTTTTGGCAGCTTCTATGAAATGGCCCGAGCGACGTTGACTTTTATCAACAAATTGACAACGCCTCCAAGCCCCAAGCCGCCCGGATAACCGACTGTCAGCTCACGCCCCGGAATTGACAAAGATCAATTCGCGCAGCAAGAAACCGAGTCCAAATGAAAATGTAGAAAACAAGGTGTGTTCAGCGGGGTGAACGTCGAAGGGAGCTGCTATTCGGTCACAGCCGAGCATGCCCTGGAGCGTCAACTGGACACGTGACGAATAGAACCGGGCGCGGTTGTCTCAATATGGAAAGTTGAGGGGGATCAGGACACCCAGCTCACCTTTTTGTGCTTCCAGAAGGAGTACGACCATGGCCATCAATGAATCAGCCATGCAGCATGCAGCCAACCTTGAATCGATCAGCCGCAGCAAGGCGTTGTTTTTTGAAGCCGACCGTCTGAACGATCAAGCCTACGCACTGTTGAGCGAGCCCGTTTCGACTCAGATCATCCATAAGTTTTCTGACGCAAAAAAACGGGCGGATGAAAAATACCAAGAAGCCTGGCAGGAGTGGTTGCATACCAGGGCGAAAACAACCGATGACAGAACGTGAATGAGGGGCGCTTTGGTAAAACGGTCTGTTTGCGGATTTCAGTGGTGTTCTGTTGCACTTTGCTCAGGACATCAAGCGTTATCGAAGCCTGGTGGTTGGATGCCGAGTCCGCCTTCAGCGCCCCGCTGTTCCCTCAAATACTGACAAAGCTCAACGTTTACTAACACATAGGGATTTAATGATTCCATCCTGATGCCCCGATCAAGGGGTCTGTGAATTGGTGGACATGCTGCTGGAAAAAGACGCCAGGCTGGTTCCCGTCGAGCGCACCGGGATCCAGTTGGGCCAGACCACCAATGCACGCTTGGTATGGCTTGCTCCAGAATCGGTGATGCTGGTCGTTGGAAATTCGGGCTCTGGCAAATCCAGCTACATCACTTGGCTGACCGAACGTATGGTCGAGGCTCACCAGGGATTTTGCATCATTGATCCCGAGGGTGACTATCTGACCCTGGACAATGCGGTAACGGTTGGTGGCCTGACCGTCCCTCCGACGACAGAAGAGTCGGTCCACCACCTTTTACAGGCGCAGCTCAATGTAGTGGTCAGCGCCCTTGCTCTGGATCCGGCAGCACGAGTGCAACTGTTCGGCGAACTACTGCCCTTTATCCAGCATCTTCGCAGCGCTTCAGGTCGGCCGTACTGGCTGATAGTGGACGAAGCTCATTACATGCTTCCCCACTGTGCCGATTGGCCGCCCGGTTTTCTCGGAAACATCGGTGCAATCATCGTTGCCCTCGACTTCGATCAGGTATGCCCAGCCCTCCTTGAGGGGGTAGACGTGCTGGTGACACTAGGCTGCACCGCCAGGGAGTTGGCCGAACAGTTCGCCAAACGCATGCGGCGCCGGAGTCCCGAGTTTCCGGAACGCTCTCCAGGCCTCGAACATGCCTGTCTCTGGAACCTTCATGAAGGCGATGAGGTGACCCTGCTCAATCAGGTTCAGCCCAATCAAAAGCACCATCGCCACAGCGGCAAGTACGTCGCTGGGGATGTCGGCGCATGGCATTCATTCCACTTTCCTACTCTTGGCCAAAGTGCCTCGAACCTGACTGAGTTTTTGTCCTCGTCATCGCAGCTTGCGGACCTCCCCCTTCGCGAACATATGGATGCGGGGGATTTTTCCAATTGGTTCCGCAAGGTGATTCGGGACGATGTGCTTGCCAATAAGACACACCTTATTGAAACAGACAGAACACTGGCGCCCAAGAATGCATTGGAACAGATCACGCGCCTTGTGCAATCGCGCTATCACCTCTAGGAAATCACGGCTGAACTACCTGGGCCAGCCCACCGTCAGGCGCTCACAGGGCATTGATACAGTCCGAACCATCCTCCTCCGTCACAGGTTCAAGGGCTAGAGGATCAAGCCTGTGCCTATCGACCAACGCCAGGCGCACCATACCGTTTTTGTCGAGGAGCTTGTGTGCCAGGCATTCACACAAAGATCGAGGCAAGGTATTTGTAAGGGACTCTATGCCGGCATTCTCAAGCTCTATCTCGAATCTCGCGGTGCACGTACTTATCAAATCCTGCATGGCGCGAGAGGCGAATTGAAACGTTGCAAGATAAGCCATCGCCAGCGCCAGCAGGATCGACAGCAGGATGATTGCCTTGCGTTTCCAGGGCCTGGTGCCCGACCGATGCAGGTGCCCGAGTGCCAAGCCTTTGCCCGAGCACCAGTCGTGTACCGCGTGAATCCTGCTGACAAGCTTGTTGGTTGTCATGACCAGACCTCTCGCCCATGTTTACCAAAATCATGGCGCCGATAGACAGATGCCGTTTGACCTGGATCAACTTGCGTGCGAGCGGTTCCCCTTCATCGTGCCCTGTGCAGCGTGAAAGGGGTGGTAGCCGGATGTTTGGATGTTTGAAGGGATCCGAGTACACGTCTGGGCGGCAGCTGGCGAGATAAACAAAAAAACCTCTCTGAACGACCGCGACGAATGCGCCACCTTTCAAGGCTGCCAGAGAAAAACGGTCTAATCCCTCCGGGAGCTTGAGGAATACACTTGATGAGGGGCTCCTGGCCAAATGTGTTTAGGGAGCCCACCAAGCATCTACTTTCCAGGAGCTTCCCCATCCACGTCTGACAAAAGTCATTTGGCTGACTCCCGTCAAGGTATGTCGCCATGTTATCGACTCTGGAACTGCGCCATCTCGTAGAGCAAAGCTTTCTGCCGACACGCTGCGACTGTACGGTAGATCCACCGGCAACGCTGACCGTTCGTTTTTATCAGGGCACCTCGAATCAGGAAATCCTGACGGTCACCGGGATCCCGATTGCCCCGCTCAACAACGGTTTTGCCATCGAGACCCTTATCTCGGATCTGCGCAACGACCTCGATCGTGTCAGCCCTGTTGCTCCCCGCTACTCGGCCAATCATTTTGAGAAAAGGTAGCAGCGAACACGAAAGCAATAGCAAGCCGGGCATCAGGCCCGGGCCGAGAGCTATCAGCTTGCCGCTTATTCCCTATCTTCCAATTCTCACGCCTTCCACTGCCTGGGCATAACGTTTGGTCGCCTCAGTCACCAGGCGCTTTCGCTCCTCTCGGTCGATGAAACCTTGTCTCAGGTACACCTCTACCAGTCGGAGCAATTCTTCATATTGCTCCTGCGCAGTCATGCGGATATCAGAGCAATCCAGCAAGTTATGCCACGTGGCTAGCGCTTGTGATTTCCGGTCTTCGTACATGGCACCCGTTTCCAAGGGCTGTATGCGGTAGAGACTGCCAACTGGCGAGACGTTCACCGGGGACGACATACGGCATCTCGCGCTACCTGACCCAGCGTCAATAGAACGTTGTTTTTTCGAAAGACCGCATAACCGCTGATCAGTTAGTTCGGTTTTTTGACACTTCCCCGATATGTGGTCACAACTTTTGCGCTCCACCGGGTCATAACACGGTAGCCGCCGATGGAATATTGGCATTTATCGTAGTTTCGGCCTGATATGGAGATAAGCATATGATTTTTAACGTACAAAATTTTGGCGCCAAAGGAGATGGCATCACTGACGACACCGCGGCTATACAAAGTGCAATTGATGCAGCGGCCGCCGCAGGGGGTGGGCAGGTGTATATGCCGACCGGAACTTATATCGTTTCGGGAGGCGAAGAACCCTCCGACGGTTGCCTGATGCTCAAGAGCAACGTCTACCTGTACGGCGACGGCATGGGCGCAACTACGGTCAAAGTGGCTGACGGCTCCGACACCAAGATCACGGGGGTCATCCGCTCTGCCTATGGCGAGGAAACCCACGACTTCGGCGTCAGCAATCTCACCATTGATGGCAACCGTGACAGCACTACGGGCAAGATCGACGGCTGGTTCAATGGCTACATTCCCGGCGAAGAAGGCTACGACTCCAACGTCACCCTCGACAGCGTCGAAATCAAGGATTGCTCCGGGTACGGTTTCGACCCGCACGAGCAGACCGTCAACATGGTCATCAAGAACAGCGTGTCCCACGGCAATGGCCTGGACGGTTTCGTGGCTGACTTCCTCAGCGACAGCACCTTCGAAAACAACGTCGCCTACGACAACGACCGCCACGGTTTCAACGTTGTCACCAGTACCCACGACTTCACCCTCACCAACAACATTGCCTACAACAATGGCGGCAATGGCATCGTGGTGCAGCGCGGCAGCGAAGACATCCCCTCCCCCAGCAATATCACCATCACCGGTGGCGAGGTGTACGGCAACGGCGCCGAAGGGGTGCTGATCAAAATGTCCAGCGAGGTGACCGTCAGCGGCGTTGATATTCACGACAACGCCAGCGCCGGGATTCGCATTTACGGCAGTAACCACGTCGAGGTCATCGACAACACGCTCACCAACAACTCCCTGGGCAACCCCGTACCGGAAATCATCATCCAGTCCTACAACGACACCCTGGGCGTGTCCGGCAAGTACTTCAACGGCAGCGATAACACGATCCAGGGCAACATCATCACCGGCAGCAACCTGTCGACCTACGGCGTTGCGGAGCGCAATGAAGACGGCACGGATCGCAACGCCATCATCGGCAACACCATCAGCCACACCAGCAACGGTGCCACGCTGGTCTATGGTGACGGCAGCTACGTCAGCGCCACGGTGCCGATGACCACCGTGCAAGGCACGGCTGGCAACGACACCCTGCTGGGCAGTGCCGCCAGCGAGATTTTCTATGGCGTTGCCGGCAACGACACCATCAATGGTGGGGCCGGTGGCGACATTCTGGTGGGCGGTGCCGGTCTCGACAAACTCACCGGCGGTGCCGGCGCCGATACGTTCCGTTACGTCGCTCAGTCCGACAGTTATCGCAACGCAACCACAAGCTTCGATGACACCATCACCGACTTCGACGTCACCCAGGACAAGATCGACCTCGCAGGCCTCGGTTTCACCGGCCTGGGCAATGGCCGTGGCGGCACCTTGCAGGTCAGCTACAGCGCCAGCAACGACCGCACCTACATCAAGGACTACGATGCCGACGCCAGCGGCAATCGCTTCGAGTTGATTCTCTCGGGCAACCTGGCCAGCACCCTGACCGCCAGCAATTTCATCTTCAACCGAGTGATCACCGGCACCAGCGGCAGCGACTCGCTGTTGGGTACCGACTCGGCCGACACCCTGCTCGGCCTGGCGGGCAACGACAGCCTCAGTGGTGGCGCGGGCGACGACAAGCTCGACGGCGGTGCCGGTATGGACTCCCTCACCGGCGGCACTGGCGCGGACATCTTTGCGTTCTCCAATCGCCTGGACAGTTACCGCAACTACAACACCGGCGGTGCCAATCTTAGCGATGTGATCACCGATTTCGATATCGCCGCCGACAAGATTGACCTCTCGGCCACTGGATTCACCGGCCTGGGGGATGGCAAGAACAACACCGTGTACGCGGTGCTCAACAGTGCCGGCACCAAGACTTACATCAAGTCCCTGACCGCCGACGCCAATGGCAACCGCTTCGAAGTGACACTGGACGGCAACTACCTCAACACGCTGACCAGCGCCAACTTTGTCTTTGCCACTTCGCCAACGGTCAACCATGCGCCGGTGGTGGCAACGGCGTTGCTGGATCAGAGCGCGACCGAAAACACCCCGTTCAACTACGCGGTGCCGGCCACCAGTTTTACCGATCCGGATAACGACAGCCTCAGCTACACCGCGACCCTGGCCGATGGTAGCGCCCTGCCCGCCTGGCTGAGCTTCAATGCCACCAACCTGACCTTCACCGGCACGCCGACCAGCACCGCCTCCGGCAATTACAACGTGCTGGTCAAAGCCACGGACCCAGCCGGTGCATCGGTCAGCGATAGCTTCGCCCTGGCGGTGGCCGATGCCCCCGCCCCCGTCAACACCATCACCGGCACCAACAACGCTGAAAGCCTCAACGGCACGGTGGGCGAAGACCTGATCCTCGGCCTCGGTGGCAACGACACAATCAAGGCCGGCACTGGCGCGGACATTGTCGACGGTGGCGCCGGACGCGATTCGCTGTACGGCGGCGACGGTGCCGACACCTTCCGCTACACCAACTTACTCGACAGCTACCGCAATTACGGCACTGGCGGTGTCACGGCCACCGACACCATTTATGACTTCACCGTGGGCGTCGACAAGATCGATGTGTCGGCCCTGGGCATTCTCGGCCTCGGCGATGGCAGCAATGGCACGTTGTACATGACCCTCAACGCGGCCGGCGACAAGACCTACATCAAATCCGCCGAAGTCGACGCCAATGGCAATCGCTTCGAAATCGCCCTCAACGGCAACTACCTCAACACCCTGACCGCCAGTGATTTCGTGTTCGGCGAACGTGCTCAGCAGGACATCCTCTACCTGCCTGTCCTCGGCCAATCCAATGCACGCCTGCTGCGCATGACGGAAGACGACAATCAGTCCGGCACCTCGATGCTGGTCAACGACCTGGACCGCTACACCACCTATGACGTGCGCAGCCAGTTCAACGACGCCGATGGCAACGGCATCGACCTCGCGGTAGGCGGCAGCACGGTCACCGGCCTGTCGACCCTCAGCGCCGAGGAACTCAAGTTGTGCTGGTGGCTGACCGACACCAACCAACCCGGGCCTGCGCTGTTGCGCGCCGAGACG
The DNA here is from genome assembly GCF_050586665.1 of Pseudomonas sp. ES4. Classification (NCBI taxonomy): domain Bacteria; kingdom Pseudomonadati; phylum Pseudomonadota; class Gammaproteobacteria; order Pseudomonadales; family Pseudomonadaceae; genus Pseudomonas; species Pseudomonas sp. ES4. Next base: position 9,612 of record NZ_JBOBDO010000010.1, on the reverse strand, counting down.
CTGCTGCGCGAACAGCTCACCGAACTGCAATCCATCGATAACGTCACCATGGGCATCATTTGGGGCCAGGGCGAGGAAGCCGCCCAGGAGATCGGCCGCGCCACGGACAAAGCAGCGGCAGCGGCGGCCTACAAGGCCGCGACCCTGAAGGTGTTTGATTACCTGCATGCCCAGCTCGGCAACTTCAGCGTGTACATGATGGAAACCGGTCACTACGATCAGGGCGCTGCGCGTACCCGCGGTTATTCGGAAGAGAAGATTGCCTCCATCGTCGAGGGGGTTGGCTATGTTCGCGCCGCCCAGGAAGCCATCGCCGCCGAGCGCAGCGATGTCAAGCTGGCGGTGGACTACACCGACCTCCCCTTGCGCCACGAAGTCGACCCGCAGGCGTATCCCGACGACGTCTGGCACCTGCACGAAGAATCGGCGGAAATCGTCGGCCAGCGTCTGGCTGACTACATCGCCAGCGACCTTGGCTTCCAGGGCAACCCTAATGACAACAACAGCGTGCAGGACATTTTCGACAACGCTCAGAACATGATTTCCGGTACCGACCAGGCAGATACCCTGGTGGGCACTTCGGGCAACGACACACTCGATGGACGCCTGGGCGCCGACACCATGACCGGTGGCGATGGCAACGACATCTATGTAGTCGATAGCGCGTCCGACCGCGTGGTGGAAAGCAACACCTCGACCTCGCAGATCGATACGGTACAGGCCTCGGTCAGTTGGGCCCTGGGCGCCAATCTCGAGAACCTGGTGCTCACCGGTGTGTCGGACATCAACGGTACCGGCAATGAGCGGGAAAACTTCATCACCGGCAATGCCGCCAATAACGTGCTCAATGGTGCGACAGGGGCCGATACCATGACCGGCGGCGATGGCAACGACACCTACTATGTCGACAACGCCGGCGACAGCGTGGTCGAGATCAGCAGCAATGCCGTGTCTGGGGGGATCGACCGTGTACATAGCAGCCTGACGGCTTATACCCTCAGCAACAATGTCGAGCATCTGTATGTTGATAGAACTGGTGCCGCCAATGGCACGGGCAACGCGCTGGACAACACATTGTTCGCCGGAGCCGGCAACAACGTGCTGGACGGGCGCGATGGCATTGACACGGTGTCTTATGAAAGCGCCCTGTCTGGCGTTACCGTAAACCTCTCGACGTCAGCGCAACAAAACACTGTGAGTTCGGGGCTCGACACCTTGAAATACTTCGAAAACCTGACGGGAAGCGCCTACGCCGACAGTTTGTCCGGCAACAGCGCCGCGAACGTTCTGAACGGGGGCGCGGGTAACGACACGCTGGTGGGCGGTTCGGGCGATGACCGGCTGATCGGCGGAGCCGGCACCGACAACCTCTCCGGTGGCACAGGCGCGGATACCTACGCATTTGGTGCGCTGTCGGACATGGGCGTCGGGGCGTTGCGCGATGTGATCAACGGTTTCAAGACCACCGAGGGTGATCATCTGGACTTCACCGGCCTGGACGCCAACCCGCTGACCGCCACTGTCGACGCCTTCACATTCATCGGCAGCAATGCCTTCGACCCTGCCAACGCCACCGGCCAACTGCGCTTTGCCGATGGCATTCTCTACGGCAGTGTCAACGCCGATGCCACCCCCGAGTTCGAGTTCGAACTGGTGGGCGTCAAGGAGCTGCACGCCAGCGACTTTACAGCCTGAGTCAAGCCCCAAACCTGTGGGAGCGGGCTTGCTCGCGAAGGCGGCGGTACATTCAGCATGGAGGCTGACTGAACAACCGCTTTCGCGAGCAGGCTCACTCCCACAGGGTTAGGCTGAGATCTTGAGCTTTGGTTAGAACCGAGGCTTTTTCAGAACAGGCTTTGCACCTGTTCCAGAACTCCGCGGTTCATCTGGCCGGTGTGGGTGTGCAGGCTCACATAGCTTTGCAGCATGTCGAGTTTGGTGTTGAGCAGGTCTCGGCGGGCTTGGAATACCCGCTGCTGTGCATCAAGAATATCCACCGTGGAACGCACGCCACCCTGAAAGCCTTTTTCCGTGGAAGTCAGGGCTCGCTGATTGGACTCCACCGCCCGCTGCATCGCCTTGCTCTTGCTGAACCCGGCCACCACGCCCAGGTAATCGGCTTCGATGTCCTCGGCCAACTGTTGACGCTGCACATCGTAGTCAGACTGGGCACCGGCCAATTGTGCTTCGGCCTTCGCCACCGAGGCGCGTACCGCCCCGCCGCGATACAACGGAATATCCAACTGCACCCCCACGTAATAGGTGTCCTGGCGCGGATCGAGATCCTCGTATTGACGGGTTTCCCGACGGGTTAACTGGGTGGTCAGCGACAAGGTCGGATGATGCCCGGCGCGCTGGCTGTCGGCCTGCGCCTCGGCGACTTTCACCGCTGCCAGGCGGGCTGCCAGCTCGGGGCTCGCTTCACGGGCAATCGCTGTCCAGTAAGGCAAATCCTGCTCCGGCGGGATCGGGCTACCGGCGGCGAGTTCTTCGCGCATCGGCTGGATGTCATCGATAGGCAGGCTGGCGCGACCGGACAATGCCCGCAACGCAGCCACGCGACGGGCCTGGGCTTCAGCCTCCTGGGCTTCGACGAGATCGAGCCGCGCCTGGGCCTCATCAATGTCGGTGATCGCGCCCTGCCCGCCCTGATAAAGCTTTTTGCTCTGTGTCACCAAGCCACTGATGGCGGCCTTTTGCTGGGCGATCAACTTGATCTCGTTTTCAGCCCGGGCGACGTCGAAGTAGCCTTTGGCGACCCGGTCGTACAGGGTCTGGCCGGCAACGTCGAATAGCTGGTTACCCAACTGCCCTCGCGCCTTGCCTTCCTGATACGCCGCCCAGCGCCCCTTGTCATAGAGCGGTTGTTGCGCCGCCAGAGTGACGTTGTTTGCCTGGTAGTCATTACTGTTGACGTAGGTGCTGTCGTCGCCGCCATCGATACGCCCGCCGTAGCCGTAGCGCGACGTCAACGACACTTGCGGATAGAGGCCCCCGCGGCCAATCGCCTCCTCCTGCTTCGAAGCATCAAAGGCATGCGCCGCCGATTGCACGGTTGGGTCATTAGCGCGCGAGGCGTCATAGGCAGCGGTCAGGCTCAGGCCTCCTTCGGCTGCCCAAACCGGATTGACCACGGCCCAGCTGATATACAAACCCAGCAGCACACGGGAGCGATAGCGACAACGGTCGGTCATGCTCATTCCTCTTTGAAGGCCGCAAGCAAGCGCTCACGCAAAGGTTTCATCAGGTAGTTCATCAACGTGCGTTCCCCCGTCACCACCGTGACATCAGCGAGCATGCCGGGGCGCACCAGCAGACCGGCGGTCTGGAGCGAAGCGACGGTGCCGGCGGGAATTTCGACCTTGGCGGAAAAGTACGGCTGGTGCGTCTGCTCATCGATCAACTGGTCCGCCGACACCGTAGTCACCGTGCCGGTGACCGTTGGCGTATCCACCCGTTGCAGCGCGGTGAAATGCACATGCACCGGCAGACCCGGACGCAACTTGTTGGCCATCAGCGGCTCGAAACGCGCGGTGATCGCCATCGGCGCATCCAGCGGCACCACCTGCATCAGGGTTTGCCCAGCCTGCGCAACACCCCCGACCGTATGAATACTCACGTCCATGACCTGCCCGGACACCGGCGCACGGATCGCACCGTTGTCGACTTCAAACTGCAAGGCACGAATCTGATCGGCATACCCTGCCGCCTCGGCAGAGACTTCGCTGAGCTGGGTTTCGGCATCGCGGCGAAATTCCTGCTGCGCCTGCAAAGCCTTGAGCCGGCTTTCGTTGATCGCTTGGCGGGTCCTGCCGACATCGCCCACTCCGGAGGCTATCTGCCCGGCCAATTGAGCGGCGTTGCGCTCGGACTCGAAGAGTTTGTTGCGCGGAACGTAGCCTTCACGGGCCAAATCACGCAAGCCTTCCAGCTCCTGCTGCTGGAAGCGCATCTGCGCGTCGTAGTTGCGCTTGACGCCTTCGTAGCCCTGCAATTGCTGCTGCAACGCCGCGGCTTCGTGTTCGATGATCTGCAAGCGGCTGCCCAGTTCTGCGCGGCGAGTCAGAAACAACTGGCTCTGCAAAGCCATGGCGGCCTTGACCCGCGGTTCGTCGGCGCGCTCCAGCAGCTCAGCGGGCCATTGGATCTCGGCTGAGCCCAGGCGCTCGGCAATCAATCGCGCTTCAATGCTGCGATCGTTGAGCAACTTGCCCAGGGTCACGTCCAGTTGCGACTGCGCCTGCACTGTATTGAACTGCACCAGCAACTGCCCCTGGGTGACGCGATCGCCATCGCTGACCAGCAGCTTTTCCACCACCCCACCGACCAACGACTGCACAGCCTTGCGCTCGCCCGCCACCACCACGGTGCCGCTGCCCACGACACCCTGGTCGAGCGGCGCCAGGCAAGCCCAGAGCAGGAAGCCGCCCAGCGTCAGGATCAGGAAACCCACGCCATAGCGTGCCGCTCCGCCGGCGTCGGTACTGGCGCTGGGCAACGTGTTGGCGCTGCGCACGCTCAGCCCCTGCTCACGGGTCAAATCATGCATCTTCGCCAGTCTCCTTTACCGCGGCCGGTCTTGGCCCCGGCATCAATGCCTTGAGCACCTGGTCCCTTGGACCGAATGCTTGTTGAGTGCCGTCCTTGAGCACCAGGATGGAATCGACCACCGCCAGCACATTAGGCCGGTGGGTAATCAGCACCACGGTGCTGCCAGCAGCCTTGAGCACACTGATGGCTTGCACCAGTGCCAGATCTCCGGCTTCATCGAGGTTGGAATTGGGTTCATCGAGCACAATCAGCGACGGGTGCCCATAGAGCGCGCGAGCCAGGCCGAGGCGTTGCTTTTGTCCACCGGACAAGCCAAGCCCGCCGGGGCCCAGCGGTGTGTCGTAACCCTTGGGGAACCTGAGGATCATTTCGTGAATGCCAGCGTGACGCCCGGCGGCGATGATCTTGTCGGCGTCCTGCTCGCCGAAGCGGGCAATGTTGTCGGCCACACTGCCATCGAACAGTTCGATGTCCTGCGGCAGGTATCCAAGGTGCGGGCCAAGGGCATCGTGGGACCATTGACTGATCTCGGCGTCGTCCAGGCGCACCGACCCGCCCATGGCCGGCCATACTCCGACCATCGCCCTGGCCAGCGTTGACTTACCACTGGCGCTGGGGCCGACAACGGCGAGCACATCACCTTTGGCCAGGCTGAAATTGATGCCCCGCAGGATCGGTTGCGAGGCACCGGGCGGGCCGACATACAACTGCTCCAAACGCACTGCGCCGGTGGGCGGTGGCAAAGGCATGCGCAGACGCTCGCGCGGATGCTGGGCCAGCAGCTGGCTCAGGCGCTGGTAGCTCTGGCGGCCGGAGTTGAACTGCTTCCACGAGCCAATGGCAATTTCCACCGGCGCCAGGGCACGCCCCAGCAGCAGCGACATCGCAATCATCATGCCCGCCGACAATTCGCCTTCAAGCACCAGCAACGCCCCCAGGCCCAGGGCCAGAGACTGTCCGGAGATGCGCACGAAACGGGTCATCGAAGTGATTCGCGCGCCGCGGTCGCTGGCATGGGCCTGGGCGGCAACGATGCGTTGCTGCAACAGGCTCCAGCGCTGGCGCAACGGCCCGAGCATGCCCAGGGCCTGGATGACTTCGGCATTGTGTAACGTGCTGTTTACATAGATCGACGACTGCACGCCCAGGCGATTGGCTTCGCCCAAACGCGTGCGAGTCGCCAACTCGCCCCACAGCGCCAGACCGATCAGCACCAGGGCCAGCACCAGCGTCAGCACGCCGAACCAGGGGTGAAAGATGAACGCCACCAGCAGGAAGATTGGCAACCACGGCGCATCGAGCAAGGCGATCAGGCCCTGGCCGGTGATCAACTGCCGCAGCGTCGCCAGATCGGTGAGTACCTGCGCCGGGTTGGCGTTGTGCTCGCGCAGGCTGCGGGCGAAGGCGGCATCGAAAATCCGCTCGCCCAAGGCATCGTCCAGCCCCGCGCTCATGCGAATCATCACCTCACCGCGCACCCACTCGATCAGGGCGCTGAACATGAACAGGCCCAGGGCGATCAAGGTGAGCATGAACAAGGTGGTTTCGTTGCGGCTGGTGAGAACCCGGTCGTACACCTGCATCATGTAGAGCGACGGCACCAGCACCAGCAGGTTGATCACCCCACTGAACAGCGCCAGCGACCAGAACACCCGGCGATAGCTTAATAAAGCGGCATCAATGTCATGACGCGGATCGAGAAGCAAACCCATAAAGTGTCGCCCGCAAAAGAAATAGTCGGTCCAGGACGCAATCCATCGCTGGTTTTTGCCCTAAGGCAGTGGAGAAAACGCTAAACGTAGCCTGATGTGCCGCTATCAGAGACGATCCCCGTCGCTACAGGCGCCAATTACTGACCGCGCAACCTCGGGTTAGTGCCGGTTCGCTGGTCTGGGTTTCCATGTGGGTGACGGGCGGAGATGTTGCACAGCGCGACAATGGCGGATAAAACCCGACCGATTTTGAACCCTCGTACCATGTCCTGATTTGCAAGCGGAATATGCGGCACCGTTCCTGCGCGCCCTTATCCCGCTTTTCCCCTCCCGAGTAGTCTGAAACTCCCACCCCGCTTGGGAGTATCGGCCGATGCGCAATCCCCGGCGCTTACACATAGTTGCAAGCCATAGCAGTAAAAAGTCTACGGTCCGGCCTCGATGGCCCGTGTTGCTCTGGAGAAAATCATGGCTAATCACAAAAAAAACTCATCGCTAACAAGCAACCAGGCCGGTAACACCGGTGCCCCCCTATATGCTCCGACCGTCACCACCGACCTGAGCGACTACGCGCCCGGCAGCACCGCCACCATCACGGCTGGTGGGTTCGCACCGGGCAGCACAGTGAAGCTCGAAGTGGAACACGCCACCGGCGCCGGCGCGGATAACGTATGGGGCACGCCCGACGACGTGCTCGATACCGACACCGGCGAGGGACACGAGCCCTGGTACGTGACCGACGGCGGTGCCGGCGATCTCGACGGCCAAGTCAACGGCAGCGTCACAACCTCGTGGTACGTGAACCCGGACGACTCCGCTGGTGCGACGTTTCTGCTCACCGCGGCCTCTGCGGGCGACGATCGTGTGTTCGGTACCAGTGACGACGCAGTGGCGACAACGTCGTTTACAGACAGCGCTCTGAGCGTCGTGGCGACCGGCGCGAACGTGACGCTGGACGAAACGGCCGGGTTGCAGAACGCCGCCGCCACTCCAAGCCCTGCGGAAGACGCTAACGACAACGACATTCTGGTGGCGTCTCTGCCCTCGATCTTCTCTGCCCGCTTGACTGCACTGGGTGCCGGTACTGCAACGGGGGCAGCGTTGAGTGGCTATACCGGTGCCGTGGGCAACACAGGGAGTAATGCATTCACCGTCACCGCTGACCCCGGAGCCACCATTACCAATATCAGCTTCGTCGACTCCAATGGCGCACCGCTTAATGGCCTGGACAGCGGACTGGATACCCTCAATGGCACTAGCATCCTTCTCTATACGGATGCGAACAACGACAACATCGTTCTGGGCCGGGCCGGTGGCTCGACTGGCGCGATCGTGTTCGCGGCCTATATCGAAGAAACCGGATCGCCGGTCTCGGGTGGCAAGATCTGGACCGTGGAGTACCAACCGATCAAGCATACAGATACGGCGAATCCCGATGATTCGCTCAATCTGCTGAATAAGGTGTTCATTGGAGCCAGTCAGGACCTGGAGTTCAGTTTGGCCGGTGTGCCCTCCGGTGCGAACCTGTTCCTGATGTTCACGAAAGCGAACCCTACAACTGAAACGGTCGATGGTGTCGTGCGGATCACGGATCCCACCATCATCGCCACCGGCAAGAACCCCGCAGACCAGTCAAGCGGCGCCAATATAAACACTGGCGACACGATCATCACCAGCCAGGCGGCCAACCCGACCACTTTCGGCACCAACAACCAGATGATTACGGAACAGGATGGCATTCGCTTTTCGTTCGTCACCGGTGCCAGGCAGGATGTGACCATTCCCAACCTGAGTCAGAACGAAGCAGATCTTGAGTCCAACATCGACTTTACCGGCGTCTTCAACGCGAAGATGGCCAACTTCGACGTCGTGCAGTTGCAAAGCGGCAAGAGTGCCGTGGTAAAAATCAGCGCGTTCACCACCGCTGCTGAACCTGGTGTGAACTTCATCAACGGTTATGTGGGTGATACGCCGGTTGCCATCACCAATGTTCGCGTCTTCAACAGCGCCGGGGTGGTGATCGAGAATTCAAACGGATCGGTGAATGATGGGGCCATTGGCATCACCTTTTCCGGTGGGGTTGCTACCATCACCGGCGTTTTGGCCGGCTACCAGATTGAATACACCACAACGACGGATCACAACCGCGTGCTCGTCGAAAACGGCGCGGCGCTCGACGCCAAGGGCAATAACCACGCCGATTTTGATATCGGTGGTTTCACGCTGGTCCAGGCCTCTGTTTCGAAAACCGAAATCGGCTCCCAAATGATCTTCGAGGACGACGGGCCGAGCATCAGCACCACCGGCACCGAGCCGACGCTGACGGTGGACGAGACGGTGCTGGCAACCAACGCCACCCAGAACTTTGCCGCCAACTTCAGCTCAGCGTTTGGCGCCGATGGCGCCGGCACACTGACCTATGCGCTGGCCGTGGTGGCGGGTGCGTCGGGGCTGGTGGATACGGCCACCGGCCAGGTGGTAAACCTGTCGCTCAACGGCACCGTGGTGGAAGGTCGCACGGCTACCAGCAACGATTTGGTGTTCACGGTGAGTGTCGCCGCCAACGGTGACGTCACGCTCGACCAAATCCGCGCCGTGGTGCATCCCGACACCACCAATTCCGATGATTCGAAAACTCTATCGGCGGACAACCTCGTGACGCTGACGGCGACCAAGACCGATGGCGACGGCGACAGCGCCCAGGCGACCCTCAACATCGGACAAAACCTGGTGTTCAAGGACGATGGGCCGAGCATCAGCACCACCGGCACCGAGCCGGCGCTGACAGTGGACGAGACGGTTCTGGCGACCAACGCCACCCAGAACTATGCCGCCAACTTCAGCTCAGCGTTTGGCGCTGATGGTGCCGGCACACTGACCTATGCGCTGGCCGTGGTGGCCGGTGCGTCGGGGTTGGTGGATACGGCCACCGGCCAGGTGGTAAACCTGTCGCTCAACGGCACAGTGGTGGAAGGTCGCACGGCCACCAGCAACGATTTGGTGTTCACGGTCAGTGTCGCCGCCAATGGCGATGTCACGCTCGACCAGCTCCGCGCCGTGGTACACCCCAACACCACCAATCCCGATGATTCGAAAACGCTGACCTCTGACAATCTGGTGACGCTGATAGCGACCAAGACCGACGGCGACGGCGACAGTGCCCAGGCGACTCTCAACATCGGACAGAACCTGATATTCAAGGACGATGGACCGAACATCAGCACCACCGGTACGGAGCCGACGCTGACAGTGGACGAGACGGTGCTGGCGACCAACGCCACCCAGAACTATGCCGCCAACTTCAGCTCGGCGTTTGGCGCTGATGGTGCCGGCACACTCACCTATGCGT
>NZ_JBOBDO010000009.1:0-212780 GCF_050586665.1 Pseudomonas sp. ES4 | reverse complement strand
AGGCTTCGCCAGCTGCTACAAGGGATGCGTCGCTGCTGAAATCAGCCTAAAACCACCAACCGATTCGGCAACTCATTCCGCACATGCGTCACCGGCACATGCACCTTGAGCAACTCGCCACACGCCTCCACACACGTCACAAACCCCTGCAACGTCTGCCCCTGTTTCACCTGCTGAGTGAACGCCGCCACAATTTCATCCCAGTTCTTGTTGTCCAGCCGTTTCGAAATCCCCTCATCCACCAGAATTTCCACATAACGCTCGGCTTCGCAGACAAATATCAGCATCCCGGTGCTGCCCACCGTGTGGTGCAGGTTTTGCTCCAGAAACTGCCGGCGCGCCAGGTTCGAGGCGCGCCAGTGACGGACCGAGCGCGGGACCAGGTGCGTGGTGATTTTTGGAATCCTGAACACCAGGCACAGCACGATGAAGGAGATCCATTGCACCAGCAGCAAGCTGTGCATGGTCAGCCAGCCGGTCAGGTAATGCACGATACCCGGCACGACCAGCGCCAGCAGGCTGGCCCAGAGCAGCGGAATGTACGCGTAGTCGTCGGCGCGGGCCGCGAGCACGGTGACCAGTTCGGCGTCGGTGTCGCGCTCGACCCGGGCAATCGCCTCGGCAACCTTGCGTTGTTCGTGTTCAGTCAGTAATGCCATGTTTAAGAATGCCCACTCGCTATTGTTGTGTGATCACCAGCCGCCCGACGAACCGCCGCCCCCGAAACTGCCCCCGCCGCCGCTGAAGCCCCCGCCTCCACCGCCGCCAAAGCCTCCACCGCCGAACCCGCCGCTCGAACCGCCCCGGCCGCCGCCGCTGGGCAGGATCCCGAGCATCTGGCAGACAAACATCGTCAGGATGAACAGCATCACCAGAAACACGAAGATCCCCGGATGACGTGAGAGGAAGTCGCTTTCCTGATTGCCGCCGGAGTCATACACCGTGGACGGCTCATCCAGCGGGTTGCCGCCCAGCACCACGAGCATCGCCGCGATTCCGTCGCTGATGCCCTTGCTGAAGTTGCCGGTCTTGAATGCCGGGGTGATCACCTGATTGATGATCACCGAGCTCTGCGCATCGGTCAGCCGATCTTCCAGGCCATAACCGACTTCAATCCGCAGCTTGCGATCGTCACGCGCCACGATCAGCAGCGCGCCGTTGTTCTTGTCCTTCTGGCCGATGCCCCAATAGCGCCCCAGTTGATAACCGAAGTCGGCAATGTCGGTGCCCTGCAAATCCGGCAGAGTGACCACCACCAGCTGCTCGCCAGTGGCTTTTTCATGAGCCTGAAGCTGTTGCGTCAGCTGCTCACGCACCGCAGGCTCGATCATCTGCGCGTTATCGACGACCCGTCCGGTCAGTTCCGGAAACTTCAACGCAGCCTGGGCCGTCAGGGCAAATACCCAGAGCAACAGCACCAGGCCAACTTTCAACACACGCATTGGCAACCTCATCCTTGGTGACGCTTCAAGCCCCTTGCGGCGCTTACTGGAACTTCACTTGAGGGGCTTTTTCCGCATCGGGGCTGGTGGCCTCGAAGGTTTCGCGGATCGGCAAATCGCTGTACATCACGGTGTGCCACAGGCGACCGGGAAAGGTACGCAGTTCCGTGTTGTATTTCTGCACGGCGAGGATGAAGTCCCGACGCGCCACGGCGATGCGGTTCTCGGTGCCTTCGAGTTGCGATTGCAACGCCAGGAAGTTCTGGTTGGCCTTGAGGTCCGGGTAACGCTCGGACACCACCATCAGGCGACTCAAGGCGCCGGTCAGCTGATCCTGGGCCTGCTGGAACTGCTTGAGCTTTTCCGGGTTGTCCAGCGTGCTGGCATCCACTTGAATGGAGGTGGCCTTGGCCCGGGCTTCGATCACCGCGGTCAGGGTTTCCTGCTCATGCTGGGCGTAACCCTTGACGGTTTCCACCAGGTTGGGAATCAGGTCGGCGCGGCGCTGGTACTGGTTCTGCACCTGGCCCCACGCGGCCTTGGCCTGTTCGTCGAGGGTCGGGATCGTGTTGATGCCGCAGCCGGCCAGCAGTGTGGTCAGCAATATCAAGGCTGCAACTTGCAGGCTCGACCGATAGTGGTGTCGTACATTCATCTGGTTGATGCTCCCTTGCACATTCCGTTGAAAAACAACCTTCGAACTTTGAACCCGGCTCTTGGGGCATAATCTGCGCCGCCACTGGATTGCATCGAGCCAATGGGCTAAAAGATGCCCCAGCGCGAAAACACGCCGAAGTGTGCTGCATTTACCTGAACAACAATAGTCGCTCCCTAAATTTTGGCTGACCGGCGCGTATTCACTGCCGTTTCGGCTTTTGAGAAAACTATTCATGAAGAAGCTGTGTTTGCTGGGCCTGTTCGTCAGCCTGGCCAGTCATAACGTATTGGCCGCTACGACGCCCACACCTCTGGAAAACAAGGACGCGTTCATCAGCAACCTGATGAAGCAAATGACCCTCGATGAAAAGATCGGCCAGTTGCGCCTGATCAGCATCGGCCCGGAAATGCCACGGGAGATGATCCGCAAGGAAATCGCCGCCGGCAACATTGGTGGCACGTTCAACTCGATCACCCGCCCGGAAAACCGTCCGATGCAGGACGCGGCCATGCGCAGCCGGTTGAAGATCCCGATGTTCTTCGCCTATGACGTGATCCACGGCCATCGCACCATTTTCCCTATTCCGATTGCCCTGGCCTCGAGTTGGGACATGGACGCCATCGGCCTGTCCGGGCGCATTGCCGCCAAGGAAGCGGCGGCAGACAGCCTCGACATCACCTTCGCGCCGATGGTCGACATCTCCCGCGACCCGCGCTGGGGCCGGACTTCCGAAGGCTTCGGCGAAGACACCTACCTGGTGTCGCGCATTGCCGGCGTGATGGTCAAGGCCTTCCAGGGCACGGGCGCGAATGCGGCCGACAGCATCATGGCCAGCGTCAAGCACTTTGCCCTGTACGGCGCGGTCGAGGGCGGTCGCGACTACAACGTCGTCGACATGAGCCCGGTCAAGATGTTCCAGGACTACCTGCCACCGTACCGTGCGGCTATCGACGCTGGTGCTGGCGGGGTAATGGTCGCGCTGAACTCGATCAATGGCGTGCCGGCCACCGCCAACACCTGGCTGATGAACGACCTGCTGCGCAAGCAATGGGGCTTCAAGGGCCTGGCCGTCAGCGACCACGGGGCGATTTTCGAGCTAATCAAACACGGCGTGGCCCGTGACGGTCGCGAGGCCGCGAAGCTGGCGATCAAGGCCGGCATCGACATGAGCATGAACGACACCCTCTACGGCAAAGAGCTGCCGGGGTTGTTGAAGGCGGGTGAGATTCAGCAAAGCGACATCGACAACGCCGTGCGTGAGGTACTCGCCGCCAAGTACGACATGGGCCTGTTCAAGGACCCGTACCTGCGCATCGGCAAGACTGAGGATGATCCGGTCGACACGTACGCCGAAAGCCGCCTGCACCGCGCCGAGGCCCGTGATGTTGCGCGCCGCAGCATGGTGTTGCTGAAGAACCAGGGTGAAACCCTGCCGCTGAAGAAAACCGCGAAAATCGCCCTGGTCGGCCCGCTGGCCAAGGCACCGATCGACATGATGGGCAGCTGGGCCGCCGCCGGCCGCCCAGCGCAATCGGTCACCCTGTTCGACGGCATGACCACGGCACTGGGCGGGCAATCGACGCTGATCTACGCCCGTGGCGCCAACATTACCAGCGACAAGGAGATCCTGGATTACCTGAACTTCCTCAACTTCGACGCACCGGAAGTGGTGGACGATCCGCGTTCGGCCCAAGTGCTGATCGACGAAGCGGTGAAAGCCGCCAAGGATGCCGATGTGGTAGTGGCCGCGGTAGGCGAGTCCCGTGGCATGTCCCACGAATCGTCGAGCCGCACCGACCTGAACATCCCGTCCAACCAGCGCGACTTGATCAAGGCCCTGAAGGCTACTGGCAAACCGCTGGTACTGGTGTTGATGAACGGCCGTCCGTTGTCGATTCTCGAAGAGAAGGAACAGGCCGACGCGATCCTGGAAACCTGGTTCAGCGGCACCGAAGGCGGCAACGCTATCGCTGACGTGCTGTTCGGCGACTACAACCCGTCGGGCAAACTGCCGATCACCTTCCCGCGTTCGGTGGGTCAGATTCCGACCTACTACAACCACCTGAGCATTGGCCGGCCGTTCACGCCGGGCAAACCGGGCAACTACACCTCGCAGTATTTCGATGACACCACAGGGCCGCTGTTCCCGTTCGGCTTCGGTCTGAGCTACACCGATTTCAGCCTGAGCGACATGGCGCTGTCGTCGACCACGCTGAACAAAACCGGCAAGCTCGACGCCAGTGTCATGGTGAAAAACACCGGCAAGCGTGACGGCGAAACCGTGGTGCAGTTGTACATCCAGGACGTGACCGGCTCGATGATCCGCCCGATCAAGGAACTGAAGAACTTCCAGAAAGTCATGCTCAAGGCCGGCGAACAGAAAGTCGTGCGCTTTACCATCACTGAGGAGGACCTGAAGTTCTTCAACACCCAGCTCAAGTTCGCTGCCGAGCCGGGCAAGTTCAATGTGGAGATCGGCCTGGATTCCAAGGACGTGACGCAGCAGAGCTTCGAGTTGCTCTAATCCCCCGCGCGGACTGATCGTTCCCACGCTCCGCGTGGGAATGCCTCAAGGGACGCTCCGCGTCCAGTGACGCAGAGCGTCACGGGCTGCATTCCCACGCGGAGCATGGGAACGATCTGATCCAACATCTATGTTGACTGTTACACCGCCATCGCGAGCAAGCTCCGCTCCTACAGTGTTTTTTGGATGTGGTTGAGTCAGTATCAGCCCCGTCGATCCAGCAGATTCACCACCAGCCGATCCACCCATCCCCACACCCTTTGCTTCACCCGCCGCCACAGCGGCCGGCGTTGCCATGCGTCCAGACTGACTTCCTGGCTCTGCGCAAAGTCCCGCTGGAAACTCGCCGCCACCGCCCGCGTCAGTCCCGCGTCCAGTGCCTCAAGATTGGCTTCCAGGTTGAAGCGCAAATTCCAGTGATCGAAATTGCACGAGCCGATGCTCACCCAGTCGTCGACCAGGACCATTTTCAAGTGCAGAAAACACGGCTGGTATTCGAAGATTGCCACCCCGGCCTTGAGCAATCGCGGGTAGTAGCGATGCCCGGCGTAGCGCACCGACGGGTGATCGGTGCGTGGCCCGGTCAGCAGCAGTCGCACATCGACACCACGGGCGGCAGCCCGGCGCAGTGAGCGACGGACTTTCCAGGTCGGCAGGAAATACGGTGTCGCCAGCCAGATTCGCCGTTGGCCGCTGTTCAGCGCGCGAGTCAATGATTGCAGGATGTCCCGGTGCTGGCGGGCGTCGGCATAGGCGACCCGGCCCATGCCCTCGCCCATGGACGGCACGCGTGGCAGACGCGGCAAGCCGAAATGAGCAGAAGGTTTCCAGGCGCGCCGATGACGGTTGGCGATCCATTGGCGGTCGAACAGTAACTGCCAGTCGATGACCAAGGGCCCGGTGATTTCCACCATCACTTCGTGCCATTCGCTGGTATCTTCGCCCGGTGTCCAGAATTCATCGGTCACCCCGGTACCGCCCACCACGGCCATGCTCTGATCGACCAGCAACAACTTGCGGTGATCGCGGTAGAAGTTGCCCAACCAGCGCCGCCAGCTCAGGCGATTGTAAAAACGCAGCTCAACACCCGCCGCCATCAGACGCTGACGCAAGGTCAGGGTGAACGCGAGGCTGCCGTAATCATCGAACAGGCAGCGCACGCGCACGCCTCGTTCGGCAGCCTGGACCAACGCCTGAACCATCGCTTCGGCACAGGCTCCCGCCTCCACCAGGTACAACTCCAGTTCGACCTGCTCTTCGGCGCGGGCAATCGCGACCAACATCCGCGGGAAAAACTGCGGCCCGTCGATCAACAGTTCAAAACGGTTGCCTTCTCGCCAGGGGAAAATTGCGCCAGCCATGTCAGCGCGCCGTGAAAATCAGTACCGCACCCACCGGCACCGACAAACTGATGGCCGACAAACCGGCGACCTTGCGCAAACTTTCCAGCCCGGGGGCCAGGTCGAAATCCGCGGCATTGATGATCAGCGGTTCGAGGGTTACCACCTGGAAGCGCCGGTCATCGAGACGAGTCGCCAGCAGTTCGGCGTTGTATTCGTGTTGTTTGCCATGCAGGTTGACGGTCAGCGGCAGGCGCAATTCAAGTTGCGCACCGGGCGCCAGATCGTTGATCGGCCGCAGATCGATCTGCGTGGTGATCAGCGCTTGGGGAAACGTCTGGATCTCAAACAGGTCCTTGCGCATGCGTTCATCGCGCAGCGGGATGCCACTGTTGACCGAATCCATCTCGACTTCCACCTCGGCCAGGCCCTTGGGGCTGACCTTGCCGTGCAGCACCAGAAAGCGTTGCACCTCGGAAATGTTGGTGTTTTTGGTGCTGATGAACGACAGCCGCGAGGACTCACCGTCGAGGTACCAATTGGCCTGGGCCGACACGGTGACACCGGCCAGCAGCAGGGAGGCGAGGGTTTTGCAGAGGAAGCGGTTGAACATAGAGACTCGTGGGGCAGATAAACCTGCACGAACCTTAACCGCCCGCGAGCCAATTGCAAACGTGTAGCAGCTGGCGAAGCCTGCGTTCGGCGGCGCAGCCGTCGCCAATCCAGCCACCTTGCTCTTTCTGAAACACCGCAGAGCGTGGTTTTACGACGGCTGCGCCGCCGAACGCAGGCTTCGCCAGCTGCTACAGGGAAAGTGGCGTTTCAAGGTGATAAGCGGCAGCCCTGGCGTTCGCTGATCCATTGCGCGCTGTTGCTGCGTCCCATGCCGCTGACGGTGACGCGCTTACTTGTGGCGTCATCGGTAAAGCCGCTGGTCGGCAGCCACTGCTTCACGTAGCCGCGGCAGTACTCCGCCGGGTTGTTCATCACGTAACGGCACGAACAATATTCCTTGGCGGTGTAGGCGCTGATGATGTCCGGGAAGGCCCCCAGCGCCACGCGCTCTTGCCAGATCCAGCCGAGCAAGGCGATCGACAGGATCAACAACAGAGTGCCGAGCGGTCGACGACGAACAAAGCTGCGACGCTTCATGGCTGCACCTTCGCAGCAAATGCCTGGAGCACGAGTCTGAGCAAATCGTTGTGCCGGTAGCTGCCGTCGCGGTCATCGCCGTAACGAACGATCACCAGGTTTTCGCCGGGAATCACGTACATCGCCTGCCCCCAATGACCCAACGCGGCGAAGGTGTCGGCAGGTGCATCGGGCCAGGGTTTTGCGGCGCCTTCCACCGCGCGGTTAAGCCACCAATGGCCGCCGGGCACAGCTTCGTCTTGATTGGCTTGATAGCGGGCGAACGGTTCGCGGTTGAACGTGACCCAGTCCCTGGGCAGCAATTGCCGCTCACCCCAACGGCCGTCGCGCGCCATCAATAGCCCGATGCGGGCCAGGTCCCTGGCGGTGAGGTAGACATAGGACGAGGCAACAAACGTACCCGTGGCATCCGTTTCCCACACCGCGCTGCTAATCCCCAAGGGTTCGAACAAAGCCGTCCATGGATAGTCCGGATAGCGGGTCGGGCCGACGATGGTTTTCAGTGCAGCGGATAACAAATTGCTGTCACCGCTGGAGTAGCGGAATGCCTGACCGGGTTTGGCGTATTCACGGTGATCGGCGGTGAACGCGGCCATGTCCGGGTGGCCACGGGTGTAGAGCATCGCGACCACCGAGGATTTCAACGGCGCGTATTCATAGTCTTCCTGCCAGTCCAGACCCGAGGCCCAATGCAGCAGGTCGGCCATGGTCATCGTCGGGTGTTTTTGCAGCGGTGGATAAAATGTCTGCACCTGGTCCTGGAGCTTGAACAGACCTTCGCCATAAGCCACGCCGAGGAGCGTGGCCATCAGGCTTTTGCTGATGGACCAGGTCAGGTGCGGGGTGTCGGCGGTGGTCGGACCGGCGTAGCGTTCGTAGATCAGTTGACCGTCGCGGATCACCAGCAAGGCGTCGGTGCGGATGCCTTGTCGGGTGGCCTCATCACGGGGTGGGAAGGCGTAAGTCTCCAGCGCTTGAAGCGCCGGCCCGCTGACTGTCGGACCGGTTGACCATTGCTCGGCAGGCCAGTATTCGGCGTGGGCCGTGAGGCTGAGCAACAGCCCTGCAATCAGGGACAAGCCTTTGAACATGGTGGGGGCTCGGAGGGATGGACCTGCTGAGCCTAGTCGCCATTGATGACAGTTCCGGGATTTGTGTTGCCAATGAGGTCGTCTTCGCGGGCAAGCCCGCTCCCACAGGGATTGTGTGTTGCTCACCATCTGTGTCGCACCACCGCTCACTGTGGGAGCGGGCTTGCCCGCGAAGGGGCCGGTCAATCCAGCGAAGAACCCGCGAGTGCCTTGGCCAACCGCTTCCCCCGCGCCCCCGCCGCCAACTCCATCACGCCCTGATCACGCTGCCACATCTGCGCCCAATGCTGCGGGCCATCGGCCAGTGCCAGCGCCACCTCGGCCTTGAGCCCATCGAACTGCGCAAACAAGCCACCGAGCAACACATGCCCGGACGGATTATTCGGCGCCTGCCGGCTGACTTCCGCGCACCCGGCCAGCAGCGCCAGCAAACGCAGTTGCAAGGCTTGCGGCCAGTCGCTTTCCTGACCGATGCCGTACAGCCAGGCGGTCATGGCGCTCAACACGTAAATGTCTTCAAGGGTGCGGAATGGTTTGATGTAAGCCTCCCAGCCATCCCCCGCCAACAGTTCGCACTGAGCGTTATCGAGAAACAGCCGACCATGGCTGATGTCTGGCATCAACGGGATCGCCGGTAGTTTCTCCAGGCGCACGCCCGGCTCATCGGGATAGACCACCGCCAGACTCAGGCGCGGTTTTTCATCGGGGGCTTCACTGCGAGCAGCGATCAGCAGCCAATCGGCGGCATCGCCTGCGGTGACAAAATCCTTGCGCCCGCTCAGACGCAAATCCCGCAGACGGGTCTGCATGTCAGCCACCCGCAGGCTGCGCTGTTCGGTCGCGCACAACGCGCCGAGGCTCGGCGGCGCGCTCGGCCAGAGCATGCGCAACGCTGCCTGATAGCCCACCAGAAACGCCAACCCGGGCGTTGACATCAAACGCCCGCCGGCCACCGCCAGTTCGAACGGCGTGACGTTGCCCAACTGGTGCAACAAAGTCGCGAAACCCTCGCTCAGGTCCGGGTTGGCGGGCAGGCGTTCACAGCGGCGCAGCAGGTTTTGCCAGAGCATAAGAGGCTCCTCAAAGGCTGTCATATAAGCATCACCAAAGCTTCATGGCGATGACACCGGGGCTACATAGCCTGACTTTGCACAACACGGCTGCATAAAGAAAGTCGATCGGCTGCAACCCAAGACGGGTGACCGGCCCGTACGGAGATTCGCAATGACTCAGATCGCCCGCATCAGCGACACCGGCAATGAACGCCGCCTGCAAGCCGAACGCCTGGTGGGCGCCGAGGCCTTGCAGGAAGCCCAGGCCCTGCGCTTCAACGTGTTCAGCGGCGAATTCAACGCCAAGCTGAAAGGCGCGGAGCTGGGTCTGGACATGGATGACTATGATGTTCACTGCGCCCACATCGGCGTGCGTGATTTGAACACCGGGCGTCTGGTGGCGACCACCCGTTTGCTCGACCACACCGCTGCCAGCAGCCTGGGCAAGTTCTACAGCGAAGAAGAATTCAGCCTGCACGGCCTGGTCCATCTCAAAGGCCCGATCCTGGAAATCGGCCGCACTTGCGTCGACCCGGCCTACCGCAACGGCGGCACCATCGCGGTACTCTGGGGCGAACTGGCCGAAGTCCTGAACCAGGGCGGCTACAGCTATTTGATGGGGTGCGCGAGCATCCCGATGCAGGACGGCGGCATTCAGGCCCACGCGATCATGCAGCGCCTGCGCGAACGTTATCTGTGCACTGAACACCTGCGGGCAGAACCGAAAAAACCACTGCCGAGCCTCGACATCCCGTCCAACGTCATCGCCGAAATGCCACCGCTGCTCAAGGCCTACATGCGCCTTGGCGCGAAGATCTGCGGCGAGCCGTGCTGGGACGAAGACTTCCAGGTCGCCGACGTATTCATCCTGCTCAAGCGCGACGAGCTCTGCCCGCGTTATGCCAAGCATTTCAAGGCGGCCGTATGATGAGTCGGCTGCGGATTTACGCGCGGATTGCGCGAGTGTTGGTGGTGGTGGCGCTGGGGTTGAGCATGGCCGGGGTGTTCGGGTTGTTCGAGCGTTTGGGGATTGCTCATTCGATGGTCCGGCGCCAGCGCTGGTCGCGATTTTTCATGGCGCGCCTGAGCAATGCCCTGCCCTTTCACGTGACCGTGCACGGTGAATTGCCGAAGTCGCCGATGCTCTGGGTCAGCAACCATGTGTCCTGGACCGACATTCCGCTGCTGGGCATGCTCACGCCGCTGTCGTTCCTGTCCAAGGCCGAAGTGCGCACCTGGCCGGTGGCGGGCTGGCTGGCGGCCAAGGCCGGCAGCTTGTTCATTCGCCGAGGGTCGGGCGACAGCCAGTTGATCCGCAAACAGATGACCCGTCATCTGGAGCAGGAACATCCGCTGCTGATGTTCCCGGAAGGCACCACCACCGATGGCCGCACGTTGCGCACGTTTCATGGTCGATTGCTGTCGGCGGCGATCGACTCCGAAGTGAAGTTGCAGCCGGTGGCGATTCGTTATCTGCGCGACGGGCAGCTCGATTCACTGGCACCGTTCATTGGCGATGATGATTTGCTCTCGCACTTGATGCGCTTGTTTGCCCATGATCGGGGTGAGGTGGAGATTCATTTGCTCAAGCCGATCGCGTGCGAAGGTCGCGAGCGTGCGGCGCTGGCGTTCGAAGCGCAGCAGGCGGTGCAGAAGGCGTTGTTTGGGGCGATTCCGCAGGCCCAACCGGAACCTCTGCGCCCCGCAATCGCGGCTTAAACACATATCCCTGTGGGAGCGGGCTTGCCCGCGATGAGGCCGGATCATCCAACATCTATGTTGACTGAACCACCGCAATCGCGGGCAAGCCCGCTCCCACATTAGATCTGCTTCGTTTGCGCGAAATCCTGAAGCTGCGGATAGAACAACCGAAAGTCCTCGCTCAACGGTTCATACAACACCCGCAATTCCTGCATCGCTGCGGCCAGCTCCTCCGGCCGCGTCAGCCGCCGTGAAATCCCCCGCAGCACCTGCTCCAGCACCGCAAATTCCCGATAAGAACCCAACCAGTCATTAGCGACCATGTGCGGCGCGATCTGCGCCAGACGCTCCGGCAATTGCGCCTCGGCGGACAGCACCCGGTACACACCCGAAGTGAATTGCTCCAGCGGCTGGTCGGCGTACAACGTCCAGTCCCGCGCCAGGCAATGGTCGAAAAACACGTCAAGCACGATCCCGGCGTAACGCCGGCGGGTCATGGAAAACCGTGACAACGAAACGTCCACCAACGGATGACGGTCGGTAAAGACATCGATGCTGCGATGCAGCTGGATGGCCGCTTCGATCTCCGGATCGAACTGCCCTTGCAGCCGCCCTTTGACGAAATCGCCATACAGACTGCCGAGCAATTGACCGGGGCGCTGGCCACCGAGGTGCAGATGTGCGAGATAGTTCATGCCGCGCAGCTTAGCACTACGCCCTCAATATCGTTATAACCCGATATACCGAATTACTCGGTCGTCAGACCAAAATCATATTGGTATATCGCGAAGTACCGATTTAAAGTTCGCCTCATCGCGATATAGCGTTTTATTCATCACGAGCCCAAACCATGACCATCGACCTCGACGAAATAATAAAAGCCCTGGCACACCCAGTACGCCGAGACATCCTCATCTGGCTGAAAGATCCCAAAACCCAGTTCCCGGAACAGCTCCACAACCACGAGTACGGTATTTGCGCCGGACAGATCGATCAACGCTGCGGCCTGTCGCAGTCGACCGTGTCCGCCCATTTGGCGACCTTGCAACGTGCGGGACTGATCAGCAGCCAGAAAGCCGGTCAATGGCACTTCTTCAAACGCAACGAGGACGTGATTCAGGCGTTCCTCGACGCCATCGTCAAGGAGCTCAGCGCTCCGACAAGGAACTGAACAATGCCCCTCTCGCTACTCATTCTGGCCTTGAGCGCCTTCGCCATTGGCACCACCGAGTTCGTCATCATGGGCTTGCTGCCCGATGTGGCGGCCGACCTCGGTGTGTCGATCCCTGGCGCCGGCTGGCTGGTGACCGGTTATGCCCTGGGCGTGGCCATCGGTGCGCCGTTCATGGCACTGGCCACCTCCAGATTGCCGCGCAAGGCTGCGCTGGTAGCGTTGATGGGGATTTTCATCGTTGGCAACCTGCTCTGTGCCATGGCTACCGACTACAACGTGCTGATGTTTGCCCGCGTGGTCACCGCCCTCTGCCACGGTGCGTTCTTCGGTATCGGTTCGGTGGTGGCGGCCGGTCTGGTGCCGGCGAACAAGCGCGCTTCGGCCGTGGCCTTGATGTTCACCGGCCTGACCCTGGCCAACGTACTCGGCGTTCCGCTGGGCACCGCACTCGGTCAGGAAGCCGGCTGGCGTTCGACCTTCTGGGCGGTGACCGTGATTGGCGTGATCGCATTGATTGGCCTGATCCGCTTCCTGCCGGCCAAGCGCGATGAAGAGAAACTCGACATGCGCGCCGAACTGCGCGCCCTCAAAGGCGCCGGAATCTGGCTGTCGTTGAGCATGACCGCGTTGTTCGCAGCTTCGGTATTCACCCTGTTCACCTACGTCGCCCCGCTGCTCGGCGATGTCACCGGCGTCTCGCCCCAAGGCGTGACCTGGACCCTGATGCTCATCGGCCTGGGCCTGACAGTCGGCAATATCATCGGCGGCAAACTGGCTGACAAAGGCATGGCCGCCACATTGATCGGCGTCTTCATCTCGATGGCGGTGATCTCGACCGTACTGACCTGGACCAGCGTTGCGCTGATACCAACCGAAATCACCCTGTTCCTCTGGGCCACTGCGTGCTTTGCCGCCGTGCCCGCCCTGCAAGTGAACGTGGTGACCTACGGCAAAGCCGCACCGAACCTGGTGTCGACCCTGAACATCGGCGCTTTCAACATCGGTAACGCACTGGGTGCCTGGGTCGGCGGCAGCGTCATCGCCCACGGTTTCGGCCTGACCAGCGTTCCTCTCGCGGCAGCCGCACTGGCGGTACTCGCCCTGCTGGTGACCCTGATTACTTTCCGTCAGAACGGCAATCCCGAACTGGCCCCTGCTACCAACTGATCTCTACCGGAGAGCTATTTCATGACGACTATTTTCGATCCGATCAAACTGGGCGACCTCGAGTTGGCCAACCGCATCATCATGGCGCCGCTGACCCGCTGCCGCGCCGACGAAGGCCGCGTGCCAAACGCGCTGATGGCCGAGTACTACGTACAACGCGCCTCGGCCGGCCTGATCCTCAGCGAGGCCACTTCGGTCACGCCGATGGGCGTCGGTTACCCGGACACCCCGGGTATCTGGTCCAACGATCAGGTACGTGGCTGGGCTAACGTAACCAAGGCTATCCACGGCGCGGGCGGCAAGATTTTCCTGCAACTGTGGCATGTCGGCCGTATTTCCCATGGGTCGTATCTGGACGGTGAAACACCGGTCGCACCGAGCGCCATTCAGCCAAAAGGCCATGTCAGCCTGGTTCGCCCACTGGCCGACTTCCCAACCCCACGCGCCCTGGAAACCGCTGAAATCGCCGACATCGTCGACGCCTACCGCGTCGGCGCCGAGAACGCCAAGGCAGCCGGTTTCGACGGTGTGGAAATCCATGGTGCCAACGGCTACCTGCTCGACCAGTTCCTGCAAAGCAGCACCAACCAGCGCACCGACAACTACGGCGGTTCCGTGGAAAATCGCGCTCGCCTGCTGCTGGAAGTGACCGATGCCGCGATCGAAGTCTGGGGCGCGGGCCGCGTGGGTGTGCACCTGTCACCCCGTGCCGATCTCCATGACATGGGCGATGAAAACCTGTCCGAGACCTTCACTTACGTTGCTCGCGAACTGGGCAAACGTGGCATCGCCTTCATCTGCTCCCGCGAGAAAGAAGATGGCGACAGCCTGGGTCCACAATTGAAAGAAGCGTTCGGCGGCCCGTACATCGCCAACGAACGCTTCACCAAGGACAGCGCCAACGCCTGGCTCGCCAGCGGCAAGGCCGATGCGGTGGCCTTCGGCGTGCCATTCATTGCCAACCCGGACTTGCCGGCACGGTTGAAGGCCGATGCGCCGCTGAACGAGGCGCGTCCTGAACTGTTCTACGCCAAGGGCCCGGTCGGCTATATCGACTACCCGGTGTTGTAAGCATTCCTCACCTTGAAACGCAAAAGCCCCGACTCGAAAGAGCCGGGGCTTTTTTGCAACCGGGTTACTCACAAAATCACTACAAATCAGGTAGCTCACTACCTATCAAGCGGGCGAGCGTGCGTATATAAAAGCCCCCCCATTAGGTATTTTGTTTCATTTGCGCAGACTGGGGCTCAAGCGCAGCATATCCAACCCGGTATCAACCAAACGCTCGGCATCGATATGCAGTTGAAAGCTGTCGGGCGCCAACAGCCACTGATACAGGATGCCATCGATATACGCATGAATGCTGATGGCCGCTCGCGCAGTGTCGAGGTCTTCCGGTAACTGCCCCCGGTTGACCGCATTACTCAGGGCCAGGGCGATTCGCACATTGCAATCGAGGCTGACCTCTCGACGCTGTTGGCGCAGGTCGCACATTTCATCGGTGAATTCGCACTTATGAAACAGAATCTCATTGATGCGTCGGGTTTTCGGATCCAGGGCAACTTGATGAAACAAATGAATCAGCAGTTTGCGCATACAACCCAAGGGATCGAGCTCATCTTCGCTTTCACTGGCCTTGGCCATTTCATCCAGCGGCTCATGCAAGGTATCAAGCATGGCCTGCACCAGATCCGCCTTGTTGCTGAAATGCCAGTAGATAGCGCCGCGAGTGACCCCGGCCAGGGTAGCGATATCCGCCAGTGTCGTGCGCGCCACGCCCCTTTCGTAAAAGGCCTTTTCTGCCGCTTCCAGTATCTGGCTGCGGGTTTCTTGAGCTTCCTCTTTGGTGCGACGGACCATGGCAGTACAACCTCAATCAGGATGCTTCAGCGATGTCTGAACATCAGCTGAATAAAAGTGGAGCGATCGCTCTCGGGCGTCGTCACCGGCCTACAATTCGAACCCTTGAACGGCTTTCGTAACGATGTGGATACACGGCCAAGGTATTTACAAACAACCATGAACGTAAGTATATTCCTTAGCAAGCTACTTATCCACTCAGCGCACATTTTTTACTTCTCTACATTTCGAGTGCGCAATTTGCGCGCCTGACCCGAGGATTTTCATGCAATTCAAGCCAGCTGTTACCGCTCTGGTCACCGCCCTCGCCTTGGCATCGCTGCTCAGCGGATGCAAAAAGGAAGAGGCGGCACCTGCCGCACCACCCCCTCAGGTCGGCGTCGTTACTCTGCAACCTCAAGCCTTTACCCTGACCTCCGAACTTCCGGGCCGTACCAGCGCGTACCGCATCGCCGAAGTTCGCCCTCAGGTCAACGGCATCATTCTCAAGCGCCTGTTCAAGGAAGGCGGCGACGTCAAGGCCGGCCAGCAGCTGTATCAGATCGATCCGGCGGTTTATGAAGCCACCCTGAAAAGCGCCCAAGCCAACCTGCAGCAGACCAAATCGATTTCCGACCGCTACAAGCAGTTGGTCAGCGAACAGGCTGTAAGCCGTCAGGAGTACGACACGGCCCTGGCTAACCGGCTGCAATCGGAAGCCGCCCTGCAAAGCGCCCAGATCAATGTGCGCTACACCAAGGTTTACGCGCCTCTCTCCGGCCGTATCGGCCGCTCAACTGTGACTGAAGGCGCGCTGGTTACCAGCGGCCAGGTCGAAGCGATGGCGGTGATTCAGCAACTGGACCCGATCTACGTTGACGTCACCCAGTCTTCGGTTGAGCTGCTGGAGCTGCGCCGCGAACTGGAAAGCGGTCGTCTGCAAAAATCCGGCGACAACGCGGCCGCGGTCAAGCTGACCCTGGAAGACGGCAGCCAGTACAAACAGGAAGGCAAGCTCGAGTTCTCGGAAGTCTCCGTGGACCAGACCACCGGTTCCGTAACCTTGCGTGCGGTATTCCCGAACCCTGACCACACCCTGCTGCCGGGCATGTTTGTACACGCCCAGTTGCAGGCCGGTGTGAACAGCGCAGCGATCCTCGCCCCGCAACAAGGCGTGACCCGTGATCTCAAAGGCACCCCGACCGCGCTGGTCGTCGGCCCGGACAACAAGGTCGAACTGCGTCACCTCAAGGCCAGCCGCACCGTCGGCAACCAATGGCTGATCGAAGACGGCCTGAAGGCTGGCGACCGCTTGATCACCGAAGGACTGCAATTCGTTAAACCTGGCGTCGAAGTAAAGGCCAGTGAAGCGACTAACGTTGGCGCAAAGAACCCGGCCCCCGCACAGGTAGCTAACAAGGCTTCCAGCGGCAAAGGGGAGTAAACCATGTCCAGATTTTTTATCGACCGTCCGATTTTTGCCTGGGTAATTGCCCTGGTCATCATGCTGGTCGGGGCACTATCGATCCTCAAACTGCCGATCAACCAATACCCGAGCATTGCGCCTCCGGCCATTGCGATCTCTGTGACCTACCCGGGCGCGTCTGCACAAACCGTGCAGGACACCGTGGTCCAGGTGATCGAGCAACAGCTCAACGGTATCGATAACCTGCGTTATGTCTCCTCGGAAAGTAACTCCGACGGCAGCATGACCATTACCGCGACCTTCGAGCAGGGCACCAACTCCGATACCGCGCAGGTTCAGGTCCAGAACAAGCTGAACCTGGCCACCCCGCTGCTGCCACAAGAAGTGCAGCAACAGGGTATCCGCGTGACCAAGGCAGTGAAAAACTTCCTGATGGTGATCGGCGTGGTGTCGCGCGACGGCAGCATGACCAAGGACGACCTGTCCAACTACATCGTGTCGAACATGCAGGACCCGATCTCGCGGACCGCCGGTGTCGGTGACTTCCAGGTCTTCGGTGCCCAGTACGCGATGCGGATCTGGCTCGACCCGGCCAGGTTGAACAACTTCAACCTGACCCCGGGCGACGTGAAAACCGCCATCGCCGCGCAAAACGTCCAGGTGTCGTCCGGTCAACTCGGTGGCTTGCCTGCCGTGGCCGGTCAGCAATTGAACGCGACTATCATCGGCAAGACCCGTCTGCAAACGGCTGAGCAGTTCAAGGCCATCCTGCTGAAGGTCAACAAGGATGGTTCGCAAGTGCGTGTCGGCGACGTGGCTGATGTCGCTCTGGGGGGTGAAAACTACTCGATCAGCGCCCAGTTCAACGGCAGCCCGGCCTCGGGTCTGGCGGTGAAACTGGCCAACGGTGCCAACGCCCTCGACACTGCAACAGCGCTGCGCAAGACCATCGAATCCCTCAAGCCGTTCTTCCCGCAAGGGATGGAAGTGGTATTCCCGTACGACACCACTCCAGTGGTGACCGAGTCGATCAAGGGTGTGGTTGAAACCCTGGTCGAAGCGATCGCGCTGGTGTTCCTGGTGATGTTCCTGTTCCTGCAAAACTTCCGCGCCACCGTCATCACCACAATGACCGTGCCAGTCGTATTGCTGGGCACCTTCGGGATCCTCGCGGCGTTCGGCTTCAGCATCAACACCCTGACCATGTTCGGTATGGTACTGGCCATCGGTTTGCTGGTGGACGACGCCATCGTCGTGGTGGAGAACGTCGAACGGGTGATGAGCGAAGAAGGCCTGTCACCCAAGGAAGCCACCAAGAAATCCATGGGGCAGATCCAGGGTGCGCTGGTCGGTATTGCCCTGGTGCTGTCGGCGGTACTGTTGCCGATGGCATTCTTCGGCGGTTCCACTGGTGTGATCTACAAGCAGTTCTCGATCACCATCGTTTCGGCCATGGCCCTGTCGGTACTGGTTGCCTTGATCTTTACCCCGGCGCTCTGCGCCACCATGCTCAAACCGATCCCCAAGGGTGAGCACGGCGTCCCGAAACGCGGATTTTTCGGCTGGTTCAACCGCAACTTCGACCGTAGCGTGAAAAGCTACGAGCGCGGCGTTGGCAACATTCTGCGCAACAAGGTGCCGTATCTGCTGGTGTACGTGATCATCGTCATCGGCATGATCTGGTTGTTCCTGCGCATTCCATCCGCGTTCCTGCCGGAAGAAGACCAGGGTGTACTGTTTGCCCAGGTGCAAACCCCGGCCGGCTCCAGTTCCCAGCGCACGCAAGTGGTGGTGGACGAGATGCGTGAGTTCCTGCTTCGTCCGGGCACTGAAGGCGGTGAAGGTGACGCGGTGGCCTCGGTGTTTACCGTGACCGGCTTCAACTTCGCAGGCCGTGGTCAGAGTTCCGGTATGGCATTCATCATGCTCAAACCGTGGGACGAACGTAACGCCGAAAACAGCGTGTTCAAAGTCGCGGCCCGTGCCCAACAGCATTTCTTCACCTTCCGTGATGCCATGGTGTTTGCGTTCGCCCCTCCGGCGGTGCTGGAACTGGGTAACGCCACCGGTTTCGACGTGTTCCTGCAAGACCGTGCCGGTATCGGTCACGATGCACTGATGGCTGCACGCAACCAGTTCCTCGGTATGGCGGCGCAGAGCAAGGTGCTGTCGCAGGTTCGCCCGAACGGTCTGAACGACGAACCGCAATACCAACTGGAAATCGATGACGAGAAGGCCAGTGCCCTGGGCATTACCATCGCCGACATCAACAGCACCCTGTCGATTGCGCTGGGCAGTAGCTACGTCAACGACTTCATCGACCGCGGTCGGGTGAAGAAGGTTTACGTGCAAGGCCAGCCAGGGGCGCGCATGAGTCCTGAAGACGTGAAGAAATGGTACGTACGCAACAGCGCCGGCACCATGGTTCCCTTCTCCGCGTTCGCCAAGGGTGAGTGGATTTACGGTGCGCCGAAACTGTCGCGTTACAACGGCGTAGAAGCGATGGAAATCCTCGGTGCCCCGGCCCCCGGCTATTCCACTGGTGAAGCCATGGCCGAAGTCGAAGCCCTGGCCAAGAAACTGCCGGCCGGTGTCGGTATTTCCTGGACCGGCCTGTCGTACGAAGAACGACTGGCGGGTTCGCAAGCGCCGGCGCTGTTCGCGTTGTCGATCCTGATGGTGTTCCTGTGCCTGGCCGCGTTGTATGAAAGCTGGTCGATTCCGATTGCGGTGGTGCTCGTGGTGCCGCTGGGGATTATCGGTGCCTTGATGGCGACCAGCTTGCGCGGTCTGTCCAACGACGTGTACTTCCTGGTGGGCCTGTTGACCACCATTGGTCTGGCGGCGAAAAACGCCATTCTGATCGTCGAGTTCGCCAAAGACCTGCATGAACAGGGCAAGAGCTTGCAGGAGGCCGCCATCGAGGCATGCCGCATGCGTTTGCGCCCGATCATCATGACCTCCCTGGCGTTTGTCCTCGGCGTGGTGCCACTGGCCATTTCCAGCGGCGCCGGCTCGGGTAGCCAGCACGCCATCGGTACCGTGGTGATTGGCGGTATGATCACCGCCACCGTTTTGGCGATATTCTGGGTCCCGCTGTTTTTCGTCACCGTGTCGGCCATGGGGCAGCGCAAAATCGTTGACCAGGACGACGCTCTTGAACCTTCTAAAGAGGCTGGCTTATGAGCAAGTCGCTACTTTCCCTGGCTGTTGCCGCCTTCGTGCTCGGTGGCTGCTCGCTGATTCCCGATTATCAGCAGCCTGAAGCACCGGTGGCGGGCCAGTACCCGCAAGGTCCGGCGTATTCGTCGGCCCAGGCGCCTGCCCAGGCTGCCGCCGAACAGGGCTGGAAGCAGTTTTTCCATGATCCGGCATTGCAACAACTGATCCAGATCGCCCTGGAAAACAACCGTGACCTGCGCGTCGCGGCACTGAACATCGACGCCTTTGCGGCTCAATACCGCATCCAGCGTGCCGATCTGTTCCCGGCCGTGTCGGCCAACGGCACCGGCAGCCGTCAGCGGGTCCCGGCTCGGGCCTCGCAGACCGGCCAAGCGGACATCACCAGTTCCTACTCGGCCACCGTCGGCATCAGCGCCTATGAACTCGACCTGTTCGGTCGGGTTCGCAGCCTGAGCGAAGAAGCGCTGCAAAAGTACTTCGCCACTGAAGAAGCGCGCCGCAGCACGCAGATCAGCCTGGTGGCCAGTGTGGCCAACGCCTACCTGACCTGGCAGGCCGACAAGGAATTGCTGAAACTGACCCAGGACACCCTGGCTGCGTTCGAGGAGAGCTACAAGCTCACCGCCCGCAGCAACGAAGTGGGGGTCGCCTCGGCGCTGGACCTGGCCCAGTCGCGTACCTCGGTGGAAAACGCCCGCGCGCAAATGGCCAAGTACACCCGTCAAGTCGCCCAGGATGAAAACAGCCTGGTGTTGCTGCTCGGCACGGGCGTCCCGGCCAATCTGCAAGCGGCCAAGCCGTTGGCTGACGACCTGCTGAGCGACGTGCCGGCCGGTCTGCCATCGGACTTGCTGCAACGTCGTCCGGACATCCTTCAGGCCGAATACAACCTGAAAGCCGCCAACGCCAACATCGGTGCGGCGCGGGCTGCGTTCTTCCCGAGCATCAGCCTGACAGCCAACGCCGGGACCCTGAGCCCTGACCTGTCCGGCCTGTTCAAGGGCGGTTCGGGCACCTGGTTGTTCCAGCCGCAGATCAACCTGCCGATCTTCAACGCCGGCAGCCTGCGCGCCAGCCTGGATTATTCAAAAATCCAGAAAGACATCGGCGTGGCGAACTACGAGAAGTCCATTCAAACGGCCTTCCAGGAAGTCGCCGACGGCCTGGCCGCCCGCCAGACCTACACCGATCAGTTGCAGGCCCAGCGTGATTTCGTCACCGCGAACCAGGACTACTACCGTCTGGCCGAGCGTCGTTATCGCATTGGTGTCGACAGCAACCTGACCTTCCTCGATGCCCAGCGTCAGCTGTTCAGTGCTGAACAAGTACTGATCACCGACCGTCTGGCGCAACTGGTCAGTGCCGTCAATCTGTACAAGGCATTGGGCGGTGGCTGGAACCAGCAGACGGCCAAGAACGAGCCGTTGAAAGAAGAAGCGCCGAAGATGAAGTTGTTCTGATAGCGCGGTAAAACTAGAAGCCCACCTTTTGGTGGGCTTTTTGTTGGCTGCGGGAAAATTGTGGCGCCAGGACTGGCCTCATCGTCGGAACAGACAACACAAATCCCCAGCCAATCTTATGTTCGATAATCGCCCAAAACCCGCTTTCCCCGATTGAACCCTCCCGCCCATCCCCGCACCATTCGTCGCACAAGACCAATAACATCAGGTTCGACACCATGCCCCCGCGCCCTGCACTGTCCGGCTGATCCCGTTCGTTTTTATCCCGAATTCAGAATTTTTGTCTGCAACCCTACGTTGCGGCAGCGCCCCGTTTCACGCCTAAAAATTAGAGAGACCCGAGCACATGACACCTTCCACTAAGCAATTCTTATTCCCCAGCCTCATCGCCGTCGCACTGGCCAGTACCGCCCTGCCCGCCATGGCCGAGGAGTCAGGCTTTGTCGAAGGTGCCAAGGTCAACCTGAACCTGCGCAACTTCTACATCAATCGCAACTTCACCAACCCGACCAAAACCCAGGGCAAGGCAGAAGAGTGGACACAAAGCTTCATCCTCGACGCCAGGTCCGGTTTCACCCAGGGCACCGTCGGGTTCGGCATGGATGTGCTGGGGTTGTACTCGGTGAAACTCGACGGTGGTAAAGGCACGGGCGGTACGCAGTTGCTGCCGCTGGATCACGACGGGCGCCCGGCAGACAACTTCGGTCGCACCAACGTGGCGTTCAAGGCCAAGCTGTCGCAGACCGAAGTGAAGGTGGGCGAATGGATGCCGGTGCTGCCAATCCTGCGTTCGGACGACGGTCGTTCCCTGCCGCAAACCTTCCGTGGCGGCCAGATCACCTCGAAGGAAATCAACGGCCTGACGCTCTACGGCGGCCAGTTCCGCGCCAACAGCCCGCGCGACGACAGCAGCATGAACGACCTGTCGATGACTGGAAAACCAGCGTTTACCTCCGACCGCTTCAACTTCCAGGGCGGCGAATACGCTTTCAACGACAAGCGCACCCAGGTCGGTGTGTGGAATGCCGAACTCAAGGACATCTACAGCCAGCAATACGTGAATCTGATCCACACCCAGCCCCTCGGCGACTGGACCCTGGGCGCCAACCTCGGTTTCTTCTACGGCAAGGACGACGGCAGCGCCCGGGCCGGCGAGTTGGACAACAAGACCTGGTCGGGCCTGTTCTCGGCCAAATACGGCGGCAACACCTTCTATGTCGGCCTGCAAAAACTCACCGGCGACAGCGGGTGGATGCGGGTCAATGGCACCAGCGGCGGCACCCTGGCCAACGACAGTTACAACGCCAGTTATGACAACGCGAAAGAAAAATCCTGGCAGGTACGGCATGACTACAACTTCGTCGCCCTCGGCATTCCCGGCCTGACCCTGATGAACCGCTACATCAGCGGCGACAACGTCCACACCGGCACCATCACCGACGGCAAGGAATGGGGCCGCGAAAGCGAACTGGGCTACACCGTGCAGAGCGGCGCGCTCAAAGACCTCAACGTCAAATGGCGCAACTCGACCATCCGCCGGGACTTCAGCAACAACGAGTTCGATGAAAACCGGTTGATCGTCAGCTATCCGATCAGCTTGCTATAGCCGCGTATGGCAGCGACCGTTGGATGAAAACGGTCGCATGCCGGTACCACCTGTCGGCGCGAACTAGCGCTTTGTGTGTTCGCAGATACAGTCAAGAAGCGTGTTTAATTCTCCATCCTGATGTAGGAGCCCCTTTTTTCTTCCGTTATCTCCGGATGCTGTACGCGAAGCTGCCATGACCACGGAGGTCAGGTATGAGCAAGCGAATAGTTATCGTCGGTGGCGGCGTAGGTGGAACCATGTTGGCCAATCAACTGGCCAGCAAGCTGTATCCAGAAATCCTGCGCGGCGAAGTCTCGATTGCACTACTGTCCAACTCCCCCGATCACTACTACAAACCTGCGTTCATGTACGTGGCGTTCAACCAGTTCTTTGAAGAAGAACTCAAGCGCCCGGAACGCTCACTGTTGCGCCCGGAAATCAGCTTTTACGTCGAAGAGGTCACGGGTTTCGATTTCCCCGGACAATCCCTGAAAACCCGCAACGGCAAGCGCTATGGCTATGACTTTCTGGTCATCGCAACCGGTTGCGTGCCCGCGCCAGAGCGTATCGAGGGCTTGAAAGAAGCCGGTGACCACTTCTACCAATATCAGCCCGCCCGGCAGCTGGCAGAACGGTTGAACACGATCAAAAAAGGCCGGATCTTCATCACGGTGTCTTTTCCGCAGACACCCAACGTGCCGCACCAATGCGGCATTGCGCCGGTAGAAACGACGTTGATGCTCGACGACTTGCTGCGTCGTCGGGGCGTGCGGGACCAGGTGGAAATCGTCTACACCTACCCGACCACGGCTCAGCTACTGCGTAACTGCCTGTTCCTGCAACGCCCTACCGGGGAAATCCTGCCTGGTATTTTCGAGCAGAAGAACATCCGCTTCCAACGCGGCTTCACCCTCAGCCGTGTGGATCCCGAGCGAAAAATCGCCTACTCCGAAGAAGGCGAAGAGCAACCCTTCGACATCTTGATGGCGACACCGCCGATCCGCGCCGTCGATGCCGTGCTGGAATCCGGAGCGTCTCAAGCGCCCAACAACGAAGGCTGGCTGCCGACCCACCACGAGACCTTGCAGGTCTACGGCCTGGAACACGTCTATGTGATTGGCGACACCGTCGATCTGCCGGTGAGCAAGGCCGGTGGTGCCTGCCATAACCAAGCGCCGGTCATCGCCAACAATATTGCCGCCGAGATTCGCCTCGGCGCGCCCAACAGTGTCTATGACGGAAGGGTTCAGGCCGTGGCGCAGATGGGCCTCAACGCCGGGATGCCGCTGTGGTACGACTACGCCCATGACGTCCTGCCGACACCGCCGACCAAACTCGGCGGCCTGCTGAGACATGGCTTCGATCGTGGCCTGTACTGGGCAGTAGCCCGTGGAATGCTTTGATCTGCTCAGGGAGGAACAACCCGTGACGAACCTATCAGATGAAACCCTGGCGACCAGCGCTGCCGGCATGCCCGCAACGCCAGGACTCGCCGCCTTGATGGCGAAACTTCAGCCGCTGATCGACGGCGGTCGGCTGGACAACATTGTCGATGGGCTATCGCTGGTCTCGGACATGACCGACCTGCTGGACGCAGCAATGGTGGAAAAACTGGCGCGATTGTTCGAAAACGCGACGGCGGCCACTTGGACCGTCAGTAACGCCGTGCGCCTGGCCAAGACCGAGGTCGCCGCCGCCCCCGAGCCACCGGGAGTCTATGCGTTGCTCAAACTGCTGAACGACCCGGACACGCGCAAAGGCGTGGCGGTTGTCCTGAAAACATTGAACGTCATCGGAAGACAACTGTAACCGCCAGAGAGGATCACCTCATGAGCGTCAAACTTGAATCGGCAGGGAAAGCCTGCACCGACTGGGACGCCAAGGCGTACCAGCAGTTTTCCCGTCTCAGGCAACGACCGGTGAATGAATTGCTCGACCGTGTCGAACTCAAACAGCCCAAGCGCATCTACGACTTGGGATGCGGCACCGGCATCGCCACGCAACGGTTGGCCAAGCGCTGGCCTCGAGCGCAGTTGCAGGGCATCGACAGTTCCGAGCAAATGCTGGACGAAGCCCGTTGCCTGCCGATCAAGGCGTCGTGGAAACACTGCGATCTACTCGACTGGCAACCCGAACAACCGGCGGACCTGCTGTTCGCCGCCGCCGTGCTGCACTTCGTCAGTGGTCACGAACAGTTGTTGCCGCGACTGCTCGCCCAGCTCAACCCGGGTGGATGCCTGGCCGCGCACATGCCCGACTGGCGGGATGCGCAGTGGTATCAACTGATGCTCGACACCCTTGAAGACGCAGGCCCCGGAGGCAAACCACTGGGCACACCGCAATTGCGCGAGGCCATGGCGGCGCGGCCGCTGTTGTCGTTGGAAAGTTACTATCGGTTGCTCTCGCCGATTACCCGGACACTGGATATCTGGGAGACCGAACAGCTACAGGTTGTCGACGGCAAGTCGCCGATCTATGACTGGGTCAAAGTCTCGGCGTTGCGCCCGGTGATGCAGGGGCTGAAGGACGATGAACAGGCGCGGTTCATCTATCACTACCTGATGCGCGTGCATGCGCATTACCCGCCGGAGAGTGACGGCCACACGTTGTTTCCATTCAAACGGATATTCATCGTCGCCACGGTTTAAAAATGTGGGAGCGAGCCTGCTCGCGATGGCGATTCAACCTTCAGCATCGATGCAAGCTGACCCACCGCTTTCGCGAGCAAGCCCGCTCCCACAGAGGATTTTCTGTGAACACAAGCATTGCGTTACAACCGGATCACTGTAGGAGTGAGCCTGCTCGCGATGGCGTCAGCTCAGACACCGCAAATCGCCAGGCTCACTCCCGCGATTCAACCCCCAATTCATCCCACACCGACTCCGCCAGGTGGAATGTCGCGTTCGCTGCCGGGATGCCGCAGTAGATCGCGCTCTGCATGATCACTTCCTTGATCTCACCGCGGGTCACGCCGTTGTTGGCGGCGGCGCGCAGGTGCAGCTTGAGTTCTTCATTGCGGTTCATGCCGATCAGCATAGCGATGGTGATCAGGCTGCGGGTATGACGCGGCAGCCCCGGACGGGTCCAGATGTCGCCCCAGGCATGGCGGGTGATCATCTCCTGAAACTCCGAGTTGAACTCGGTCAGCGCATTCAGGCTGCGGTCGACGTGGGCGTCACCGAGTACCGCGCGACGGACTTTCAGGCCCTCGTCGTAACGTTGTTTCTCGTCCACAACAATCCCCTTAATCAGCTGACAAAAACGTCACAACCCGGTCACTGAACGCAGCGCCAGCCTGGACGTTGGACAAGTGCGCGGCATAGAACTCGGCGTACTCGGCGCCCTGCACGTGTTCCTGAATGAAGTGCCCGCCGGACGGCGGCGTGACCGGGTCTTCGGTGCCGGCGATGACCAGCAGCGGCACCTTGATCGAGGACAGCTGAGCGCGGAAATCGGCATCGCGCACGGCGGCACAATTCGCGGCATAGCCTTCAGGCGAGGTGGCCGCGAGCATGTCCGTAATCTTTTTCGCGGCAGCAGGATTGGCTTCAGCGAAATCGGCGGTGAACCAGCGCGCAATCGACGCATCACGCAGCGCGACCATGGCGGCCGGACCGTCACGCAGTACGGTTTCAATGCGCGGGTTCCACACCGACGGATCGCCGATTTTCGCCGCGGTGTTGCACACCACCAGTTTGTTCAGGCGATCACCCGCGTTGATCCCCAGCCACTGGCCAATCAGCCCGCCCATGGACAGACCGCAGAAATGCGCGCGTTCGATGTGCAACGCATCCAGCAGCGCCAGCACGTCATGGCCCAGTTGCTCGATGCTGTATGGCCCCGGCGTAACCAGCGATTGGCCATGACCCCGGGTGTCGAAACGCAGCACGCGAAAATGCTCGGTGAACGCCGCAATCTGCGCGTCCCACATGTGCAGGTTAGTGCCCAGCGAGTTGGACAACACCAGCACCGGCGCATCCGCCGGGCCATCGAGTTGCGGCCCTTGAATTTGGTAATGCAGTTCGCCCTCGGCGAGTTGTACGAAAGCCACAGCAATCTCCTTCAGGCAGTCAACGCAGAATGTTCAGCCACCGCTCGCTCGACCCAGGTATGGGCCTGACCGAGGTAATGAGCGGGGTCCAGCAGATGATCGAGTTCAGCAGGCGAGAGTTCGGCGGTCACTTGCGGCTCGTCGCCGAGTACCGCTCGCAAATGACGTCGTTCAGCCACCGCGCGCTTGCAGCATTGCTCCAGCAAATGGTGCGCGGTGTCGCGGCCGACCCGTTGGGCGAGGACGATGCTCACCGCTTCGGCGAGCACCAGCCCTTGGGTCAGATCGAGGTTGCGGGCCATGCGCTCGGCGTCCACTTCCAGCCCATCCGTCACCAGCAACGCTTGTTTCAGACTGCCGGACACCAGGCAGCAAATCTCCGGCAGGGTTTCCCACTCGGCATGCCACAGGCCCAGGCTGCGCTCGTGTTCTTGAGGCATGGCGCTGAACAGCGTCGAGAGCAAACCCGGAACCCGCGTTGCAGCACCGATCAGCACCGCCGCGCCCACCGGATTGCGCTTGTGCGGCATGGTCGAAGAACCGCCCTTGCCCGGCGCGGATGGTTCGAACACTTCAGCGGCTTCGGTCTGCATCAGCAGGCTGATGTCACGGCCGAGTTTGCCGAGGCTGCCGGCGATCAATCCCAGTACCGAGCCGAACTCCACCAAGCGATCTCGCTGGGTGTGCCAAGGTTGATCCGGCAGTGTCAGTTTCAATTCTTCAGCCAGCGCCTGGGCAATCGGCATCGCCTGCTCGCCGAGGGCCGCGAGGGTTCCGGAGGCGCCGCCGAATTGCAGCACCAGCAGCCGCGGCTTGAGTTGTTGCAGACGTTGACGGCTGCGAGTGACCGCTCCCAGCCAACCGGCGATTTTCATGCCGAGGGTGACGGGTGTCGCGTGCTGTAACCAGGTGCGCCCGGCCAGCGGTGTGGCGACGTAGCGTAACGCCTGGGTCGCCAGCGTTTCGCCCAGTTGCGCCAGATCGCTTTCGATCAGCGCCAGCGCGCCACGCAGTTGCAACACCAGGCCGGTGTCCATCACGTCCTGGCTGGTCGCGCCCAGATGCACATAGCGCTCGGCTTCGGCATGGTTGGCCGCGATCTGTTTACCCAGCACCTTGACCAACGGAATCGCCGAATTGCCCGCCGTGGCAATCGCCTCGCCGAGCGCCGCGAAGTCGTAATGCCCGGCCTGACAGGCCGCTTCAATCGGCGCGACAGCCGTTTGCGGAATCAGCCCGACTCGCGCCTCGGCCCGAGCCAGCGCCGCTTCAAAATCAAGCATCGCCTGAACCCGCCCCTGATCGCAGAACACCTCACGCATCTCGCGGGCAGTGAAATAGGCATCGAATAATTGATTGCCCGGTCGCTCATTCATAAGCAGTCCCTGGAGGCGTGGGCCACGCCGGCCCACGGGTAAAGATCAAAGGTCGTTTTGCAAATACTTCGCCTGTTTCGGCAAGCGCAGACTGAACAGGAACGCCACCGCCATCATCACCGTGACGTACCAGTAGAAGGAGTTTTCCATGCCCACGGCCTTGAGGCTCAGGGCCACATATTCCGCCGAACCACCGAAGATTGCATTCGCCACCGCGTACGCCAGGCCGACGCCCAATGCGCGCACTTGCGGCGGGAACATTTCGGCTTTTACCAGGCCACTGATGGAAGTGTAAAAACTGACGATCGCCAGTGCCACGGTAATCAGTACGAAGGCCAGGAACGGGCTGCTGACGCTTTTCAGGCTCAGCAGGATCGGCACGGTGAACAACGTCCCCAGCGCGCCGAACCACAGCATCGAGTTACGTCGACCGATCTTGTCCGCGAGCATGCCGAACAGCGGCTGCATGCACATATAAAGGAACAGTGCGCCGGTCATGATGTAGCTGGCGGTCTTGGCGTGCATACCGGCGGTGTTCACCAGGTACTTCTGCATGTACGTGGTGAAGGTGTAGAAAATCAGCGAGCCACCGGCGGTGTAACCGAGCACGGTAATGAACGCAGCCTTGTGGTCGCGGAACAGCGCACGGATGCTGCCGGCGTCCTTGTTTTCGCGCATTTCCTTGCTGGTGGTTTCCTTGAGCGAGCGACGCAGGAACAGCGAAATCAACGCTGCCGCCGCACCGACGACAAACGGGATCCGCCAGCCATAGGCGCGCAAATCATCCTCAGTGAGGATTTGTTGCAGGACCACTACCAGCGACACCGCCAGCAATTGCCCGCCGATCAGCGTCACGTACTGGAACGAGGCGAAGAAACCGCGCTGGCCCTTGAGGGCGACTTCGCTCATGTAGGTCGCGGTGGTCCCGTACTCACCGCCCACCGACAGCCCCTGCAACAAGCGGGCGAACAGCAGCATGATCGGCGCCCAGACGCCAATATCCTTGTAGGTCGGCAGGCAAGCGATAAGCAACGAACCGAAGCACATCATCAGAATCGAGATCAGCATCGAATTCTTGCGCCCGTGCTTGTCCGCCAGCCGGCCAAAGATCCAGCCGCCGATAGGCCGCATCAGGAACCCGGCGGCGAATACGCCAGCCGTATTCACCAGCTGCACAGTCGGGTTATCGGACGGGAAAAAGGCAGGGGCGAAATAGATCGCGCAGAAGGCGTAGACGTAGAAGTCGAACCATTCGACGAGGTTGCCGGACGAGGCGCCGACAATCGCGAAGATCCTTTTACTGCGCTCTTCGCCGGTGTAGAGGGCTGTAGTAGCGGTGTTGGTTGTCATTGTTTTTTACTCAATGGGGACTGCAAAAGCCTAAACACACTTCTTAACGATCCCGTTTCAACGATGCACTCTTCACACTGATCGTTCCCACGCTCTGCGTGGGAATGCATCCCGTGACGCTCCGCGTCACAGTGGACGCAGAGCGTCCATGGCGGCATTCCCACGCAGAGCGTGGGAACGATCAGGTTGGAATCAATAATCGAAGAACACCGTCTCGGCGTCGGTGCCCTGCAGGATCACATTCCACTGGTACACACCGGATGCATCCTGCTTCGCCAGCAAGGTGCTGCGACGTTCAGCCGGCACACATTCCAGCAGCGGATCCGCCACGTTGGCCGGTTCGCCGTCAAAGTAAATCCGCGTCAGCAAGTGCTTCACCAGCCCGCGAGCAAACACCAGCACCACCAGATGCGGCGCCTGAGTCGTGCCTTTCAGGCCTTCCACCTTGCCCGGCTTGATCGTGGTGAAACGGAAGCGCCCTTCGGCATCCACCGGCACCCGGCCAAACCCTTCGAAGTGCGGGTCCAGGGGTTTGTCCTGATCGTCTTCGGGATGGTCATACTTGCCGGCGGCGTTGGCCTGCCAGACTTCCAGCATTGCGTCGTTGACGATGTCGCCGTTGCCATCAATCACTTGCCCGGTGATCGCCACGCGCTCGCCGAGGGTTTGCTCGACGGTCAGGTCTTCGCGGTTCAGCCAGGTCAAACCGATGTGGTAATACGGTCCGACGGTGTGGGATGTGGTCGCGTTCAGCGTCATCTTATTTCTCCATCGGCGTGGCTTCGCGGCCGCGCAAGACGATGTCCCAGCGATAACCGAGGGCATAGGAAGGGATGGTTTTTTCCAGGTCGAAACTGGCGATCAAACGCTCTTTGGCGCTGGTATCCGGTACGCAGTTGTAGATCGGGTCATACGCCAGCAGTGGGTCGCCCGGGAAATACATCTGCGTGACCAGGCGCGTCAGAATGCTCGGCCCGAACAGTGAGAAATGGATGTGTGCCGGGCGCCATGCGTTGTGGTGGTTGCCCCACGGATAGGCGCCGGGCTTGATGGTCTGGAATTGATACCAGCCATCGGCGTCGGTCACGGTGCGGCCAGTGCCGGTGAAATTCGGGTCCAGCGGTGCGTCGTGCAGATCGCGATCATGGTTGTAGCGACCGGCGGCGTTGGCCTGCCAGATTTCCACCAGAATCCCCGGCACCGGCAAACCATCTTCATCCAGCACGCGGCCATGAATGATGATGCGCTCGCCCAGTGGCTCGCCCTTGTGCTGGGCGGTCAGGTCGTTGTCCTGCGCTTGAATGCGCTCGGCACCGATGGTCGGACCGGTAATTTCCGACAGCGAATGGGGCAAAAACACCAACGGCTTGGACGGCGAGCGACGGTTGGTGGATTGATAGGCCGGGTGCAGGTACTCCGGCTGGGTGCCCTCTTGCGGGCGGCGGTAACCAGGCTTGTCAGTCATGAAGCACTCCTCAGTTCTTATTAGTCACGCTACGCGTCAGACCCGTTCGATTGCCAAGGCCAGACCCTGGCCGACGCCGACGCACATGGTCGCCAGACCTTTCTTGCCACCGGTCTTTTCCAGCTGATGCAGCGCGGTCAATACCAGGCGCGCGCCGCTCATGCCCAACGGATGGCCCAAGGCAATGGCGCCACCGTTGGGGTTGACCTGGGCCGCATCGTCCGCCAGCCCCAGTTCGCGCAACACCGCCAAACCCTGGCTGGCGAAGGCTTCGTTGAGTTCGATCACGTCGAAATCGCTGACGGCCAGGCCGAGACGCTCGGTCAATTTGCGCACCGCCGGCACCGG
This sequence comes from Pseudomonas sp. ES4, assembly GCF_050586665.1. Lineage (NCBI taxonomy): Bacteria > Pseudomonadati > Pseudomonadota > Gammaproteobacteria > Pseudomonadales > Pseudomonadaceae > Pseudomonas > Pseudomonas sp. ES4. Next base: position 181,393 of record NZ_JBOBDO010000009.1, on the reverse strand, counting down.
GCCGATGCCCATCACCCGGGGTGCGACACCGGCACTCGACATGCCCAGCACTTTGGCGCGGGCAGTCAGGCCGTGCTTTTTCACCGCTTCGGCAGAGGCCAGGATCAACGCCGCTGCACCGTCGTTCACCCCGGAAGCATTGCCGGCGGTGACGGTTTTGTCAGGACCGTTGACCGGTTTGAGTTTGGCCAGGGTTTCCAGGGTGGTGTCGGCGCGCGGATGCTCATCCTGGCTGACGACACTTTCCCCTTTCTTGTGGGCAATCCGCACTTCAACGATTTCTTCGGCGAAAAATCCTGCGGCTTGCGCGGCGGCTGTCCGCTGCTGACTGCGCAGTGCGAAAGCGTCCTGATCCTCGCGGGAAATTTCGTAATCGTCAGCCACGTTGTCGGCGGTCTGTGGCATCGCATCCACGCCGTATTGGGCTTTCATCAACGGGTTGATGAAACGCCAGCCGATGGTGGTGTCTTCCAGCTTCATGTTGCGCGAGAACGCCGCATCGGCCTTGCCCATCACGAACGGTGCGCGGGACATCGACTCGACGCCGCCAGCAATTGCCAGCTCCATCTCGCCACTGGCGATGGCGCGGAACGCCGTGCCGATGGCATCCATACCCGAGGCGCAGAGGCGATTGAGGGTCACGCCCGGAATGGTTTCCGGCAGGCCCGCCAGCAACAACGCCATGCGTGCCACGTTGCGGTTGTCTTCGCCGGCCTGGTTGGCGCAACCGAGGAACACCTCGTCCACTGCGCTCCAGTCCACCGACGGGTTGCGCTCCATCAGTGCCTTGATCGGCACGGCGGCCAGGTCATCAGCGCGAACCGCCGACAGGCCACCGCCGAAACGGCCGATGGGGGTGCGAATCGCGTCGCAGATATAAACGTCACGCATCAGGCTTCTCCCGGTGCTTGGCCGTGGGCGGCGGCGGTGCGGGCTTCCAGATCACGCAGCGCCTTCAGTTCGACTTCGGTCGGCTCGGCGGTGTTTTCAACATGGTCGGCGAAGCGAACAGCCCAACCGGTTGCGGCGGTCACTTGCTCGCGGGTCACGCCCGGGTGCAGCGCAGTGACCACAAATTCATGGGTGTCGGCTTCCGGTTCCATGATGCACAGGTCGGTAATGATGCCGACCGGACCGGCGCCCGGCAGGCCGAGACGCTTGCGCGAATCACCGCCCTCGCCATGGCCGACCGAAGTAATGAAATCGAGTTTGTCGACAAAGGAACGCGCCGACTGCTTGAGGATGATCAACACGCTTTTCGCCGAACCAGCGATCTCTGGCGCACCGCCGGCACCCGGCAGGCGGACTTTCGGCTGATGGTAATCGCCGACCACGGTGGTGTTGATGTTGCCGAAGCGGTCGACTTGCGCGGCGCCGAGGAAACCGACGTCGATGCGCCCGCCCTGCAACCAATAGCGAAAAATCTCACCGGTCGGGACGACAGTGTCAGCGGTTTCCGCCAACTCGCCGTCACCGATCGACAGCGGCAGTACGCTTGGCTTGGCACCAATCGGACCCGATTCATAGATAAGGACTACATCCGGCGAGGAAGTCAGACGCGCCAGGTTGGCGGCTTTCGACGGCAGGCCGATGCCGACGAAACACACCGAACCGTTTTTCAAACGACGGGCAGCAGCGACGGTCATCATTTCATTGGTGGTGTAAGTCATTACTTGGCCTCCGAAGCAGCGGCCAGCTTGGCCTGGAACTCGCTGAAGTCAGCGCAGCCGTGGATGTACTCGTTGATCCACGCAGTGAAGGTTTCACGGTCGCGGGCAATCGGGTCCCAAGCCTGGTAGAAACGGTTATCGCGCTCGTTGTAGCCGTGAGCGTAGGACGGATGCGCACCGCCAGGGACGTGGCAGACCGCACTCAAGGCCCAGGTCGGCAGAACGCAAGAGTTCATCGGTGCATTGAGGTCGTCGACGATTTCTTCGACGGTAACGATGCAGCGCTTGGCGGCCAGTGCGGCTTCTTTCTGCACGCCGAGAATGCCCCACAGCAACACGTTGCCTTTGCGGTCAGCCTTCTGTGCGTGAATCACGGTGATGTCCGGGCGCACCGAAGGCACGGCCGCCAATACTTCACCGGTGAATGGGCAGGTGACGGTTTTGATCAGCGGGTTGACCTTCGGCAGGTCGGAGCCGGCGTAGGCACGCAGCACCGCGAACGGTAGGCCGGAAGCGCCAGCGACGTAGGCATTGGCCAGGTCGGCGTGGCTGTGTTCTTCGATTTCCAGCGCGTGCGGCCACTGTTTCTCGACGGCGTCACGCAGGCGATGCAGCGAACCGACGCCCGGGTTGCCACCCCAGGAGAAAATCAACTTGCGAGCACAACCGGCGCCGATCAACTGGTCGTAGATCAGGTCAGGTGTCATCCGCACCAGGGTCAGGTCTTTCTTGCCCTGGCGAATGATTTCGTGACCCGCCGCCGTAGGGATCAGGTGAGTGAAGCCTTCGAGCGCGACGGTATCGCCGTCGTTGACGAATTGCTTCACCGCGTCGTGCAGCGAAAGGATTTCAGCCATGGGGCAGGCTCCCGTTTTGTTATGAACCGACAGTGGAAGAAAAAAGGCGCGATGCGCAGCGCCGGAATGACTGAAGAGTAAGCCCCTGAAAAACGCCAAACAATCCGATAATCGACTGAGTGTTCGTTTATCGAACACATTGTTGTCTACCTACCGATCTCCACACTGATCGATCAAAAGCATCGCGAGCAGGCTCACTCCCACAGTTGACCGCGTTCTCCTGTGGGAGCGAGCCTGCTCGCGATGAGGGCCGCAGGCTCAACGAAAAATCAGACGCCTCTCCTCAAGTCGCATCCGCATGGCTGACCATGCCCTTGATCACCACCGCCGTGGTCGCCAATGCCGCTGGAATCACCAACGCCGTGAGTACTTGCTCGAAGTTCCAGCCCAGCCCCAGCAGCGTTGCGCCCATCCACGCACCGAGAATCGCGCCGAAGCGGCCAATCCCGAGCATCCACGACACCCCGGTCGCCCGCCCCTGCGTCGGATAAAACCGCGCCGCCAGTGAAGGCATCGCCGATTGCGCGCCGTTGACGCACATCCCGGCCACGAGCACCAACGTCGCCAACAGCGTGATGTTGCCCAGGCTCTGCCCTACCGCGTAGGCAAACACCCCGGCGAACAGGTAGAAAATGCCGATAACCTTGTGCGGATTGAACCGATCCATCGCCCAGCCAACGCCCACCGCGCTCAATACCCCGCCAAACTGGAACAACGCGCCGATGAATGCCGACTGCTCCATGCTCGCGCCACTGTCACGCATCAGCGTCGGCAGCCAACTGGTCAGCAGATAAACAATCACCAGCCCCATGAAGTAGGTCAGCCACAGCAACAAGGTGCCCGTGCTGTAGGTGCCGGAGAAGATCACCGCGAACACGTTGCGGGCCTTCACAGTCTTCTGCTCCGGCACGCTGAAGCTGGAAGCCTGGGCGACGACGATTGGATCGATGGGCGCCAGGGTTTTGCGCACTTTGTCAGTGCCGCGATTGCGGACGACGAGGTAGCGTGCCGATTCCGGCAGCCAGAACAGCAATACGACGGCGAGGATCAGCGGCAAAATCCCGCCGATCAACAGCAGACTGTGCCAACCAAAGGCCGGAATCAGTTTGGCGGAAATGAAACCGCCGCCCGCCATGCCGAGGTTGAAGCCGCAGAACATGCTGGTCACCAGCAGGGATTTCTTGCGCTCCGGGGTGTATTCGGACAGCAGCGTCGTGGCGTTCGGCATGCCGGCACCCAGGCCCAGGCCGGTGAGGAATCGCAGCACCAGCAACTGATCGACGTTGGTGCTGTAAGCCGACGCCAGGCTGAACGCGCCAAACAACAGTACCGCCCCTACTAGTACGATTTTTCGCCCGAAGCGGTCAGCCAATGGGCCAGAACCCAGTGCGCCGAAAACCATGCCGATCAGCGCCGCGCTCATCACCGGGCCGAGACTGGCGCGGTCGATGCCCCAATCCTGAGACAGGGCGGGCGCGATGAAACCCATGGCCGCCGTGTCGAGGCCATCGAGGAAAACAATCAGGAAACACAGAATCACCACTCGCCATTGGTAGCGCGAAATGGGTTGAGCATTGATGAAGGACTGCACGTCGAGGCAGTTTCCTACAGCAGACTGGGGCTGGTTCATTATTTTTATTCCACGCAAAGAACGCAGTCGGATAGGAGCCAGCCAAGGCTGGCGCTGCCGCGACATTAGTGATCTTGGGGAAAGAGCGTCAATTCGATAAACACGACTCTGTGCGTTTATCGAACAGCTTAGGCGAAGAGTTGCGCGCTGAGGTCGCGGCTCGCGCTCAGAAGGCCGGGCAGGAAACGTTGTTCCAGCTCATTGCGGCTGACTCGGCCGGCGTGAGTACTGACATTGAGCGCCGCGACCACTTGGCCGGAAGCGTCGTACACCGGAACGGCAATCGAGCGCAAACCTTGTTCCAGTTCCTGATCGACGATGCACCAACCTTGCTGCCGCACCTCTTGCAGGCATTCGAGCAACGCCTCGGGGGTGTGCAAGGTTCGGCTGGTCTTGGCTTGCAGCTCGGCATGGTCGAGGTACTCGCCCAGTGAAGTATCATCCAGCGCCGCGAGTAGAATCCGCCCCATCGAAGTGCAATAGGCGGGCAGACGTCCACCGACCGACAGATCGACGGAAATCAGTCGCTGGGTGGTAGCCGAACGAGCAATGTACAAGATGTCATCGCCTTCCAGAGTGGCCATGTTGCAGGCTTCATGAAGTTGCTCGCTCATCCGATCCAGGTAGGGCTGGGCAGAAACCGCCAAGGGCGTCGAGGACACGTAGGCATGGCCAAGGGTCAGCACTTTAGGCAGCAGCGAATAGGTTCGACCGTCGGTGGTGGCGTAGCCGAGTTTGATCAGCGTGTGCAGGCAACGTCGCACAGCGGCGCGGGGAATTTCCGTACGGTGGCTGATCTGGGCGATGGTGAGGTGACGTTTACGCTCCTGGAACGCTTGCACCACGGCCAGGCCTCGAGCCAGGGATGTCATGAAATCCGGGTCGCCGGTCATTGCCTGGATCCGCTTGGCGGGCGAGGCAACGATCGGCGGCGCCACTGAAGCGAAGGAATTGCGCATTTGATCGTTCATATAAGGTCCTTTTCCCACACGGTTCAGCGGCTATTACAAGCGGCAGCCGGTCCCTCACACAACCCCGGACAGGCAAGACTGTTCGATTATCGAACCGTCGACCGATAATCGCAATCGGATCAGCCCGAATAGTGAACGGGCTTGCACCTGTTTTTACACTGGCTGTGACGCTGACTAGAAGGCTCGATGTAATTGTCCTAACTTGTTCGACTTCATGGCGCCAGAAAAGACATCACTGTAACGCCGGGCGGCAGAGCCACCTAGTTAGCCGCATAAAGTTGTGAGTAACAAAACAATCACACATCAAGACCTACTTTTAACTCCTTGGCGATAGTGTTCTTCAGATCGACCGCTATAATGAAATTCAGTGGTAACCGGTTTTTACTTGCCGATTCCGCCACCCGGTAGCGCGATGTTCCATCGCCGTTGCCCTCAGCAACCACCTGATACTCATTTCAAATGCGTCGCCAGGTGTTCGCTGAAACAGGAAACTGATGCTACGTCAGCTGTTTATCTCTGGTGCCGTGGCCGCCTGCAACATGGAAGTAATTGATCGCAACGCCGTAAAAAAATGATGCCTTCACGGGCCTTGTTCCATTCGACGAGCGTGGTCAACTACATTTGATGCAGTCGTTTCACCAGAATTTATCTCAACTCAATCAGGTAGCACTGTGACGAAAGACGAACTGCGCGCGGAACTTGAGCGCCAGGAACAACGTTACAAGGAAGTTTACGGCGGGGAAGTCACCACCTACGCCGCTCAGCCCGAACCGGAACGCAAACCCTGGCGTAAACGCGCCACCGTTCAGGATCAGGCTTTCACTCAAGAATTGCAGAAAATGGAAAAGGAACTCAAAGCCGAGGAGCCATGAGCCCTCGGCCTGAATCCTTTCAAGGGTCTGCATCTGCACCCGTTAAAAGCGGGATGTATCGATGACGCCTTTCGCGCCCGCTACCAGCGGGCAGCGGCCACCTCACCCATCGGATGAGGTAAATGGCGCATGTCTGGCCCTCTTTTCAGAAATTTCACACAAGCGTTAAAACCTCGTGCTCTTACGAGAGAACGCCGTGTGGCTGCGGTCTTTTCAAAGAAATTCAATGACTTGCAAAACCCAGTAAAAACCTGGGGCTTGGGCTGTTGCCGCAAATTAATTCGTTGAAGAATGTTACCGATGAGCACCTAGTGCATCGATTAGCAGTCTTTTCTGGCATAATCGCGCCCCCTTACGACCGGGTCAGAAAACCTTCATGATCGATTTATTCAGCGGACTAGATGCTTGGGTGCTTGTGAGCCTCTTGCTCGCCCTGGCCTTTGTCCTCGCCTTCGAGTTCATCAACGGCTTTCATGACACCGCTAACGCGGTGGCCACTGTTATCTACACCAAAGCCATGCCGCCCCATCTGGCGGTGTTCTTTTCCGGTGTGTTCAACTTTCTCGGCGTGCTGCTGGGCGGTGTCGGCGTGGCGTATGCCATCGTCCACCTGCTGCCGGTAGAACTGCTGATCAATGTGAACACCGGTCACGGGCTGGCCATGGTGTTCTCGCTGCTCGCCGCCGCTATCACCTGGAACCTGGGCACCTGGTACTTCGGTATCCCGGCTTCCAGCTCCCATACGCTGATCGGGTCGATCCTCGGTGTCGGCCTTGCCAACGCCTTGATCAACGAGATTCCGTTGGCTGATGGCGTGAACTGGCAGAAGGCAATTGATATCGGAGCGTCCCTGGTATTCTCGCCAATGGCGGGCTTCCTGGTCGCAGCTCTGATATTGATCGGCCTTAAATGGTGGCGTCCGCTGTCGAAGATGCACAAGACACCGGAGCAGCGCCGCAAGATCGATGACAAGAAGCACCCGCCGTTCTGGAACCGCCTGGTACTGGTTATCTCGGCCATGGCCGTGAGCTTCGTGCACGGTTCCAACGATGGCCAGAAAGGTATCGGCCTGATCATGCTGGTGCTGATCGGTATCGTGCCGGCACAGTTCGTACTCGACCTGGGCAGCACGACTTACCAGATCGAACGGACTCGCGACGCGACCCTGCACCTGAGCCAGTTCTACAAGCGCAATGCCGATACGCTGGGTGAGTTCCTGGCCCTGGGCAAAAGCGTGGAAGGCGATCTGCCGGAGAAATTCCGTTGCAACCCGCAACAGACCGAACCGACCATCACCGCCCTGCTCGGCACCCTTAAAGGTGTAGCGGACTACCACTCGCTGCCGTCGGAAAGCCGCATCGAAGTGCGTCGCTACCTGCTCTGCCTGGACGACACGGCGAAGAAAGTCAGCAAGCTGCCTGGTCTCGCTGCCCGTGAAAAGGCTGACCTGGACAAGCTGCGCAAAGACCTGACCACTACCACCGAATACGCCCCGTTCTGGGTGATCCTGGCGGTCGCCCTGGCCCTCGGCCTGGGTACCATGGTGGGCTGGAAGCGCGTGGTTCTGACCATCGGCGAGAAGATCGGCAAGCAGGGCATGACTTACTCCCAAGGCATGTCGGCACAGATCACTACGGCGAGCCTGATCGGCATGGCGAACATCTTCAGCCTGCCGGTTTCCACCACCCACGTGCTGTCCTCGGGCGTGGCCGGCACCATGGTCGCCAATAAAAGCGGCCTGCAAGGTGGCACCGTCAAAACCATCCTGCTGGCCTGGGTCCTGACCCTGCCAGCCACAGTGGCGCTGTCGGCCGGCCTGTTCTGGATGGCGTCGAAGGCACTGGGCAGCTGATACATCGCGGCAACGAAAAAGGCGCGTTCCGTGAGGTTCGCGCCTTTTTATTGCCCACCGAAAACTCAAAACACCACATCGATCGTTCCCACGCTCTGCGTGGAAAAGCCTCAAGGGACGCTCCGCGTTCCAGCTCTCGAAAGGGACGCGGAGCGTCCCGGGCTGCATTCCCACGCAGAGCATGGGAACGATCAAAAAAACGCAGACAAAAAAAAGGGCAACCGAAGTTGCCCAAAATGCCTTGCGTGCTCATTGCTTCCAGAAAGACCTACGGCTTGCGCTTATGCGAATCCTTCCAGATAAAAAATCCAAACCCTGCAAAAAACAGAACCATGAGGCCGACTGTCAGCACTCCGGCGATCACCACGTTGTCGAAAAACATGACTGGCCTCCTGCAATTGCCTTGTTGCGATGGGGCTAAGTTAACCAATCAGGCAGGAGAAGAAATTGACCGGGATCAATGTCGCCCGAGACTGGGCGTAAAGGAGGGGAAATAACTGACCTGCATCAATCAATGCAGGGTGTTTCAACGCTTTTTCGGTTTGTTCTTCGGCTTTTTCTTCGCTTTACCCAACGGCATGGCGTGCTCGAAGGCCTGGCGCACTTCGTTCAGGCGCTTTTCATTAAGGTCATGAACCCGCTTGGCGCGTTCGGCGTTGAGGTCGATCAGCTTGTCGTCTTGGCTCATGGTGTTCAGTGCATCGCCTGGAATGAAATTCAGTTGCCGTATGTGCAGGCATGGATGTGCCAATAATGCGGTCTGATGGCAGCGCTGACCAGCCGTGAGCTCAAATCTGGATATCGACCCACAACCCCTGCCGTGGCTGATCTTCCATCAATGGCGCCACCGGCACGGTGTTGTCGGCGTTGAGTTCATCACCGGGAATCGCCAGGTGTTCTTCAGGATCTTCATCGGCTTCACGGCGACGCCTTTGTTGTTCCTGCTTGCGGCGCTGTTCCTCGCGCAGCTGAAACGCCGCCTCCTGCGGATCGCGCTGTTGCAGGTCGATGGTGCTTTCGTTGGAGCTTTCCTGCACCGGCACCACGGGTGGAATATCCGGCCGCTGGCGAATCGGATCCTGCTGTGAGGTGATTGGCACGGCACTCAAGGGGAGTATCGGTGGCAGCATAATTATTAGTCTCCTGTCAGCAGGCTGTCGGCTGCGGGGATGGCGACTTGAGCCATCGGTCGCAAACTGTGACCCGTTTGGCACGAATAGGTGCCCCGACCTGCAAGCGTTGCATCGTTGGACTAACGTAAGACTGCGAGTTTTTATGAGAGTCCTTTGGCCCTGAAGCCCTCATTCCGTTAAGATAGCCCGCTTTTTCAAGGTGGGAGTCAGGCAGCATGGCGCAGCAGTATCAACCGGGGCAACGCTGGATCAGTGACAGCGAAGCCGAGCTGGGTTTAGGCACCGTTCTGGCACAGGACGGCCGCTTGTTGACCGTGCTCTACCCGGCCACTGGCGAGACTCGCCAGTACGCGCTACGGAATGCGCCCCTCACCCGCGTGCGGTTTTCGCCGGGTGACTCGATCACTCACTTCGAAGGCTGGAAACTGACCGTACAAGAAGTCGACGACGTCGACGGCCTGCTGGTTTACCACGGCCTCAACGGGCACAACGAAGTGGTTACCCTGCCGGAAACCCAACTGTCGAACTTCATTCAGTTCCGTCTGGCCAGCGATCGTTTGTTCGCCGGGCAGATCGACCCGCTGGCCTGGTTCTCCCTGCGATACAACACCCTGGAACATACCAGCCGCCAATTGCAATCCGCACTTTGGGGCCTCGGTGGCGTGCGTGCGCAACCGATCGCGCACCAGCTGCACATCGCCCGTGAAGTCGCCGACCGCATTGCACCGCGGGTTTTGCTGGCAGACGAAGTGGGCCTGGGTAAAACCATCGAAGCCGGTCTGGTGATCCATCGCCAACTGCTCTCGGGCCGCGCCAACCGCGTGCTGATCCTGGTTCCGGAGAACTTGCAGCACCAGTGGCTGGTCGAGATGCGCCGCCGCTTCAACCTGCAAGTTGCGCTGTTCGACGAAGAACGCTTTATCGAAAGCGATGCCGCCAACCCGTTCGAAGACACCCAGCTCGCGCTGGTTGCACTCGAATGGCTGGTGGAAGACGAGAAGGCCCAGGACGCGCTGTTCGCCGCCGGTTGGGACCTGATGGTCGTCGACGAAGCGCACCACCTGGTATGGCATGAAGACAAGGCCAGCCCTGAATACTCGCTGGTCGAGCAACTGGCCGAAGTCATTCCCGGCGTTTTGCTGTTGACTGCGACCCCGGAACAACTGGGTCAGGACAGCCACTTTGCGCGTCTGCGCCTGCTCGATCCGAACCGTTTCCATGACCTGCACGCCTTCCGCGCCGAGAGCGAAAACTATCGCCCGGTGGCCGAAGCCGTCCAGGAGCTGCTGGACAAGGGCCGCCTGTCGCCTGAAGCGCACAAGACCATTCACGGTTTCCTCGGCAACGAAGGCGAAGCGCTGCTGACCGCCGTCAACGATGGCGACATCGAAGCCAGCGCCCGCCTAGTCCGCGAACTGCTCGATCGCCACGGCACTGGTCGCGTGCTGTTCCGCAACACCCGCGCTGCCGTGCAGGGTTTCCCGGAGCGCAAGCTGCATCCGTATCCGCTGCCTTGCCCCGACGAATACCTCGAACTGCCGCTGGGTGATCACGCCGAGCTGTACCCGGAAGTCAGCTTCCAGGCTCAGCCGGACGCCAACGAAGAAGAACGCTGGTGGAAATTCGACCCGCGCGTCGAATGGCTGATCGACACGCTGAAGATGCTCAAGCGCACCAAAGTGCTGGTGATCTGCGCCCACGCCGAAACCGCCATGGACCTGGAAGACGCCCTGCGCGTGCGTTCCGGCATCCCGGCCACGGTCTTCCACGAAGGCATGAACATCCTCGAGCGTGACCGCGCCGCCGCCTACTTCGCCGACGAAGAATTTGGCGCGCAAGTGCTGATCTGCTCGGAAATCGGCAGTGAAGGTCGTAACTTCCAGTTCTCGCACCACTTGGTGCTGTTCGACCTGCCTTCGCACCCGGACCTGCTGGAGCAGCGTATCGGTCGTCTGGACCGGATCGGCCAGAAGCACATCATCGAACTGCACGTGCCGTACCTGGAAACCAGCCCGCAAGAGCGCCTGTTCCAGTGGTACCACGAAGCGCTGAACGCGTTCCTCAACACCTGCCCGACCGGCAACGCCCTGCAGCATCAGTTCGGCCCGCGCCTGCTGCCGCTGCTGGAAAATGCCGACGACGGCGAGTGGCAAGCGCTGATCGACGAAGCCCGCGCCGAGCGCGAGCGCATGGAAGCCGAGCTGCACACCGGCCGTGACCGCTTGCTGGAACTCAACTCCGGCGGCGCTGGTGAAGGTGATGCACTGGTCGAGGACATCCTTGAGCAAGACGACCAGTTCGCCCTGCCGATCTACATGGAAACCCTGTTCGACGCCTTTGGCATCGACAGCGAAGACCATTCGGAAAACGCGCTGATCCTCAAGCCGAGCGAAAAAATGCTCGACGCCAGCTTCCCGCTGGGCGACGACGAAGGCGTGACCATCACTTACGACCGCAACCAGGCGCTGTCTCGCGAAGACATGCAGTTCATTACCTGGGAACACCCGATGGTTCAGGGCGGCATGGACCTGGTCTTGTCCGGCTCCATGGGTAACACCGCCGTGGCGCTGATCAAGAACAAGGCGCTGAAGCCTGGCACCGTATTGCTCGAACTGCTCTACGTCAGCGAAGTGGTTGCCCCGCGCTCGCTGCAACTGGGCCGTTACCTGCCGCCGGCCGCCCTGCGTTGCCTGCTCGATGCCAATGGCAACGACCTGTCGGCCCGGGTGTCGTTCGAAACCCTAAACGATCAGCTGGAAAGCGTGCCGCGCGCCAGTGCCAACAAGTTCATCCAGGCCCAGCGCGATCAGCTGACGCCACGGATCAACGCCGGTGAAGAGAAGATCTTCCCGCGTCACGCCGAGCGCGTGGCTGAGGCGCAGCGTCGCCTGGCCGCTGACACCGACGAAGAACTGGCGCGCCTGACCGCGTTGCAAGCGGTCAACCCGACGGTGCGCGACAGCGAACTGGTCGCCTTGCGCAAGCAACGCGAGCAAGGCCTGGCCATGCTCGACAAGGCTGCGCTGCGACTGGAAGCGATTCGGGTGTTGGTGGCGGGCTAAGTCCCCTGCTCAGCCCCGCTAAAACAAAGAAGGCCCGCAGCGATGCGGGCCTTTTTTTGTCTGCTTGATTGTCTGATCGTTCCCACGCTCTGCGTGGGAATGCAGCCCGGGACGCTCTGCGTCCCTTTCGAGAGCTGGAACGCGGAGCGTCCCTTGAGGCATTCCCACGCGGAGCGTGGGAACGATCATTACGCCGTGACCGCAGAACCCGCTGGCTCAACCACCGCCACCAATCCTTCCTTCATCCGCTTGGCATCGCGCACAAAACACCGCGAAGCCAGGAACAGAAACACCATGGTGAAAAACAGTGCCACCGGGATCAAATACATCGCGTCATGCAAGCCGACAGCCTTGAACGCCTCGGTCATCTGCTCAGCACCGGCCGAGAGCATCGCCGTCTGCGCAAAGTGGTCGGACAATGCGCCCACCACCACCGGCCCCAAACCACCACCCAGCAAATACAACCCGGCAAAGAACAGCGCCATGGCCGTAGCCCGCAAGCGCGGCTCGACGACGTCCTGAATGGCGGTGTAAACGCAGGTGTAGAAGTTGTAGGCAAACAACCAGCCCACACTGAACACCGCCACAAACACGCCGATCTCGATTCGCCCGGAATGCAGTGCCCAAGCCGTGCACACCGTCGAGATGATCAAGCTGAACGCGGCAAACAGCAGTCGCCCATTGGCCACCCGCTGGTGAATCTTGTCCGCCACCCAACCACCCAGTGTCAGGCCGAACAACCCGGTCACGCCGACGATCACCCCGGTCGCCACCGCCGCTTCCTGTAACGGCATCAGGAAATAGCGCTGCAGCATCGGCACCAGAAACGAGTTGCAGGCATACGTGGCGAAGTTGAAGCACAGCCCCGCCATTACCAGCCACAGGAAAGTCGGCACCGCCAGCACCCGACGGATCGGCCGGTCTACGCGCTCCTGCGAGACTTTCACACTCTCTGCGGCGCCACGTTTCGGTTCTTTGATGTAGAACATGAAGATCGCCAGGATCAACCCCGGCACTGCCGCAATAAAGAACGGCGCGCGCCAGCTGTCGAAGGCCTTGACCATCGCGCCGATGGTGAAGAACGCCAGCAGCAGCCCCAGCGGCAAGCCGAGCATGAAAATGCCCATCGCCCGTGCCCGACGGTGGGCCGGGAACAGGTCGCCGATCAAGGAATTGGCGGCCGGTGCATAACTGGCTTCGCCGATGCCGACGCCCATCCGCACGATCAGGAAAGCCCAGAAACTCCCCACCAGTCCGTTGACCGCCGTCAGCCCGCTCCACGCCGCCAGGCCCCAGCCCATCAATTTGCTGCGTGAACCGGTATCGGCCATCCGTCCCAGAGGCAGGCCGGCAATCGCATACACCAGGGTGAAGGCGGTGCCGATGATCCCCAGTTGAAAGTCGCTGAGATGCCATTCCATACGGATCGGTTCGATGATGATGGCCGGAATGGTGCGATCGAAGAAGTTGAACAGGTTGGCCAGGAACAGCAGGAACAGAATGCGCCAGGCATTCGCCGCTTGGGTCGAGTTCTGCATGGGTCCGTCTCTTTATTGTTATTGGGGCTTCTGTCAGCGCATCCGAGCCCGGAACCTGCAATCTAGTCAGGCCCGCGAGAGCTGTCTGTCATTATTTGTAAAGCTGATATCCGCCCATGGAAGATGTCGCAGCTGATCCACCATTTATGTCCAAACGCTCTAACGCTCATTCCAAAATGGTTAGGGCCAATTTGCCACTATCGTTTGCACTCTAAACATGCCTTCTATACTCCAAAGCATTCGCCAGCGTTCATGGCGTAAGCCAGGATGACAACGACGGGGCATGCTATGGAGTGGCTTGGCTTGCATTTCATCACCGAGCTGACGGCGAGCGGCCAGGTAATACTCAACGGCACACTTGATCCTATTCTGGTACTGCTGGCCTATCTGGTCGCCTGTGTCGGCAGTTTTGCCACATTAAACATGGCCGAACGGGTCGGTCACGCGGAAAAACCCGCCTCGCAGCGGCTCTGGCGCTGGGTCGGCGCCGGTTGCCTGGCGGGCGGGACCTGGGCCATGCACTTTATCGGCATGCTGGCGTTTCAGGCGCCAATCGACATTCAATATGAATTACCCATCACTCTCCTTTCCCTGTTGATCGCCCTGCTCGCCTCATGGCTGGCGATACACGCTCTCAGTCACCCGCGCCTGAGTTTTTGGCAATATCTCCAGGCTTCGATCTGCATTGGCCTGGGCATCGCCACCATGCATTACGTGGGCATGACTGCTATGCGTTCGAGTGCGATGGCCTATTACCAACCCACGCTGTTCGCCCTCTCCATTGTGTTCGCCATCGGTGCCAGCCTTGCAGCCCTGCTGATATCAAGTCATCTGCGCGACAGCACCGGACTGTTCCATCAACTGCTCAAATACAGCGCCAGCCTGGTGCTCGGCGCAGGCATCATCAGCATGCACGTCACCGCCATGGCCGCCTTCAATCTGGTGCTGCCCGCCGACAGCCTCCAGCCGCTGCCCGGCGCAAACAATCATCTGCAACTGGGTCTGACGGTGGCGGTCATGACGCTGCTGATCATCGGCAGCAGCATCAGCGCGGCGCTGGCGGACAAGAAGCTGCAACACAAGGAGTGCGATCTGCAACGGGTCAACGCCCTGCTCAGTCAACTGGACCAGGCGCGGATGTCATTACAACAGGTGGCGCACTATGACGCCTTGACCAACCTGATCAACCGCCGTGGTTTCAATCAGATCTTCGCCGAGAAGCTCATGGAGAAAACCAATGAAGGCGGCATGCTGGCGGTCATGTTTCTGGACGTCGACCATTTCAAGCGAATCAATGACAGCCTGGGCCATGACGCCGGGGACGAATTGCTCAAAGTCCTGGCGAACCACATAAAGGTTTCAGTGCGCAGCCACGATGATGTAGTCGCGCGCTTCGGAGGCGACGAGTTTTGCATCCTCATCGGCCTGCATGATCGTGAAGAAGCACGGCACATGGCCCAGCGCATCATGGCGAAAATGAAGGAACCCATCGAGCTGTCCGGACGGCGCATGGTCATGACCACCAGTATCGGCATCAGCGTGTTTCCGGAAGATGGCAAGACTTGCGAAGAGTTGCTGAAAAACGCGGACCTGGCGCTGTATCAGTCCAAGGACAGCGGGCGCAATGGCCTGAATTTCTTCAGCGAAAACCTGAAGACCCGCGCGACGCTGGAACTGCAACTGGAAGAAGAGCTGCGCCACGCCCTGCGCGAAAACACCGGCCTGATGCTCTATTACCAACCGATCTACGACCTGAAAAATGCTCAGGTCAGCAAGCTTGAAGCGCTGATCCGCTGGCAACATCCGGTTCACGGACTGCTGACGCCGGACCGGTTCATTGCCATCGCCGAGGCCAACGGCCTGATCGCCGAACTGGACAACTGGGTCCTGCGCAAGGCCTGTGAGGATCTGGGCGAGTTGTCGCTTCAGGGCTGCGAAGCACTCCACATCGCCGTGAATTGCTCGCCCCTGAACCTGGCGCGCGAAGAATTGGCCAATGAAATCGAGCACGCTCTGCGGGTCTCCGGAGTGGCGCCGCAGCGGCTGGAACTGGAAGTGACGGAAAATGCGCTGATGGGCAACATCGCCAATACGCTCGTATTGCTACGCCAGATTCGTGCCCTCGGCGTGTCGCTGTCGATTGATGACTTCGGCACCGGTTATTCATCACTGGCCTATCTCAAACGGCTGCCACTCAATACGCTGAAGATCGACCGCTCGTTCATCCAGGACATTCCCAAGGCCACCCAGGACATGGAAATCGTGCAAGCGATCCTCGTCATGGCCCACACGCTGCATTTGCAGGTGGTGACCGAAGGCGTCGAAACCCTTGAGCAATACGAGTTCCTGGAACGTAACGGCTGCGATTTCGTGCAGGGCTACCTGCTCAGCCGCCCGGTACCGCTGGCGCAGTTGCGTCCCGTACTGAGCGAAATCAACCAGCGCAAGCACTCGCACACGGTCAGCCCTTTGAGTCTGGCTCGCGGTACAACTGCACAAGCGTCGACGGATCTTTTTCCAGGAATCCCTGGCCCCCATGCAGTCGCATCAATTGTGCGGCCAATCCACTGATCGGCGTGGCCGAGCCTTGCTCCCGGGAAAACTTCACCGCGCTATCGAGGTCCTTGAGCAGCGTGCGCACATGCCACTTCACCGGTTCGAAACGGCTTTCGGCCATTTGCGGACCGAGGATTTGCAAGGGCTTTGAATCGGCAAATCCGCCTGCCAGAGCTTCGGCGATCAGACCGGCCCGAACCCCGGAACGTTCGGCCAACGCCACGACTTCAGCAATCACCAGCGCGTTGCAGGCGACGATCATCTGATTGCACGCCTTGGTCACCTGCCCCGCTCCGACGGCGCCCATGTGGGTCACGCGCTGGCCAAGGCTCGACAGCACAGGCCTGACGCGCTCAAGGTCCGCCGTTTCACCGCCCACCATGATCGCCAGGCTGCCGGCCTCGGCACCGACCACTCCGCCGGACACGGGTGCATCCAGCCAGCTCATGCCGGTTTGGCCGACCAGCGCTGTCGCCATTTCCCGCGTCGCGGCAGGTTCCAGGCTGGAAAAATCCACCAGCAATTGACCGCTTTTCGCACCTTGCGCAATCCCTGCCGCGCCAAACACCACCTCACGAACCACCGACGTGTCCGCCAGGCACAACATCACCACGTCGGCGTGCTGACACAGTTCTGCCGGCGTGGCGACCTGTCGTGCACCGGCCTCGACCAGTGGCGCGCACTTGGCTGGATTGCGATTCCACACGGTCAATGGATAACCCGCTGCCAGAAGGCGCTGACACATCGGCAACCCCATCAAGCCGACCCCGGCAAACCCGAGCGAAGGTAACGTTGCCATCATTTGGCCTCCTTTTGATTAAAGATCATCGAATATTGGCCGATTCATCATGACTTAGGAAAGGATTCCCCCGAGCGATGCTCAGGCCAAGGCCCTGATGCTTGGGCCAAATACGCGCTGAAAAAACGCGAGACCCCATCCGTGATGGTTCGACGACAGCTTGTCGCCCAACCAACCAGTCCAGGCACATGGCGCACAATGACTTCTAAAAACAATCCGGCCGCTGCGATATCCGATCTGACGCTGAGCCCGGCGGCAAACAGCCCCGCACCGTCAAAGCCATTGACGCCATCGCGCCCGTTGGCGACTCAGCAATACCTGTACTTCACCGAAACCAATACCGACCGCATCCTCGATAATCTCGATGGTCTGCGCGACATGGTGTTCCCGCGCCCGCCGCATCTGGAAGGCGACAGCGAACATCACAGCGATCAGGAATTCCCGTCGGTGTGCCTGATCGGCCTCGGTCGCTGTGGTTCGAACATCGCGCTGGACGTGGCGGAACTGGTGTACAACGCCCGCAAGTTCTACCTCAACGAATTCAACAACGAAGATCGCCTGTCCCCGGACAAACGCTTCGCCGAAAAAGGCTACAGCCCGGCGCAGTGGATTCGTAACAACCTGCGCCTGGGATCGAACAAGGCCAGCAAACCGGTGTTCCTGGTCGAACCGCTGGTGATGCTCGGCGACCTGGACAAGGACATCGCCGGCCGCATCCGTTTCTCGCGCAAGGGCGAAAAAAGCGGCTTTTTGCGCGACTACAGCAAAATGAAAATCATGGACTTGTCGGAAGTCCACGCCGGTGGCGCCGGTAACGCGCCGATCCTCGGTCAATACCTGGCCAAGATCATCCTGAACAAGGACACCCAGCGTTTCTCCAGCCCTGACTGGAAGATGATCCACTCGTACCTGATCGACAGCTGCGGGATCAAGGCCAACCAGTCGCGCCTGTACTTCTCGATCTTCAGTGCCGGCGGCGGTACCGGTTCGGGCATGGCCTCGGAGTTCGGCCTGGCCCAGCAGCACTCGTACATGAACAAGACGTTCGACACCAAGCCGATGGACGAGCACGACAGCAAGAGCGGTCATTCCTTCGTCTTCGAACCGATCTTCACCAGCGGCATTTGCGTACTGCCCAATATTTCCGATCACCGCAGCGAAATGTCCGAGGCGCTGCACATCAACGCCGGTCGCCTGCTGTGCAAATACCTGTCGGAAGAATGGGACTTCTCCTACAACTTCGCCAACGAAGACAGCAGCGAAGCCAGTGTCATGGGCCGTATCCGCCCATGGAACGCGATGATGCTGATCTCCAACGACATCATGCGTTATGCCGAAGAAAGCGATGACGGCAACATTCAGAACATCGACGTCAACGCGATGGAAAAACACGCAAACCAATACATCTCACAGCAGATCTTCAACATTCTGACGGCGCAGGCGGTTACTACCGACTACGACCAGAACTATTTCCGTCGGGCCGGCATCGACATTGGCGAAACCATTCGCCTCGACGCCAACGACCTGTTCATGAGCCTGGCCGGCCCTGTAGCGATTGCCTACGCCGAGTCCGTAGTGCCGGAAACTCCGCCGCCGAGCAACGACAAGTTCAAGGTGTTCGAGAAAGAAC
The DNA here is from genome assembly GCF_050586665.1 of Pseudomonas sp. ES4. Taxonomy (NCBI): domain Bacteria; kingdom Pseudomonadati; phylum Pseudomonadota; class Gammaproteobacteria; order Pseudomonadales; family Pseudomonadaceae; genus Pseudomonas; species Pseudomonas sp. ES4. The sequence continues at coordinate 162,823 of NZ_JBOBDO010000009.1, read as the reverse complement.
CGCAGCGCCTGAACATCGACGACCTGTTCTTCCGCTCCATCGACTTGCCGCACTTCAACAAAGTGACCCAGGCGATCGAAGGCATCAGCTTGTTGCCGATCGAATCCAAGCGCTATCGCGCCTCGTTGGAGCAGTACAAGAATTCGGGATATGACGCGGCCGCGTTGCACGACCTGCACTTCTTCAAGAACTGCTCGTCGGTGGTCTCGATTGTTTCGCTGCCAAAAGACTACAAGCTGTCCTACATGGACCTGAACCGGTTGAAGACCCACCTCAACAGCCTGTTCCCGAACACCACGCTCAAGCGTTATGCATTGGTCATCGGCGCCTCGGCCAACCTGTCGCTGACCACGTTGATCGCCAAGAGCCCGTGCCTGTCGGACGACTTCCTGACGCTGATCGTGGCCTTCATCAAACGTTGCTTCGCGAAAAACCCGTACCGCTTTGACGAGACGCTGGATAACTCGATCCTCGACTTCATCATTAATGAAGAGTTCGACGAAGACCGGATCGACGAGCTGCTCAATGAGTTCGAGAACCCGGCGAAGATTCTCGACACCAACTGGTACGCGATCAAACCGATGTACGAGAAGAAGTACCGCGAGCTGATCAACGACAAAGACAAGTTCGTCTCGATCAATGACATTCGTCTGTCCCGGGACTGCGTGAAGAAGTCGATCAAGTACTTGCGCGAAATTTATCGTCACCGGATTGGCAAGACCAAGGTTATTTCGCTGAATAACCATACTGGCAAGACGGCTTAACTCACCTACTGTCGATCGTTCCCACGCTCTGCGTGGGAATGCCTCAATGGACACTCTGCGTCCGCTTTGGAACGCAGAGCGTCCCGGGCTGCATTCCCACGCAGAGCGGAACGATCACATCCAGAGACAATTAAGCAACCAATCGGCTGCTCGATAAACTGTTCCCGTTACGTTTACGTCACCGTGATGCTGGCCCGCCTGTGGCCTTTCTCTACGGCAACATGCCATCACGCTACTCGGCTACACACTTTTGCCCGACAAAGTCGCGCACCAATGGAGTGCAAATCCTCAGTTCGTCGCCCTTTCCTGGATCAGGATCCACGGCGAAACGACCACTGCCCACAGCTCCGGATCACGTTCAAAAAGATCCAGCGCCCGCGTTTCAGACAGCTTGGCGACCTTGTCGGCGGCCAGCCAGGCAGCCACTTTCTGGCCTTCGTCGGTCGCGACTGCCTCCGCTGCAGCAATCAAATCCAGACCGGGGTCGACCCACAATAGGGCACCCCTGGCGAAGAACGGCTCCAGCTCCTTCCAGGTAATAGATGCGGTTTCACCAAGCAGCTTGGCATAGAGGGTGCTAGGTTCTTGAGTCATGGGTCCTGTCCGGAAAAGAAATCGACGTAATCATAACGTTGGTGCTCTGGCAGAAAAACCCGGCTGCAATTGAGTTACCGATTGAAAACAGCAGGAAAGCCAAGGATTGCTGATATTTCAGCTATAACCCCCGCCGCCATTCTGTCTTTTTCTTTCAATAAAGCGACACCCTCTGGTTTTGCCCCCTGGCGCCAGCTTCCCAGGCTAACAATTGGCGCTCTACACTGTACCGGTACAGTTGCCGGGGGCATTTTCCGGAGGATATCGAAGATATCTGACCCGGTTCTGCTGCTACGGCGCCAGGACTATAAAAACTACAACAGTAAGAGTGGAGCACTATGACTAAGGCTACTAAGCAGATTTCCAAACTGTTTGCCGCTATGGTTCTGGCCGGGGTTGCCAGCCATTCGTTCGCAGCTGACACCATCAAGATCGGCATCGCCGGCCCTAAAACCGGCCCTGTAGCCCAATACGGCGACATGCAGTTCAGTGGCGCCAAAATGGCCATCGAACAGATCAACGCCAAAGGCGGCGTAGACGGCAAGAAACTCGAAGCCGTGGAATACGATGACGCCTGTGATCCAAAACAAGCGGTAGCGGTCGCGAACAAAGTCGTCAACGACGGCGTCAAGTTCGTGGTCGGTCACCTGTGCTCCAGCTCCACTCAACCGGCTTCGGACATTTACGAAGACGAAGGCGTGATCATGATTACCCCGGCTGCCACCAGCCCGGACATCACTTCCCGTGGTTACAAAATGGTGTTCCGCACCATCGGTCTGGACAGCGCCCAGGGCCCTGCCGCCGGTAACTACATTGCCGACTTCGTAAAACCGAAAATCGTTGCTGTCCTGCACGACAAACAGCAATACGGTGAAGGCATCGCCACCGCCGTGAAGAAAACCCTGGAAGGCAAAAACGTCAAGGTTGCCGTGTTCGAAGGCATCAACGCCGGCGACAAAGACTTCTCTTCGATGATCTCCAAGCTCAAGCAGGCCAACGTCGACTTCGTCTACTACGGCGGCTACCACCCGGAGCTGGGCCTGATCCTGCGTCAAGCCCAGGAAAAAGGCCTGAAAGCCAAGTTCATGGGTCCGGAAGGCGTGGGTAACGACTCCATTTCGCAGATCGCCAAAGACGCTTCCGAAGGTTTGCTGGTGACCCTGCCGAAATCCTTCGACCAGGATCCGGCCAACATCGCCCTGGCTGACGCGTTCAAAGCCAAGAAAGAAGACCCGAGCGGTCCGTTCGTGTTCCCGTCCTACTCGGCGGTGACCGTGATTGCCGACGGTATCAAGGCAGCCAAGAGCGAAGACACTGCCAAAGTGGCTGAAGCCATCCACGCAGGCACCTTCAAGACGCCGACTGGCGACCTGAGCTTCGACGATAAGGGCGACCTGAAAGACTTCAAATTTGTGGTTTACGAGTGGCACTTCGGCAAACCTAAAACTGAAGCCAAGCCTCAGTAAGGCATTGCCTGACTGACTGCCAACAAAGCCCACGGCGTGCCGTGGGCTTTGTTTTACGAACGTATTGGGCCGCGCTGGCGTGATCCGCCAGTCTCCCCACCTGAAAATCTCAAAACCGTCATCAGCGGTTCGCTGGCAAACCTCGCGTTCGAAGTGGATGCAGATCCACGGGGCTCGAGCGGGAAAATGACTCCACCAGTGAAATGCGTATCAGGTTTTTAGGAGCGCTGTAATGCCTGACATCTATCACTTTTTCCAACAGCTGGTTAATGGTCTGACCATTGGCAGCACGTATGCCCTGATCGCCATCGGCTATACGATGGTTTACGGCATCATTGGAATGATCAACTTCGCCCACGGCGAGGTGTACATGATCGGCTCCTACGTGGCGTTTATCGCCATCGCCGGGCTGGCCATGCTGGGACTCGACAGTGTTCCACTGTTGATGACCGCCGCTTTCCTCGCGACCATTGTCGTGACCAGTGCCTACGGTTACAGCATCGAACGGATCGCCTACCGCCCTTTGCGCGGCAGCAACCGTCTGATCCCGCTGATTTCCGCCATCGGCATGTCGATCTTCCTGCAGAACACGGTTCTGCTGGCGCAAGACTCCAAGGACAAATCCATCCCCAACCTGATCCCCGGCAACTTCTCCATCGGGCCAGGTGGCGCACATGAAGTGCTGATTTCCTACATGCAAATCGTGGTGTTCGTGGTGACCCTGGTCGCCATGCTCGGCCTGACGCTGTTCATCTCCCGCTCTCGCCTGGGTCGCGCCTGCCGCGCCTGTGCCGAAGACATCAAGATGGCCAACCTCTTGGGTATCAACACCAACAACATCATCGCCCTGACCTTCGTCATCGGTGCCGCACTGGCCGCCATCGCGGCGGTGTTGCTGAGCATGCAATACGGCGTGATCAACCCGAACGCCGGTTTCCTCGTTGGCCTCAAGGCCTTCACCGCAGCGGTACTGGGCGGTATCGGCAGCATCCCCGGCGCCATGCTCGGCGGGATCGTGCTGGGGGTGGCGGAAGCCTTTGGTGCCGATATCTTCGGCGACCAGTACAAGGACGTCGTGGCGTTCGGCCTATTGGTTCTGGTGTTGTTGTTCCGGCCAACCGGCCTGTTGGGCCGTCCGGAGGTTGAGAAAGTATGACTAGGAATCTTAAACAGGCGTTGTTCAGCGCCTTGCTGGTGTGGGCCGTTGCCTACCCGGTACTCGGTCTGAAACTGACCATCGTCGGCATCAACCTCGAAGTCCATGGCACCAGCGATGCAATCCTGATCACCATCGCCGTGTGCTCGGTGCTGATGTTCCTGCGGGTGCTGTTCGACCAACAGATCAGCTCGGCCTGGCGGTCTTCGCCAAGCATGCCGCTGATTCCGGCCAAGGCCAGCAACTTCCTGACCCTGCCGACCACCCAGCGCTGGATCATCATTGCGTTGATCGCCGGCGCACTGGTGTGGCCGTTCTTCGGCTCTCGCGGGGCGGTGGATATCGCCACCCTGGTGTTGATCTACGTGATGCTCGGCCTGGGCCTGAACATCGTGGTTGGTCTGGCCGGTCTGCTTGACCTCGGGTATGTCGGCTTCTATGCCGTCGGTGCCTACAGTTATGCGTTGCTGTCGCATTACTACGGCTTGAGCTTCTGGATCTGCCTGCCGATCGCCGGCCTGATGGCGGCCACCTTCGGCTTCCTGCTGGGTTTCCCGGTCCTGCGTTTGCGTGGTGACTACCTGGCGATCGTGACCCTGGGCTTCGGTGAAATCATCCGACTGTTCCTGCGTAACCTGACGGGCCTCACCGGTGGCCCGAACGGCATCAGCAACATCGAGAAACCGACGTTCTTCGGCTTGACCTTCGAACGTAAAGCCGCTGAGGGCATGCAGACCTTCCACGAATACTTCGGCCTGGCCTACAACTCGATCAACAAGGTGATTTTCCTTTACCTGGTTGCATTGTTCCTGGCACTGGCTGCGCTGTTCGTCATCAACCGCCTGCTGCGCATGCCGCTGGGCCGCGCGTGGGAAGCGCTGCGTGAAGACGAAATCGCCTGCCGTGCATTGGGTCTCAATCCTACTGTCATCAAGCTGTCGGCCTTCACCCTGGGCGCCAGCTTCGCCGGTTTTGCCGGCAGCTTCTTCGCTGCGCGTCAGGGCCTGGTGACGCCGGAGTCCTTCACCTTCATCGAGTCGGCGATCATTCTCGCCATCGTGGTATTGGGTGGCATGGGCTCGCAACTGGGCGTGATCCTGGCTGCCGTGGTGATGATCCTGTTGCCTGAAATGATGCGTGAGTTCAGTGAGTACCGCATGTTGATGTTCGGCGCCTTGATGGTGCTGATGATGATCTGGCGTCCTCAAGGCCTGCTGCCCATGCAACGTCCTCACATGGAGCTGCGCAAATGAGCCGCGAGATCCTTAAAGTCGAAAATCTGAGCATGCGCTTCGGCGGCTTGCTGGCGGTCAACGGCGTAGCCTTGAGCGTGAAGGAAAAACAGGTGGTGGCACTGATCGGCCCCAACGGCGCCGGCAAGACCACCGTGTTCAACTGCCTGACCGGTTTCTACCAGCCAAGTGGCGGCAGCATCTTGCTGGACGGCGAGCCGATCCAGGGCCTGCCCGGCCACAAGATCGCCCTCAAAGGCGTGGTGCGGACTTTCCAGAACGTGCGGTTGTTCAAGGACATGACCGCGGTCGAGAACCTCTTGATCGCCCAGCACCGTCACCTGAACACCAACTTCCTGGCCGGTCTGTTCAAGACCCCGGCGTTCCGCAAGAGCGAACGCGAGGCCATGGAATTCGCCGAGTTCTGGCTGGACAAGGTCAACCTCAAGGCGTTCGCCAACCGTCCGGCCGGCACCCTGGCCTACGGTCAGCAACGGCGTCTGGAAATCGCTCGTTGCATGATGACCCGCCCGCGGATCCTCATGCTCGACGAACCGGCCGCCGGCCTGAACCCGAAGGAAACCGAAGACCTGAAGGCGCTGATCAGCATGTTGCGTGAAGAGCACAACGTCACCGTGCTGCTGATCGAACACGACATGAAACTGGTCATGAGCATTTCCGACCATATCGTCGTGATCAACCAGGGCACGCCTCTGGCCGACGGCACGCCGGAACAGATCCGCGACAATCCCGAAGTGATCAAAGCCTACCTGGGGGAAGCGTAAATGCTGCAATTCGAAAACGTTTCCACCTTCTACGGCAAGATCCAGGCCCTGCACAGCGTCAACGTCGAAGTCCGCCAGGGCGAGATCGTGACCCTGATCGGCGCCAACGGTGCCGGCAAGTCGACCCTGCTGATGACGCTCTGCGGTTCGCCGCAAGCCCACAGCGGCAGCATCCGCTACATGGGTGAGGAATTGGTCGGTCAGAGTTCCTCGCAGATCATGCGCAAGAGCATCGCTGTCGTGCCGGAAGGTCGCCGGGTGTTTGCCCGTCTGACCGTGGAAGAAAACCTCGCCATGGGCGGGTTCTTCACCGACAAAGGCGATTATCAGGAACAGATGGACAAAGTCCTCGAACTTTTCCCACGCCTGAAAGAACGCTTCGCCCAACGCGGCGGCACCATGTCCGGCGGCGAGCAGCAAATGCTCGCCATCGGCCGTGCGCTGATGAGCAAACCCAAGCTGTTGCTGCTCGACGAACCTTCGTTGGGCCTGGCGCCGATCATCATCCAGCAGATCTTCGACATCATCGAACAGCTGCGCAAGGATGGCGTGACGGTGTTTCTGGTGGAGCAGAACGCCAACCAGGCGCTGAAAATCGCCGACCGTGCGTACGTTCTGGAGAACGGCCGGGTGGTGATGACAGGGACTGGGGAAGCGCTGCTGACCGACCCGAAAGTACGTGAAGCGTACCTGGGTGGTTGAGTCTTTGCGGTAAACAAAAACGGCCTTCGGGCCGTTTTTCGTTTTTACATTCACCGACGATGACCGATCGTTCCCACGCTCTGCGTGGGAATGCCTCACTGGACGCTCTGCGTCCGCTTGGGACGCGGAGCGTCCCGGGCTGCATTCCCACGCAGAGCGTGGGAACGATCATCGACTAGCGCAGTCGATCCAGCGCTTCACCGCTGCGCTTGAACCAGTCAATCAGATAGTCCGCCAACACCTGCGTACGCTTTGGCAAACCGCCCTGATACGGATGCACCAGGTACATCGGCATACGGCGGGTCTGATAGTCACGAAGGAGCCAGCGCAAACGGCCGTCAGCCAATTCCGCTTGCAGCAGGTAGGACGGCAACCGCGCAATGCCGGCGCCGGCCAGTGCGGCTTTTTTCAGCAGGCTGTAATGGTTGCTGGCGAACGGTCCCGACACGCGCACCCGCAACAATTCATGTTGCTGGTGATAAAGCCACTCTTCGCGACCGCTGTAGTGACTGTTGAGCAGACAGCGATGGTCAGCGAGTGCCTGCGGTGTCATCGGTTCGCCGTATTGTTCAAGATAAGCCGGGCTGGCGCAGGTCATTTCGTGCCAGGCCAATAGTGGTCGGGCCACCAGGCGCTCGTCATTACCCACCTCGGAACGAACCGCCAGATCAAACCCGTCGCGAGTCAAATCGCGGTAGTTGTTGCTCAGGTCCAGCTCGATCTGCACCTCGGGGTACTTGCCAGAAAACTCCAGTAACAAGCCATCGAAGAAGGTTTCCCCCAGCGATACCGGAACCGTCATACGTACCGGCCCGGCCATGTCGTCCTTCAGCCGCGCCAATGCCTGACGCGCCCTCTCGACCTGGACGACGAGCGCCTGGGCTTGCGGCAACAGCGCCGCCCCGGCAGCGGTCAGGCTCAAACGGCGGGTGGTGCGTTGCAGCAGCACCACTGAAAACCGCGATTCCAGTTGGCTGATGCGCTTGGACAACTGACCTTTGCTGCACCCCAACTGCTGCGCCGCCAAGGTGAAACTCCCTGCTTCAATCAATATCGCGAACGCCGCCAGATCATCCATTTCGCTCATGGATTGTTTCCATTTGAAAACCAAAGGTTGCCTATTAGCGCGCTTATCGATGGAAAAAACCACTCTAGACTGAAGCCTCTTTCAATCCACTCAGGAACAGCAGCATGAAAATTCTTTTGATAGGCGCAGGCGGCACCATCGGTTCGGCGGTCGACAAGGAGCTGTCCGAGCGTCACAAGATCATCCGCATCGGCCGCAACAGCGGTGATTTCCATGTGGATATCAGCGACAGCGCTTCGATTCGCAAACTGTTCGAGCAAACCGGCAAATTCGATGCTCTGATCTGCGCCGCCGGCAACGTGACCTTCGCCCCCCTCGGTGAAATGACCGAAGAAAGCTTCGCGCTGGGCCTGAAAGACAAGTTGATGGGCCAGGTCAATCTGCTGTTAATTGGCCGCGAGTATGCCAATGACGGTGCCTCGTTCACCTTCACCACCGGCGTGCTCAGCCACGACCCGATTCGCAGCGGCGCCTCGGCAGCGCTGGTCAATGGCGCCCTGGACAGCTTCGTCCGCGCCGCTGCGATCGAACTGCCTCGCGGCCTGCGCGTCAATTCGGTGAGCCCGAACGTACTGGTCGAAGCCATGGGCAAATACGCGCCGTATTTCCGTGGTTACAAACCGGTTCTGGCGGCCGATGTGGCATTGGCCTACGCCAAAAGTGTGGAAGGCCTGCAAACAGGCCAGACCTTTCACGTGGGCTAAACCGCCACAACCGTGCTCCTACAAGTGATGAGCGAATCGAATTCAAAAGTAGCGGGGTTGTGATGAACGGTCAGGCTGAGTAACGTGGCGGCACTTGTCTGGAGACTCAAAGATGCGCGTTGCCCGTTCCTTAGTCCTTGTTGCCCTGCTTCCGTTGTTCGCCGCTTGCCAGTTGCTCGACGGCCCGCGTGAGAGTGCCTCCCACGTGGGCCAGACCCGCATGCAGGGCCAGTTGCTGGCGGCCGACGGCAAGCTGCTGTTCCAGCCGTGCAACGAACAGCGCAGTTATGTGGTCAACGACACCGGCGGCACCAGCGTCCTGCAAGAGGCCGCGACACTGGCCGATGACCAGGGCAAGCTGTTTGCTGACGTACGCGGACAGGTCGTCGATAGTCGCCTCGATCTTGCGCAGCTGTACCGCGTCGAGCGCTCGGGCACCGCGTGCAACGATCCGAATTTCAAATTGCTTATCCTGCGCGCCGCCGGCCATGGGCCTGAGTGGAACGTAAAAGTCAGCGGCAAAGGCATGGTCATCGAGCGCGCCGGTCAGCCGCCATTGGCCGTGCCCTACGTTGAAGAACAATTGGGCGATGGCCGCTTCAACCTCAGTACCGAAGCCAATAACCAGCACATCGAATTGTGGGTCGCGCCGCAACGTTGCGTCGACAGCACCACCGGCAGCGTCCAGCACATGAGCGCCGAACTGCGCGTCGACGGCCAGGTTCAGCGTGGCTGCGGGTATTTCGGCGGATCGCGTAACGACTGATCGTTTTAGCCTCACGGGAATCATTCTTTGAGGCTTATAATCGCGGGCTTCAAACGCCTTGGCGCAGTTGTGCGCCCCGCGAACCGGATCCTGTCATGTTACGAATCACCGAACTCAAGCTGCCGATCGACCATCCCGAAGAAGACCTGCGCCCTGCCATCGTGCAGCGCCTGGGCATCACCAGTGATGACCTGCTCGATTTCACCTTGTTCAAGCGCAGCTACGATGCGCGCAAAAAGTCCTCCGAACTGTGCTTCATCTACACCATCGACCTCAACGTTCGCGATGAGGCAACGGTGCTGCACACGTTCGCCGATGACCGTAACGTCAACGTGGCGCCGGATGTCAGCTACAAAGTGGTCGGCCAGGCGCCGGCTGATCTTGAGCAACGTCCCGTCGTCGTGGGCTTCGGTCCGTGCGGGATTTTCGCCGGGCTGCTGCTGGCGCAAATGGGCTTCAAGCCGATCATCCTCGAGCGCGGCACCGAAGTGCGTCAGCGCACCAAGGACACTTGGGGTCTGTGGCGTAAAAGCGTGCTTAACCCGGAATCCAACGTGCAATTCGGCGAAGGTGGTGCGGGGACGTTCTCTGACGGCAAGCTTTACAGCCAGATCAAGGACCCGAAATTCATCGGTCGCAAGGTCCTGCACGAGTTCGTAAAAGCAGGCGCGCCGGAAGAAATCCTCTACGTCAGCAAACCGCACATTGGTACGTTCCGTCTGACCGGTGTTGTGGAAAACATGCGTGAGCAAATTCGCGCGTTGGGCGGCGAAGTGCGCTTCCAGCAGCGCGTTACCGACGTCTTGATCGAGGACGGCCAACTGGTCGGCGTCGAGCTCAATGGCGGCGAGCAGATCCACTCGAAACACGTGATCCTGGCCCTCGGCCACAGTGCCCGCGATACCTTCCGCATGCTGCATGGCCGTGGCGTGTTCATGGAAGCCAAGCCGTTTTCGGTAGGTTTCCGCATCGAGCATCCGCAATCGCTGATCGACCGCGCCCGCTTGGGTAAATACGCCGGGCACCCGAAACTCGGCGCTGCGGACTACAAACTGGTGCACCACGCCAGCAACGGCCGTTCGGTCTACAGCTTCTGCATGTGCCCGGGCGGCACCGTGGTGGCGGCGACGTCCGAGCCGGGCCGCGTGGTCACCAACGGCATGAGCCAATACTCGCGTAACGAGCGCAACGCCAACTCCGGGATCGTCGTCGGGATCACCCCGGAAGTCGATTACCCGGGCGGCCCGCTGGCGGGTATCGAGTTGCAGGAGCGCCTTGAATCCCACGCCTATGTGCTGGGCGGCAGCAACTACGAAGCGCCGGCGCAACTGGTCGGCGACTTCATTGCCGGCAAGCCGTCCACCGAACTGGGCAGCGTTGAACCGTCCTACAAACCAGGCGTTGCCTTGGGTGATCTGGCGTTGGCCTTGCCGGCGTTCGCCATCGAAGCCATTCGCGAAGCCTTGCCGGCGTTCGAGAAGCAGATTCGCGGTTACTCGCTGCACGACGCGGTGTTGACCGGGATCGAGACCCGTACGTCGTCGCCGCTGCGGATTACCCGTGACGAGTCGATGCAGAGCCTGAACGTGAAAGGCTTGTTCCCGGCGGGTGAAGGCGCGGGTTATGCGGGCGGGATTCTGTCGGCCGGTGTCGACGGGATTCGGATTGCAGAAGCCGTGGCCCGCGACATCCTCGGCCTCGAGGCCTGACACAAATCCTCTGTGGGAGCGAGCCTGCTCGCGATGGCGGCATAACATTCAATAGAGATGTTGACTGATCTACCGCTATCGCGAGCAGGCTTGCTCCCACATTGGTTTCAGCCTGTCAGATATTGGCGCGCAGCACGCTGGCCGGCAGCGGCTCGCCGCGCTCAACACTCCCCGCCACCGCATCCATCAAACCGCTCAACTCATACCCCTGGGCCTTGAGCCAGGCCTGATCGTAATAAGTGGTGGCATAGCGCTCGCCGCCATCACACAGAATCGCCACGATCGACCCCGACTCCCCCGCCGCCGCCATCTGCTGGGCTGCCATCAACGCGCCGATCAAATTGGTCCCGCTCGACCCGCCGACTCGACGTCCCAAACGCTGCGCCAGGTAATGCATGGCCGCCAGGGACAACGCGTCCGGCACCTTGACCATCGCATCAATTACCTTGGGCAGGAACGACGCTTCTACCCGAGGCCGGCCAATGCCTTCAATCCGCGAACCACAATCCAGGCGCAGACTGGCGTCGCCGGTCTGGTAGTAATCGAAGAACACCGAACGTTCGGCATCGGCGCAGAGCACGCGAGTGCAATGCTGGCGGTAACGCACGTACCGGCCCAGCGTCGCGGTGGTGCCGCCGGTGCCGGGGCTGGAGATCAGCCAGCTCGGCTCGGGGTGCAGTTCGAAGCGCATTTGCTGGAAGATCGACTCGGCGATGTTGTTGTTCGCCCGCCAGTCAGTAGCGCGCTCGGCATAGGTGAACTGGTCGATGAAATGCCCATCATGTTCGCGGGCCAGGCGTTCGGATTCGGCATAGATTTGCGTCGGATCGTCGACCAAATGACTCTTGCCACCGTAGAAAGCGATCTGCGCAATCTTCTCTTTGGAGGTGCTCGCCGGCATCACCGCAATAAATGGCAAGCCCAGCAAACTGGCGAAGTACGCCTCGGAAATCGCCGTCGAACCGCTGGACGCTTCAATCACCGGTGCTCCGGGTTTGAGCCAGCCATTACACAGCGCATACAGAAACAGCGAGCGCGCCAACCGGTGCTTCAGGCTGCCGGTGGGATGGCTGGACTCATCCTTGAAATACAACTCGATGCCCGGAAAACCCGGCAGCGGCAAGGGGATCAGGTGAGTGTCGGCGCTACGCTGGAAGTCGGCCTCGATGATCCGGATGGCTTCGCGGGCCCACTGTCGATTGTCGCTCATGGTGGTTTTCTCGTTGAGTCGGCCTTGTTGCAAGGCTCAGCTAACAAGCTTAGGAAAAAACCTACAGCGCGCACAGGTACAGCTGACGTTCAATACGCCCGGCAACTGCTAGGCTCAGGTCCCTGCTGATCGTTCACGTTGTAACGGCATATAACAAAAAAGAATATAACTTTTGTTTTAACAACTAACGGTACGGGTTAGGGTGTGCCACCTTTTGAATTCATCGATGGAGAGCGACCTTGCCTCTGCGTAGCACTTTCACGCGTTTCTTCCAGTTGGAAGCTGCCAGCGGACTGTTATTGATCGCCGCTGCGGCCCTGGCCTTGATCATCAACAATTCCCCGCTGTCGTGGCTTTACAGCAGTTTTCTCGACACTCCGGTCGTGGCGCAAATAGGCGCGTTGCAAATCGCCAAACCGGCGCTGTTGTGGATCAACGACGGCCTGATGGCCCTGTTCTTCCTGCTGATCGGCCTGGAAGTGAAGCGCGAAGTCCTTGACGGTCAACTGTCGAAACCGTCGCAAATCGTCCTGCCCGGCGCAGCGGCGATTGGCGGCATGGTGGTGCCGGCGCTGCTCTACTGGTTTCTGAACCGAGATGACCCTACAGCCCTTGGTGGCTGGGCCATCCCGATGGCCACCGATATTGCCTTCGCCCTCGGTGTACTGGCCCTGCTGGGTAAGCGGGTACCGGTGTCGCTCAAGCTTTTCCTGATGACGTTGGCGATCATTGACGACCTCGGCGCAATCATCGTCATTGCGATCTTCTACTCGGGCACGCTCTCGACCCTTTCGCTGTCTCTGGCCGCGACGTGCATCGTGGCACTGATCGCAATGAACCGGCTCGGAGTGGTCAAGCTCGGGCCGTACATGATCATCGGCCTGATCCTTTGGGTTTGCGTGCTCAAGAGCGGTGTCCACGCGACACTGGCCGGTGTGACCCTGGCTTTCTGCATCCCCCTGCGCACGAAAAACGCCGAACCTTCTCCGCTGCTGACCCTCGAACACGCCCTCCATCCATGGGTGGCCTACGGCATCCTGCCGCTGTTCGCCTTCGCCAACGCCGGCCTGTCCCTGAGTGGCGTGACCGTCGAAAGCTTCACCCACCACGTGCCGATGGGCATCGCGGTCGGTTTGCTGCTGGGCAAGACCCTCGGCGTCTTCGGCCTGACCTGGCTGGCGGTGAAAATCGGCATCGCCGCCCTGCCCCAAGGCGCTAACTGGGGCCAGGTATTGGGTGTGGCAATCCTCTGCGGCATCGGCTTCACCATGAGCCTGTTTGTCGGCTCCCTGGCGTTTGTGCCGGGTGCCAGTGAATACGCAGGGATGGACCGGATGGGAATTTTGACCGGTTCGATACTGGCGGCATTGATTGGTTATGCGGTGACGGCAGCGGCAAGTCGCAAGAGCGCCGCGCTGCAATACTGATAAACAGAGACAACTCCTAGAGTCATTCGAGACTCGTCCTACAGCCACGATCAGCCTCGTTCGTTAACGTCGCACAGCCCCTTTTTTGGGGGTTGTCGACGTACGAACGCAAGGACGATCAGTGGCTGGTAACAAGGACATTCCCCGGGTCAAGAACCCTCCGTCAGGCGACGGTCATCACATCACTTACCGCTTTATGACGGCTACCGAACTGGCCGCGCGGGAGGCCCGACAAAACGCTTACGACGCCATGCTCGCGAGACAAGACGCCTTCGAACGGAGTCGTGAGGTCGTGGCGAAAAAGCAGGAAACCGTTCGTGCGGGGTGTGTCTTCGCCAAGTCCTGCAATCTGCCGGACGCCATCATCGACTACTCGAATCCTTCGGGAATGGTGCCCACCGACAGCCTCAAGGACTACGGAGAAGTCGCCTGGCTCGGGGCTCGCGAGGCAGACGATGCCGGGCTGCTGAATCTTCAGACCATCAGCGGTAGCACCGTCTCGCTCGGTATCGGCCGAATGGCTCTTCGCGCCCCGGCTATCGCTGTTCCCACCGCAGCACTCGGTACTGCTGGAACCGCCCTATTGGCCGGCCTGGTCGCGTTCTTCTGGACACCGAGCCTCGGCGACAGCGCGCTCTATACCGAAGATCAGTTACGCGCCCTGAAACAGGCTCGAACTCGTGTTCGGCTAAGGGTCGAGCAACAGGCTGACGGCAGTCTCAAGGGATACGGTTTCTACACCGGCAAGAACCGTGATTGGGAAATGGTCGATGTCGTGCAGTTCAACTTGCGCGGGAGTCAGCAGGTGGCGGATCTGGGAGATGGTATCGAGCTGATCTGGACACCGGCTGTGGATGGTTCAGACATCCTCGGTATTCCAGCGCTGGAGGCTGCGCCGCAAGCGCCGCATATTTGGGTTTATCCGCCGACGAAAGCGGCGGATAGCATCATCGTGAACCCGGTTTATCCGCCTGAGTACAAGGATTTCATTCTTGTGTTTCCGGCGAACTCTGGTGTGCAGCCGTTATACGTGGTGGTGGCAAGACCTATCAGTGGTGACCACAGCTATCATCCTCCGCCAAAATTTCTGCCAGCGTTCCCCGATGCCTTCCCTGTTCAGACTAAAGGGAATCGAAAACGCTGGGAAAGTAAGAAGCGCATTTATGAATGGGATTACCAACATGGCGCCGTCGAAGTGTACAACTGGGCGGGAGATCACTTAGGAGAGTTTGATGCAAAAACAGGTGAACAGACCGGAAAAGTAAGGCCTGAAAGACGTACTACAACAAAATAGCGATCGAGAATTCAAGAATGATATTTATAGCTCTCTCTGGTTTTTTCCCCGAGCCAAATCCTGACAATTCATTGCAGTATGAAATGGATGTCCCGCAAGCCTTAGAGGCGGCAGTGCTTAATGTCATGGGCTGGAAAACTTTGAAGGATGTGCCCATGGGCGAGCATGTGTTATCTCCCAATCAAGCCAGTGCGATTATGGAACTTGTTGGCAACCCCTTCAGAGCCAACTTGGTGTACTACATGGGGCTCTGCCAAGACTAACGTTTCGGATCAGACAAAACTGAAAGCCACAGACACAAAAAACCCCGACCAGTCACCTGATCGGGGTTTTCTTTTACCCGTATTCCCGCTTAGTGGGAAACGCGGCTAGTCCCATCTACAGTAGCAATCCGCACCCGCTCGCCAACACGGAACACTTCATTTTCCTGAACCTGTTGCACGTAGGCACGCATGCTGCCGTCGTCTTCGCGAACGGTGATTTCCACGCCTTGGGCGCGAGTCAGGCCTTCTTCTGTGGCCGAGCCGATCAGGCCGCCAGCGACGGCACCGATAACCGCAGCAACGATGCTGCCACGACCGCCACCGATAGCGCTGCCGCCGACACCGCCCACGACGGCACCAGCCGCGCCGCCGATCGGGGTTTTGGTGCCTTCGATTTTGACCGGCCGCAGGGATTCGATGGTGCCCATGCGAACGGTCTGCACGCGACGCGCTTCGTCACGGGAGTAGGAGTCACCGGTCAGGCTCGATTGGCAGCCAGTGAGCAACATCGCCATCGTGGAAAAGGAAGCAACCAGCAGAACAGACTTACGCATAGCATCAACTCCAAAGGACAGGTATTCATTAAACTCCGCAGCTTGACGCCTGTCACGGCCTCGCCCGGATAATTTTGGTTTGATTCAGGCCCGGTACAGGCACTTCCACGAACTCACCACACAGTAGCGGCAAATTCCGGTAGCTGCGCCGCTGCCCCAAGGATTGTCATGGATTACTTCATCATTGTCGTCACTACCGTTGCCGGTTTGTATTTCCACTGGTGGCTATACGTGCGGATCAAACGCTGGATGGACCGCGATCTGGCGTTGGCACTGGCGGGTAAGGACGAGCAGAAAAAGGCGTTCATGCTCCAGCAACTGGCGAACGCTCAAGCGCAGAAGATCAAGCGCCGAGACCTGCCGCAGTGGCTTGAAGCCGCTGCGGCAGAGTATCCCGATCGGTAGGCGGCTTAAGGTGCCAGACGTTCAAGAGTCCAGTCGGCGCCCTGAAAGCGGTAGTTGAGGCGATCGTGCAGGCGGCTCGGACGGCCTTGCCAGAACTCGATGCGCTCCGGTAACAAACGGTAACCACCCCAGTGCTCAGGGCAATGAGGTTGCGTGTCGCTGAAACGTTGCTCGGTGTTCTTGAGCAGCGCTTCCAGCTCGGCACGGTCGGCGATCACCTGGCTCTGGGGCGAAGCCCAGGCGCCGAGACGACTGCCCAGCGGCCGAACCTGAAAGTAGGCGTCGGACTCTTCAGGCGTAACCTTCACCACCCGCCCTTCGATGCGCACCTGACGCTCCAGGGCCGGCCAGAAAAAGGTCATGGCCGCGAATGGGTTCGCGGCCAGGTGCTGGCCCTTGGCGCTGTCGTAGTTGGTGAAGAAGGTGAAACCCTGCTCGTCCAGCCCCTTGAGCAGCAGAATGCGGCAATGCGGCCGACCGTCCTGATCGACGGTGGCCAGGGTCATGGCGTTGGCTTCCACCGGCGCCTGTTCGGTTTTCACCGCGTCGGCAAACCACTGATGGAACAGCGCGAATGGCTCGGCCGGAGCTTGCGCCTCGGTCAGGCCATCACGGGTGTAATCGCGACGCATATCAGCCAGGCCCTGGGTCATGGCGCATTCCTTTTGGTTAACGAATCACTTTTTAACAGTATCGGTGGCGTCGGCGACTTTTTTCGTGTCGGCAGCGGCTTTGGCCGGGGCAGTCTTCTTCGCCGGCGTTGCAGTTTTAGCCGGTGCCTTCTTGGCGGCGGCTTTCTTGGCCGGGGCTTTTTTTGCAGCAGGCACAGCGGCTTTCTTCGCGGCTGGCGCAGGGGTGACCGGTTTGACCACTGGCTTGACGTCCTGGGCAGCGACCAGCTTCACTGGCGCCGGGGCCGGCATGTTGTACTTGCTCAGCAACGCGACCATGGTGTTTTGCGGGGTCACCAGCAGTTCGACGCGACGGTTCAAGGCACGACCTTCATTGCTGTCGTTAGCAGCACGCGGGGCTTCGCCACCCATGCCGCGCAGCATCAGGCGATCACGCTGCAGACCGCTGAGGCGGAAAATCGCTGCCACGGACTGGGCACGCTCCTGACTCAGTTTCACGTTGGCCGGTGCGGCGCCCGACGTATCACTGTGGCCGAGTACCAGCACGGCAGTCTTTGGATCGACTTCGAGGATTTTCGCGACGCGAGTGAACGGGCCGAGGGTCACCGGCAGCAGCATGGCCGGACGGTCAGGGTTGAACGAGCCGTCTACCGGCGCGGAGACTACCAGCACGTTTTCACGGCGCTCAAGTTGCAGGTGGCTGCCCTTGATCGCTTCGCGCAGGCGCGGTTCATAGTCGTCGAGCCAGGCCTGGGTGACTTTAGGATCAGGCATCGGCACGACTTTGGCAGTAGTGCTTTGCTCTTTACCACCGAACGGCCACCACCAGTTGCCACCGGCTTCGGCCTCAGCCTTAGTCTTGGCCACCTCGACTGGTTTAACTTCAGGTTTGGCTTCAGCTTTCACCTCTGGCTTCTTGTCGAGAACCTCATCGGAACCGAACGGCCAGTACCAAGGGCTGGAGCTTTCAGCCTTGGCAACCGGAGCGGTCGCTGCAGGCTTCAAAGGTGCCGGGGCTGGGGTCGGAGCCGGGCCTTTAGCCGCGACTTTGTCGGAAGAACCGAACGGCCACCAGCTGCTGCCATCCGAGTCATTTTGTGGAGTTTGTGCGCAACCGGTAATTGCGAAGCACAGGGCCAAAGCGAGAGTTTTATTGGATGACATTGGATATCCACAAAATGAAGTAATGAAAAATCAGGCCGGGTTGACCCGGATAAACAGACGCTTGGAAACCATAAAGGCCTTGGGGTTCCGGCCCTGGAACCCCTGAGCGCGTTTTACAGACAAGTGGCCAGGGCCCGCACGAGCGTTTGCGCGCGCGGATCCATCAAGACGTACGGTCCCAGGGTATTTGTCACAAAGCCGAAGGCCACATCGTGTTCCGGGTCGGCAAAACCGGTGGAACCGCCCGCCCCCGGATGACCGAACGCACGAGGGCCGAGGCCGTAGGTGGCGTTGGGGACGTCCGGTTGATCGAGCATGCAACCCAGGCCGAAACGGGTCCGGGTCAGTAACGTCTTGTCCTCGCCGCGGCTGTGCTCGCGCGTCAGTTCCTCGAGCATTTCGCTTTCCAGCAAACTGCCATCGAGCAGACCGGCATAGAACCCGGCCAGGCTGCGGGCATTGCCGTGGCCATTGGCGGCCGGTTGCTGCATGCGTCGCCACTCGGGTTTGTTGGTGCTGGTCATGATCGACGGCGGGTTAGTGAACGCCCTCGTGGTCATGGCCGTCGGCTCGCGCATGGTCACTTGGAGCAAGCGCTGGGCGGCGGCATCGCCGACATTGCCTTTGCCTCGAGCAATGTGCGCCACGCGGTGGAACTCCTGGTCCGCCAGGCCGACGTGGAAATCCAGGCCCAAAGGCTTTGCAACCCGCGCCACGATGGCCTCACCCGGCCCACGACCGTCGGCACGACGCAGCAACTCACCGACCAGCCAGCCGTAGGTGATCGCGGCGTAACCGTGACCGCTCCCTGGCGTCCACCACGGTTCTTCAGCGGCCAGGGCGTCAACCATGGTCTGCCAGTCGTAAAGGGCTTCCGGGGCCAACAGCTCACGCAACGCCGGCAGACCGGCCTGATGGCAGAGCAATTGGCGCAGGGTCACGGACTCTTTGCCGGCGGCGGCGAACTCGGGCCAGTAACGGGCAACCGGTGCATCCAGTTGCAGCTTGCCTTCGGCCACCAGTTGCAGGGCGGTGACCGCGGTAAAGGTCTTGGTGCAGGAGAACAGATTGGCGATGGTGTCGCTGTGCCAGGCTTCGGTGCCATCCTTGTCAGCGCTACCGGCCCAAAGGTCGACCACGGTTTCACCGCCGATCTTGATGCACAACGCTGCACCGCGTTCCTGAGAATCGTCGAACAGCGCCGCGAAAGCCTCACGCACCGCTTCGAACTTCAGCTCGTAAAAACCCTGAATCTGCACCCGCAACTCCCCGGATATAAAGCTCTACAAAGTGCCCGCATTGTTCCAGCCCTGGAGGGTTTTGGGAACAGTTGCGGGCCGGGCGGTCGGTTGCCCATGGATTGGATCAGAAATTTATGGTGCCTTGGCGGGCGCCATCGCGAGCAGGCTCACTCCCACAGGGTTCACGCTGGACCATTGTGGGCGTGAGCCTGCTCGCGAAGAACGATAACGCGGTTTAACAGGACTCAGTGGCCATTGCCGGAATGCCCACCCACATGGCCAGCGCCCTGCCCTGCACCTTTGCCAGCATCGCCTTTTCTGCCGCCCTCAGCTTCTTGATCGGCTTTATCCGCCTCAGCCTTGGCCTTCTCGGCTTCTTTACCGAGCTGATCGACGGTCTGCCAATTGCTCTTGCGCACGCTATCGACGAAGCCCTGGAACGGCAGATCGGTAATGCCCACCAGCCCGAAGTGCCCGTTCTCGCCATCCAGCAGACGACCGGTAACCGGTTGATCAAGGTATTGGAACCAGTGCACGCCGACGATCGACGGCTCGCTCATCGCCTGTTTGAGGAAGTTGGCGTAAGCGGGCCCACGGTCTTCTTCCT
The DNA here is from genome assembly GCF_050586665.1 of Pseudomonas sp. ES4. NCBI lineage: Bacteria > Pseudomonadati > Pseudomonadota > Gammaproteobacteria > Pseudomonadales > Pseudomonadaceae > Pseudomonas > Pseudomonas sp. ES4. Next base: position 143,061 of record NZ_JBOBDO010000009.1, on the reverse strand, counting down.
TGGCCAATTGCGTCACGCCGCCCCAGAACGGGCCGCGATCCGCGGAGCCGAAGTTGAACTCGGTGATCAGCACCGGTTTGTCCAGGCTGCGCAGTATGGCGAAGTCGTAACTGTCCTGCGGTTGCAGGGTGTACATGTTGAAGCTCAATACGTCGCAATACTTCGCACAGGACTCAACCGCTTCCGGGGTGCTGTTGGCGAAGCGGCCGCCCAGCAACAGCTGGTTCGGCGCGTGCCACTTGAGCGAATCGGAGAGGGTCTTGAAGTACGTGTCGGCGAAGACCTTCTGGAAGTATTTGAAGTCTGCCTCGATTTCCGGAAATTCGGCGCTTGGCAGCGGCGGCACGAAGCCCGGGTCTTCCATCAATTCCCATGCCGGCAAATCAATGCCCCACGCTTTTGAAAGACCCGCCTGATTGCGGTACTTATCCCGCAATTGCTTGAGGAACGCGCGTTTGGCCGGCACGTCGGTGGTCATCTTCAAGGTGCCGTAGACCAAGGCGTAACGGGCTTTCGGGTCATCGCCGGGACCGGCCCAGGCCAGTTCGTTATCGGCGAAGTAGCCGATCAGCCAAGGATCGTCGCGATGGTCCCGCGCGGCGATGGCCACGGCACGTTCGGTAGCCATGGCGAAACGCGGGTCAAACGGGTCGGGCATGCCGCCCCACCAGTCAGTGCCGGTGCTGATGCTGGCGTAATCGCCGACGATCGACAGCGGCAAGGTGTACGGCAGGCGATCAGCGTTGGCCAGCACCGGGGCGCTCCAGTTGCCGATAGTGTTGAAGCCCCAGGCTTGCAGGCGATCCAGGGTGTGGCTGGCCCAGCGCTGTTCATCAACCACCGCTTTGCAGGGTTCGGCAGGTGTTTGCTCAGCGGCTTTCGCCGCAGTCGCGTCAGCGGCGCCGGTTTTGGCGGCTTCGGCAACACCAGCTTCGGCCGTCGCAGGAACGACCGGTTGCTCGGCAGCCTTCTCTACCGTAGCCGCAACCGCGTCAGCCTTGGCTGCTTCGGCGACACCGGCCTTGGTGTCGCTGGTCACCACACATGGCGAGCCATACAAACGCTGCAAGTTGGCGCCATAGAAGTCGTACCAGCGACCGGCATTGTAGCCACGGCCCTTATCGACGCCGTTGCCACCGCGGTTATCGCCTTCGCCATAGTGGCTGGCCAGCGGCTCGTCGGGTTTGGGCAGCGATTCAAACATCCACTCGCGGCCGGCGACGTAGGTCTGGTTGACATCCGGGGTGACGGTGTTGACGCCGAGCGAATAGAACGGATGGCCTTCCGGGGTCACCAGGTACCAGCGACCGTCGCGTTTTTCGGTACGGAAAAAACCGCTGGCCTTAAATGCCGGGCCTTTGGTCCAGCCGCCAAACTTGTCCAGGGACGACTTCTCGCGCTCGGCCAGCCAGGTTTTCAGTTGCTGCTGTTCCTTGGCGGCGGCGCTTTTCAGTTGCTCGTCGCTGCTGACTTTCTCTGGCCATTTGGCTCGGGTCGACTGGCCGTAAGCGTCTACCAGGCCGCCAAAAGCCGCTTGGGTAACCGCATCGCCGTCCTGCACGCCAAAGCGTTCCAGCAAGATGCTCTGGGCGACTTTCGGCTGATCCATCGACAAGGTCACCGACACCACCTGGCTGCGCTCCAGCTCACCGGCGCTGCTGGCCAGCAATACACGTTGGCCATTGAACATCATCGGCATCGGCGGGCCGGCTTTCAGGCCCAGGCTCAATGGCGTAAAGGGCGTTAGCGGCACCAATAGGGTTTGCGCAGGGCCGGCCGGCAAATCGACGCGGCTGATCAGCGTCTTGCCGTCGTTGCTCTGGATTTTCACATACAGGGTCACAGCCCAATTCATTGCGCTCTGAATCCGCAAACTCATGAAGCCCGACTGCGACCAGTCCCAGGCGCCCGTCTGTGGGGTCAGACGCAAGGTCGGTTGTGCCGCAGGGTTGAACGTCACCCGACGCAGCACTTCGCCTTCGGCCGTTTGCTCGGCGTTGGATTGCGGCAGGCTGGCGTCCTGAGTCGCCACCTGGACCACATCGGCGGGGCGCACAAAGTTGAACAGCGTCTGTTGGCCGGCAGGAGCCGCCAGCAATGGGGCCGCGAACATCAGAGCGAAAACGGCAGGTAACGAACGGCGCAGCGAACGGCGAATCATGAGAACGAAATTCTCCCTAACGACCCAAATGGGCCAGTGGAAAAGCGATGGCAGAGAGATAGACAACGCGGTGGGCAAATTTGCCCACCGGTGTATCAGGAAATTTCACGCCGGAAGGGAGGCAACGCATTGAGGATTGCCTTGCCATAACGCTGGGTGACCAGGCGTCGATCGAGCAAGGTGATGGTGCCGCGGTCTTCTTCGGTGCGCAGCAAGCGACCGCAGGCCTGGACCAGCTTCAGCGAAGCATCCGGCACGGAGATTTCCATGAACGGATTGCCACCCCGAGCCTCGATCCATTCGGCCAGGGCCGCTTCGACCGGATCATCGGGCACCGAAAATGGAATCTTCGCGATCACCACGTGCTCGCAGTACGCACCGGGCAAATCGACCCCTTCGGCGAAACTCGCCAGGCCGAACAACACACTGGAATCGCCGCCATCGACCCGCGCCTTGTGCTTGTTCAGGGTTTCCTGTTTCGACAGGTTGCCTTGAATGAACACTTGCTTGCGCCAGTCGCGGTCGAGGCCGTCGAACACGTCCTGCATCTGTTTGCGCGAGGAGAACAGCACCAGGGTGCCGCGCGAACCTTCCACCAAGGCCGGCAAGTCGCGGATGATCGCTGCAGTGTGGGCCGGCGCATCACGCGGATCGGCCTTCAGGTCCGGCACCCGCAACACGCCAGCGTCGGCGTGATGAAACGGGCTTGGAACCACTGCGGTCACGGCTTTTTTCGGCAGGCCGGCGCGCATGCGGAAGCGATCGAAGGTGCCGAGTGCGGTCAATGTCGCGGAGGTCACCAGAGCGCCGTAAGCTACGTTCCACAAGTTGCGACGGAGCATTTCCGCCGCGAGGATCGGGCTGGCGTTGACCTCGATGTCGAACAGCGAGCCGCTTTCGGCCAGGGTCAGCCAGCGGGCCATCGGCGGGTTGTCTTCCGGGTCTTCAGCGGTGAACGCGACCCACAACTCCCAGTTGCCCGAAGAACGCGACAACAGGCTGCCGAACAGCGGGTACCACTCCTCTGCCTGGTTGCTGGCGATGCCGATGTTGACCTCGCCATCCATGCCTTCCTTGAGCAGTTCGGTGAGACGGGTAAACAGATCGGTCAGACGGGCGAAACCCTTCTTAAGCTCGACGCCCATTTCGCGCATGTGCTCGGGAATCACCCCGCCGACGAAGCGATGACGCGGCCGCTCACGGCCTTCGACGTCTTCGCCCGGTTTGAAATCGGCGACCTGCTCGCAGGCGCTGAACATGAATTGCTGCTGGGTCTTGATCTCCCGCGCGAGTTCCGGCACTTGTTCGATCAACTTGCCCAGGTCGCCCGGCAGCGGATGCTGGGCCAGCAATTTGGTGAGGTTCTTGGCGGTGGTTTCCAACCAGTCGGCGGTGGAACGCAGGCGCGTGTAATGGGCGAAATGGCCGATGGCCTTGTCCGGCAGGTGATGGCCTTCGTCGAACACGTAGATGGTATCGCGCGGGTCCGGCAACACGGCGCCGCCGCCCAGTGCCAGGTCGGCCAGGACCATGTCGTGGTTGGTGACGATCACATCGACCTTGCCCATGCCTTCGCGGGCCTTGTAGAAGGCGCACTGGCCGAAGTTCGGGCAATGGCGATTGGTGCACTGGCTGTGATCGGTGGTCAGGCGCGCCCAGTCGGCGTCTTCCAGGGCGGTGGACCAACTGTCGCGGTCGCCGTCCCACTTATTGCCGGCGAGTTTCTCGATCATGCTGGTGAACAGCTTCTGACTGGCTTCGTCGACCTCGATCTTGAAGCCTTCTTCTTCAAACAGCTGCGCCGTGGCGGTTTGTGCGTGACCTTCCTGGAGCAACATGTCGAGCTTGGACAGGCACATGTAGCGCCCGCGTCCCTTGGCCAGGGCGAAGCTGAAACTCAGCCCGCTGTTGCGCATCAGGTCGGGCAAATCCTTGTAGACGATCTGCTCTTGCAGGGCCACGGTGGCCGTGGCGATCACCAGGCGTTTGCCCGCAGCCTTGGCCGTGGGGATGGCGGCCAGGCTGTAGGCCACGGTTTTGCCGGTGCCGGTGCCGGCTTCCACCGCGACAATCGCAGGGTCGCCACTGCGCCGGCCTTCGTCATCGGTGTCGATGTCACCGAGGACCTTGGCAATTTCGGCGATCATCAGGCGTTGGCCGTAGCGCGGCTTGAGGCTCTTGGCTTCGAGAAAACGCGAGTAGGCGCCCTGGATCGTGGTTTTGAGTTCAGTGCTGATCATGGATTGTCGGGCGCAAAAAACGCTGGATAAATTTTCAGTGGTTCGGTTCGGCGGCTATCATACCGCGCTAATTAATCCCGCGCAGAACGGAGTACCTCAATGACACCTTTTGGCATCGTTTACACCCTGCATGTCCTGTCAGCCCTGGTCTGGGTCGGCGGCATGTTTTTCGCGTGGATGGTCTTGCGGCCCGCGGCGATGAAGGCACTTGAAGGCCCTGCCCGACTGAAGCTGTGGGTAGAAGTGTTTCAAGGCTTTTTCCGCTGGGTCTGGGTTGCGGTGGTGCTTTTGCCGATCAGCGGTGTGGGCATGATTCATTTGCAGTACAGCGGTTTTGAAGCGGCGCCGCGGTATGTGCAGGTGATGATGGGGTTGTACGTGGTGATGACGGCGCTGTTTATCCGGATTCAGGCCTTGTTATTGCCAGAGTTGCGCACGGCCGTGGCGGCGCAGGACTGGCCGACCGGCGCTGCGACGCTTGGGAAAATTCGCAAGTTGGTGGGGATTAATCTGATTGTCGGGTTGGTGCTGGTGGCGATTGCTGCGGCACGGCCGTGATCGTTCCCACGCTCTGCGTGGGAATGCCTCAAGGGACGCTCCGCGTCCAGTGACGCGGAGCGTCACGGGCTGTATTCCCACGCAGAGCGTGGGAACAATCAAAACTCGGTCGCTTTTACAACCGCTGCACGGTCACCGCTCCCTCCGCTCCGGCAGGCCCCGGCTGACCATCAGCGCCAGGACGACCATTTTTTCCGCCATCGGCCTTGTAAACAAAGCAGCCCTTGGCCTTGCCACCCGCACCCGGCTTACCGCCAGGCCCGGCCACTCCACCGTCGCCGCCGGCCACCTGGACCTTGATCAGTTCCGCCGGGTAATCGCGCGGCACTTCCAGGCGAACCAGTGCACCCGGCGCGCCTGGCTGGCCGTCACTACCGTCACTGCCATCGGCACCACGACCGGCCTGGCCCCAGGTACAACCCGGCGCCTGGCCGTTGGCCCCATCGAGACCGACGAAACCCGGTGCGCCCGCGCCGCCGCGAGCGTCCACCAACAGTTGCGGCGCACTCAGTGACTTGATCTGCAAGTTCAGGTTACGCCCGGAGCGGGCGGCCTTGAGGTAAGTCCCCGGCGCGCCGCGAGCCGTGATCTGGCTGCCTTCCGACAACTGCGCTCGACTGACCTTCAGCTCAAGCGGCTGTTCGCCGGGGACGATGGCGATCCGCGCTTCACGCCCCAGACGCAATTCACCGACGGATACCTCGGTCACATTCGAAGGAATCAACAACGTGCCGTAGTCGGCCACTTCCAGGCGTTCCAGTTGCAAGGTGCTGGCGGTGTTGGGCAAACGCATCAGCGAGTTGGTTTCGACGCTCACCACCTGGGCGCAGGCCAACGGGCTGATGAGTGCAGCGAGCAAACAGAGTTTACGCATGGGAAGCCTTAGACGCGGTCGGAGCCGGGATGGTTTGCAGGTGGAAAACGCCGAAAAACAGGATCTTCAGGCGATCTCGCCAAGGATGAGTACGACCTCTGAGGCTACGGAAACAGAACACTGCCTCAAGAAGATGAAGGCAGGCCAGCAGGCCGCCAGCCAGATTGACCAGCAGATGCAGAGGATTGACAAACGGCATGAGCTGATTGGTCAACACCACCAGCCAGAAAAGCAGGGTCAACAACTTCCCCAGCCCCCAAAACACGTTCATACGCTCCCCCGTTGAGAATTATTCTTTGACGCACAGTACCGGCTTCCACGCGGGATAAGCCAGAGGGCAACGGAAAATTCTTCATGAAGGCTGCCGAATGGCCGCCGGAGCGACCTTATTTGTCACCCGACGGCTCTATCACGGGGCTCAGCGATTGACGTGCAGTTCCACCCGCCGGTTTTTCGCTCGCCCTTCTTCTGTTTCGTTATCGGCCACCGGCTGACTTTGGCCCTTGCCCTCGCTGGTGAGCTTGTTCGGCGCCAGGCCCTGGCTCAACAGGTAGGCCGCCACGCTACTGGCGCGACGTTCCGACAGCGCCTGGTTATAGGTGTCCGAGCCGACGCTGTCGGTATGTCCGATCACCTTGATGCTCATCACCTCAGCGCTTTGCAGTTTGGGCATCAACGAATCCAGCTTGCTCTGCGCGGCTGGCGTCAGTTCGGATTGGTTGAAAGCAAACAGTACGTCGTCCGCGTCGCTCAGGGTGATGACCTCCGATTGCACAGGTTCGGGTGTCACGCTGACCGGGTACTGCGGCAATGGGCAACCATGATGTTCCACGGGGGTATTGGCCGGCGTATCAGGACAGCGGTCGCGTCGATCGAAAACCCCATCGTCGTCTTCGTCGCCGTCCTGGGCGTAACAGATCAAGCCACCGGTCAAGATACCAAGCGCCGCCCCACCGGCCGCCCAAGCGCTACTTTGCAGAGCGCCCAGACCGCCACCGGCCAGACCGCCGATAACGCTGCAGATTGGCCAGGTTCGTTGATTGAGGGGGGCGGTGCCATCGCTGTGAGTAGCGCAACCGGTCAACAGGCTGCCCAGCAGCACAACCGGCAAGACGGTCCGTGTAAGAACACTCATGGTGAAAGCTCCTGTGTTACCGGCCAATGCCGGTCACACAGGAGTAAAGACCCGCATCCGCGACTGCACAAGCCGCGGAGCATAAGGGGTTTAGCGGTTGATTTGGATTTCCGTGCGACGGTTCATCGAGCGGCCGTCAGCGGTTTTGTTATCGGCAACCGGCTGGCTTTCCCCGGCACCGGTGACAGAGACGAAGCTGCTGCGTGGCACACCTTGGGTAATCAGGTATTCAACGACCGAGTGCGCGCGACGATCCGACAGTTTCTGGTTATAGGCATCGCTGCCCACGCTGTCGGTGTGACCGGTTACAGTCAGTCGAGCGTCAGGCGCTTCCGCTTTCAAGCGAGTGGCGATTTTATCGAGGACCACTTTGTCGGCAGAGGTCAGTTTGGCCTTGTCAAACTCGAAGTGAACATCGCGAATGACGATGACTTCTTCTTTAACCACGGCGGTTTCTTCGACCACTGGCGCAGGCACCGGTGGAGGGCAACCGTCGGCATCGACCCGCACGCCTTTAGGTGTTCCCGGGCACTTGTCGCGGCTGTCCGGTACGCCGTCGCCGTCTTCGTCGCCATCACCGTGAACCCAGCAATAGGCCGCAGCCGTGCCGCCGACGAGCAGCGCGCCATACCCCGCCCATGCCGAGCTCTCGGTCGCGCCGAGACCTGCACCCACGACACCACCGACCGCCGCACAGGTCGGCCAGTCGGTTTTCTGCAAACCTGCGCAACCAGTCAACACACTGGTTAGCAGAACCAAGGGTAATGCTGTGCGAACTATGCTCATCTAGTTTTCTCCTGAGGGGATCGGCTTAGAACCGATTCAGGTAGTAAAGACCCGAGTTTTAATCTCCGCCAGCAATAGGCCATTCCCGTTTTGCCCCGTGTTCACGGTAGATCGACGCTTTTACGCCAAACCAGCTCTAGGCCCGGCTCTTTGAGCAGGCTAGTCTTGGCAGCTCTGATTGAGGATTTTCGATGATTGCAGGTATTTCTTCGCGCACGCCCCAGCAGGCGTTGGCCGCTTTGCTTGATCGTTACGCCCCCGCGCGCCTGTTGCTGATTGGCGCCAGCGAATTCCCCGCACTAGAGGCCTTCAAACTGGCACACCCGGACAGTTGTGTGGCCCATGCGGCACCTGGCCCGTTGCCTGCTGAACTGGCGGCGCGCCGGTTTGACCTGGCGCTGGTGGTCGATTGTCTCGAACACTTGCCCAAACGCGATGGCCTGAACCTGCTTGGCGGGATCCGCAACCTCAACGCCAGCCGCATCGCGGTGCTGGCGGACTTGCCGGCCAGCGGCTGGCAGGAGACCGATTTTTTCTCCCTGGCGCTGCAAGCCAGCGAACGCTTCCAGCGCGACGAGCAAGTGCTGACCCTGTTTACCTATGATCTGCTTGACTATAAACAAGTCCCCGACTGGCTTAACTCACGGTTCTGGGCCAATCCGGAAAACTTCGGGAAATATTGGTGGTAACGCAATGAGTACATCCATTTGCCCCTGCGGTAGCGGCACCCCGCTCGATGCCTGCTGCGGTCATTACCATGCCGGTCATCCGGCGCCGTGTGCCGAAGCCTTGATGCGTTCGCGCTACAGCGCCTACGTACTGGGGCTGATCGATTATCTGGTGGCGACCACCCTGCCCGCACAACAGGCAGGCCTGGATCGACAGTCCATCAGCGACTGGAGCGCCCAAAGCACCTGGCTGGGTCTTGAAGTGGAAAGCTCCGAGGTCTTGGGCGGTCAGCCGGAACATGCCTTCGTGACCTTTACCGCGCGCTGGCACGACGGCAGCGGTGAACACAGCCACCGCGAACGCTCGTCGTTCGTACAGAACGCCGGCCGCTGGTATTTCATCGATCCCACCGTGCAACTCAAGGCCGGACGCAATGATGCGTGCCCTTGCGCCAGCGGACAGAAATTCAAGAAGTGTTGTGCGGGTTATTTCAGCAGTTGAGTTGAGGTAACGATCAAAAGCTAGACTGGGGTTCAAGGGAGAAGAATTACCATGACCACCCAGCGGCGCGTCCTACAGATGCTCACCCTTCTCCTGTTTCTGGGGCTCGGCGGCTGTGCGTCCTGGTTCGGTAACGATGAACCCGAACCGCAGGTGCATCTGGCCAAGGTCGAAGTGATCCAGGCCAAATTGATGCAGCAAAAATTCTTGCTGCACTTTCGTGTCGACAACCCCAACGACAGCGATCTGACGGTGCGGGGCATCGAGTACCGCATTCACCTGGGCGACATGCTGCTGACCGAAGGCGAGCACGAACACTGGTTTACGGTCGGCCCCAAACGCAGTGCCTACTTTAAAGTACCGATCCGCACCAACCTGTGGCCCAAGGTGCGGGATCTGGTGAAACTGCTGAAAAAACCCGACCAGCCCATTCCCTATCGTCTGGAAGGTGAACTGGAAACCGGTTTATTCATCGCGCACTACGTGCACCTGGCGCGCAATGGCGTGATAATCCCCGCCGATTTAATTCCGGAGCAAAACCGATGACCCAGCAACCCCATGTCCATGGCCCTGACTGCAACCACGATCATGACCATCACGACCACCATGATCACGACCATGGCCATGTCCACGGCCCGAACTGCGGCCACGCTCACCAGGAACCGGTGCGCAACGCCCTGAAAGACGTCGGCCGCAACGACCCTTGCCCTTGCGGCAACGGCAAGAAATTCAAGAAGTGCCACGGCGCTTGATGCTTCGGGCGAAGATTTTCTTCGCCTGTTGAATCGCCTTCGCGAGCAAGCCCGCTCCCCCAAGGATCTACGTCGTTCATAGAACCCATGTGGGAGCGAGCCTGCTCGCGATGACTACGGCACATCCACCATCCCTGTGTCAGTTACACCGCTTTCGCGAGCAGGCTCGCTCCCACAGGGATTTCAGCCAGGCTGCAAAATATGTGCGGTACTCACGACCGTCGCATATTCCCCGTGCAAATTGCCCAACGACATCGCATGCACTTCCTCGGCTGAATGGGCGTTGCCAAAGTAGTCAGCCTTGTCGAAGGTAAAACACGCATCCTCCGCCACCCACGTATCAAACCCCAGATTCCCGGCCGTTCGCGCCGTGGACTCCACCGAGTTGTTGGTCGCCACGCCGACAATGACCAACTGATCGATCCCCGCCGTTCGCAAACTCGTCTCGAGCCCCGTCGCACAAAACGCATCCGGCACCTGCTTTTGAATAAGCTGCTCACCGGTCTGTGGCTGGAATCGTTCCTGAAACTCCACCCCCGATTGCTGCGGCCAGAACACTGATTCCGGCGACCGGGACACGTGCTGCACATGAATCACCGGTCGCCCGGTTCGACGCCAATGCCCTAGCAAATCGAGGATTCGCTGCTCCGCCTGAAGATTGTTTCGGCGACCGAGTTTGGGATGCAGGATGCCTTTTTGTTGATCGATGATGATCAGCGCCGCGTTGGTTTTGAGCTCCATGCCGGTTTTTCTCATGCGGGGTCATTGAATTTCCCGCACTTCAGCATCACCTGTTGCTACAGGCAAGCTATCGAACGCAAACGGGACGACCTGATGCCGGCGTTTGCTGTGCGCAAGTAACGACATCTTTTGATTTGGAGTACTCCATGATCGACCTGTATTACTGGACCACCCCCAACGGCCACAAAATCTCGATATTCCTGGAAGAAGCCGGCCTGCCCTACAACGTGCACCCGATCAACATCAGCCAGAACGACCAGTTCAAACCCCAATTCCTGAAAATTTCCCCGAACAACAAGATTCCAGCCATCGTCGATCCCGAACCGGCCGATGGCGGTGAGCCGCTGGCATTGTTCGAGTCCGGGGCGATTCTGCTGTACCTGGCAGAGAAGACCGGCAAGTTCCTGCCCAAAGACCTGCGCGGTCGCCAGCAAGCGCTGCAATGGTTGTTCTGGCAAATGGGCGGCCTGGGGCCGATGGCCGGGCAGAATCATCACTTCAGCCAATTCGCGCCGGAGAAAATCCCCTACGCCATCAAGCGCTACATCGATGAAACCGCCCGCCTCTACGGGGTACTCGACAAGCAGCTGGCCGATAAAGACTTCGTCGCCGGCAGCGAATACAGCATTGCCGACATGGCGATCTACCCGTGGATCGTTTCCCACAAGTGGCAGAGCCAGAACCTGGAAGACTTCCCCAACGTGCTGCGCTGGTTCAACCACATCCAGAGCCGTCCGGCGACGGTGAAGGCGTATGCCCTGGTGGCCAAAATCAACCCGCCTAAATCCTGACCTTCATTGAAGATCGTTCCCACGCTCTGCGTGGGAATGCAGCCCGGGACGCTCCGCGTCCCATCAAGAGCCGAACGCGGAGCGTCCGTTGAGGCATTCCCACGCAGAGCGTGGGAACGATCACCGAAGAAATAACCCCGCCGCCGCTTGCGCGGCCACCTCCTGCTCACTAACGTAGCGCCTTTACTGACGCTACCCCCCGCAGGAGCTTTGCCATGGCCTCGCCAGCCCTTACACATTTTCTTCCCCGGTTCGGCGTTGCCGCAGCAGTGGCCGGTGTTTTGAGCCTGACCGGTTGTCAGACCTGGAACACCCAGAACACCCTCCCGCCGACCATCGGCGTGCAACCGCTCAAGGGCCTGGCGCAGAACGTTTCGGTACGCCGCAATGCCATGGGCATGCCGCTGATCGAAAGCAACACCTTCCACGACGCGCTGTTCGCCCTCGGTTACGTCCACGCCACCGACCGCATCACGCAAATGGTCACGTTGCGCCTGTTGGCTCAGGGTCGTTTGTCGGAGATGTCCGGTTCGGACCTGCTCGACGCTGACCGCTACATGCGTGCCGTCAATCTGAAGAAAAGCGCCGGCGAGCTGTACAAGGCGTCTTCGCCGCGCCTCAAACGCTTCTTCGAAGTCTATGCACGCGGCGTCAACGCCTACCTGTTCCGTTATCGCGACAAGCTGCCGGCGGACCTCGCGGCCACCGGCTACAAGCCTGAATACTGGAAGCCGGAAGACTCGGCGCTGATTTTCTGCCTGCTGAATTTCAGTCAATCGGCCAACCTGCCGGAAGAAATCTCCTCGCTGATGCTGGCCCAGACCGTCAGCAACGACAAACTCCCGTGGCTGACCCCGTCCGCTCCCGATGAAAAACTGCCGCTGGCCGAAGCTGAAAAACTTCAGGGCATCAAGCTCAACGGGCAAATCCCGGGGCTGGCCGAGATCAGCAAAGCCACGAGCCAACTGTCCGATCTGAATCTGCTGGGCGCCACCTCATCGAACAACTGGGCGATCGGCCCGCAACGCAGCCGCAGCGGCAAAAGCCTGCTGGCCAGCGATAGCCATGGCCCCTTGGGCGTACCGTCGTTGTTCAGTTACGTGCAGATCCGCGCGCCGAAGTACCAGGCATCTGGCGTAACCGTTGCCGGTTTGCCGATGGTCCTCGGCGGTTTCAACGGCAAAGTGGCGTGGAGCATGACCACTGTCATGGGCGACAACCAGGACCTGTTCCTGGAAAAAATCAAACGCCAGGGCAACGGACTTTCCTACGAGGTGGGTGGCAAATGGCAGCCAGCGATCGTGCGCAACGAAACCTACTTCGTCAAAGGCCAGCGGCCGATTCGCGAAGTGGTGTACGAAACCCGCCATGGCCCGCTGCTCAACAGTGCCCAAGGCACGACGCTGGCCAACGGTTTCGGCCTGGCCTTGCAGACGCCGAACTTCACCGATGACAAGACCCTGGACGCGTTTTTCGACCTGTCCCGCGCCCAGACCGTCGAGAAAGCCTCGGACGCCAGCCGCGAAATCCGCGCCATCGCGCTGAACCTGGTATTTGCCGACGCCAGCAACATCGGTTGGCAAGTCACCGGGCGCTTCCCGAACCGTCGCGAAGGCGAAGGCCTGCTGCCGTCGCCGGGCTGGGAAGGTCGTTACGATTGGGATGGCTACGCCGACCCGATGCTCCATCCCTATGACCAGGATCCGGCCCAAGGCTGGCTCGGCACCGCCAACCAGCGAGTCATTCCGCATGGCTACGGCATGCAACTGTCCAACTCCTGGTCGGCGCCGGAGCGTGGCGAACGCCTGGCCGAACTGGCGGGCGTGGGCAAACATGACACACGCAGCCTGATCGCCATGCAGTACGACCAGACCACCACTTTCGCTGCCAAGCTGAAGAAAATGTTCGAAGCACCGGGCATGGCCAAACCACTCAAGCAGGCCATTGAAGCGTTGCCTGAGGCGGACCGTGGCAAGGCTCGCGAGGCGTACACCCGCCTGATGGCCTTCGACGGCAAACTCAGCCCGACCTCCGCCGATGCAGCGATTTACGAACTGTTCCTGCAGCAAAGCACCCGGCAAATCTTCCTCGACGAACTCGGCCCGGAAAGCAGCCCGGCGTGGAAAGCCTTTATCGCCAACGGCAAGTTGTCCTATGCGGCCCAGGCCGATCACCTGCTGGGGCGTGAGGACAGTCCGTTCTGGGATGACGCTCGCACACCGCAAAAAGAAGACAAACCGGCGATCCTCGCCCGCAGCCTGGCGGCCGCGATCAGCGCGGGCGACAGTCAGTTGGGCGGCGACCACAAAACCTGGCAATGGGGCAAACTGCACCGCTACGAATGGAAAAACGCCAGCGGCCAGACGGTGCGCGGGCCACTGGCGGCCGGTGGCGACCACACCACACTGAACACCGCAGCATTCGCCTGGGGCCAGGATTTCACCACCACCCTGGCGCCCGCCATGCGCTTTATCGTCGACTTCGGCCAGGCGGAACCGCTGATGGGGCAGAACGGAACCGGGCAATCCGGTAATCCGGCGAGCCACAACTACCTCGACAGCATTGATCCGTGGCTGAAAGGGCAATACATGAGCTTGCCGATGCAGCCGCAGAACTTTGACAAGGTGTACGGCAACAAGCGGTTGACCCTGACACCTGGCAAGTAACCCCGCCTCTACCTGACCGCTTGATCGTTCCCACGCTCCGCGTGGGAATGCAGCCAGGGACGCTCCGCGTCCCAAGAGCGGACGCGGAGCGTCCCTTGAGGCGTTCCCACGCAGAGCGTGGGAACGATCTTGAATTCCCGAAAAAAAAAAATAGAACTTCTCGTCTCGCGCAAACCTCCTAGCTAACAGGCCTATTCATTCTGGTAACAACATGGATCTTGTTATCGCGCGTCCTGAAGGTTTGTACTGCCCGGTCGGGGATTTCTACATCGACCCGTGGCGTCCGGTCGAACGTTCGGTCATCACCCACGCTCACGGCGACCATGCCCGCATCGGCAACCGGCATTATCTGGCGGCCGCTCCCGGCGAAGGGATTTTGCGGGCGCGACTGGGCCAGGGCATCAACCTGCAAACCCTGCCTTACGGTCAACCCCTGACCCACCATGGCGTCACTTTGAGTTTTCACCCCGCCGGGCATGTCCTCGGCTCGGCACAGGTGCGCCTGGAATATCGCGGCGAAGTCTGGGTCGCCTCGGGCGACTACAAGGTCGAACCCGACGGCACTTGCGCGCCGTTCGAGCCCGTGCGCTGCAATACCTTCATCACTGAATCGACCTTCGGTCTGCCGATTTATCGCTGGCAACCCCAGGCGCAGGTTTTTGCCGAGATCAATCAGTGGTGGCAAGCCAACGCCGCCGACGACAAAACCAGCGTGCTGTTCTGCTATGCGTTCGGCAAGGCGCAGCGAATTCTCCACGGCATCGATGCCAGTCTCGGTCCCATTCTGGTGCATGGGGCCGTGGAACCGCTCAATCAGGTTTATCGCGAAGGTGGTATTTATTTACCGCCCACGATCTATGCCGGCGAAGTACAAAAGAGCGACCCCATGATGCGCAAGGCGCTGGTCCTGGCCCCGCCTTCGGCTGGCGGCAGCACCTGGATGCGGCGCTTCGGCGACTACAGCGATGGTTTCGCCAGCGGCTGGATGCGTTTGCGCGGCACTCGGCGGCGACGTGGTGTAGATCGTGGCTTCGTACTGTCTGACCACGCCGACTGGCCGGGCCTGCTCTGGGCCATCGAACAGACCGGTGCCGAGCGCGTGAGAGTGACCCACGGTTCGGTTGGGGTACTGGTGCGCTATCTGCTCGAACAAGGTCTTGATGCCATGGGTTTCAGCACCGAGTACGGCGACGATGAGGACGAAAACGCAGCCTTCGAACCCGAGAGCGCCGAGGTGCTGCCATGAAGGCCTTCGCCGATTTGTATGCCGAACTCGATGCCACCACCTCGAGCAACGCCAAACTGGCGGCGATGCAACACTACTTCGCCGAAGCCGCGCCGGAAGATGCCGCATGGGCTGTTTACTTTTTGTCCGGCGGGCGTCCTCGGCAACTGGTGCCGGTACGCATCCTGCGAGAGTTGGCGGTGGAAATCTCCGGCCTTTCGCCGTGGCTGTTCGAAGAAAGTTATCAAGCGGTCGGTGATCTGGCGGAAACCATTTCGCTGGTAATGCCCGGAGCGCTTCACAGTTCCAACGATGGATTAGCGGTCTGGATTGAACACAAACTGCTGCCGCTACGCGGTGAAACCCCGCAAGTCCTCGCCGAGCGACTGCCGGCCTTGTGGTCGCAACTGGACCGCCAGAGCCTGATGCTCTGCATCAAACTGATCACCGGCAGTTTCCGTGTCGGCGTTTCCAAGTTACTGGTCACCCGCGCCTTGGCGGCCATGGCCGGGCTCGACAGCAAACGCGTCGCCCAACGTCTGGTGGGTTACACCGACCTGTCCAACCGCCCGAGCGCGTACGGTTATTTGAAGTTGATCGCTGCCGAATCGTCTGCCGAACATGCCCAACGGGGCGGTCAGCCCTACCCGTTTTTCCTCGCTCACGCGCTATCGCAACCTGTTGAACAATTCGAAGCCCTGCTCGGCCCGGCCAGCGATTGGCAAGTGGAATGGAAGTGGGATGGCATTCGCGCCCAGGTGGTCAAACGCGACGGGCGACTGTGGATCTGGTCGCGAGGTGAAGAGCTGGTCACCGAGCGCTTCCCCGAACTCGATAGCCTGGTTCACTGCTTGCCCGACGGCACGGTGATCGACGGTGAAATCGTCGCCTGGAAAACCGCACAACCCTCCACCGAAGACGCCTTCAACCCTTATTCCCCGGCTGCACCCGCGGTAAAGCCTTTCGCGCTGCTGCAACAGCGGATAGGTCGTAAAACCCTGGACAAAAAAATCCTCGAAGAAGTGCCGGTGGTGATCCTCGCCTACGACTTGCTGGAGTGGCAGGGTGAAGACTGGCGCAACCAGCCTCAGTCCCGGCGTCGCACACAACTGGAACATGTCGTCGCCAGCGGCAACAACCCGGTATTACTCCTTTCCCCCTTGCTCACCGGAGAAGACTGGTTCGACCTCGCCCGACAGCGGCAAGCCTCCCGCAAGCTTGGTGTCGAAGGCATGATGCTCAAGGCCCGGGATGCGCTGTATGGCGTCGGGCGGACCAAGGACATGGGCGTCTGGTGGAAATGGAAAGTCGACCCCTTCAGCGTCGACGCGGTGCTGATTTATGCGCAACGCGGCCATGGTCGCCGCGCCAGTCTCTACAGCGATTACACCTTCGCCGTGTGGGACGGGCCGCCTGGCGCGAGCCAACGCGCACTGGTGCCGTTCGCCAAGGCGTATTCGGGGCTGACCGACGAAGAAATGCGCCAGGTCGACAGTATCGTGCGCAAGACCACCGTAGAGAAATTCGGGCCGGTGAGCAGTGTCACACCGAGCCTGGTGTTTGAACTGGGATTCGAGGGCATCGCCCTGTCCAGGCGACACAAGAGCGGGATTGCGGTGCGGTTCCCGAGGATGTTGCGTTGGCGGCAGGATAAGTCGGTCGAGGAAGCGGACAATTTGGGAACGTTGCAGGATTTACTCAGCTGATCCGACCCCTTGTGGGAGCGAGCCTGCTCGCGATAGCGGTGTGTCAGTTAACAATTTTTCGACTGACACTCCCTCATCGCGAGCAGGCTCGCTCCCACAGGGTTTTGTGGTGATCCTATCGATGTTGGTGCATCAAATTCTCACCGCCCGTTTTCGTGCACAAATCCCTCCTTGCCATTTCTTGAATCACCTTTTAAAACACTTGTTCGGGACTCTGGTTCGGAAATTGCTACTTTCATAGGGTCTTACGCTTTCCAGTAACAATAATTCTGCGCCACAAGCGCTCATATTGGTTTTTAGGGATTGAATAATGAAAAAAGCATTGCTGACCCTTTCTGCACTGGCGTTGTGCATGGCAGCCGGTTCCGCGCTGGCCAAGGAATACAAGGAATTGCGTTTTGGCGTTGATCCTTCCTACGCTCCGTTTGAGTCAAAAGCGGCTGACGGTAGCCTGGTAGGTTTCGACATCGACCTGGGTAACGCGATCTGCGCCGAGCTGAAGGTCAAGTGCAAATGGGTCGAAAGTGATTTCGACGGCATGATTCCGGGCTTGAAGGCCAATAAATTCGACGGTGTGATCTCTTCGATGACCGTCACCCCGGCCCGCGAAAAAGTCATCGACTTCTCCGACGAGCTGTTCTCCGGCCCAACCGCCTACGTGTTCAAGAAAGGTTCCGGCCTGACCGCAGACGTCGCTTCGCTGAAGGGCAAGACCGTCGGCTATGAGCAAGGCACCATTCAGGAAGCCTACGCTAAAGCCGTGCTGGACAAGGCCGGGGTGAAAACCCAGGCCTATCAGAACCAGGATCAGGTGTATTCGGACCTGACTTCCGGTCGCCTCGACGCGGCAATTCAGGACATGCTGCAAGCTGAACTGGGCTTCCTGAAGTCGCCAAAAGGCGAAGGCTACGAAGTCAGCAAGCCGGTCGACAGCGAATTGCTGCCGTCCAAAACAGCTATCGGTATCTCTAAAGGTAACAAAGACCTCAAAGACCTTTTGAATAAAGGTATCAAAGCGTTACACGAAGATGGCACCTACGCCACCATTCAGAAGAAACACTTTGGCGATCTGAATCTGTACAGCGGCAAATGATGCCCGGCGCCCATCTTGCGATGGGCGCTTTTTTCTTCCGATCAGGTTGCTGATTTATGTTCGAAAACCTATTACAAAACCTGGGGCTCTCCGCCTTCAGCCTCCACGGCTTCGGCCCGTTGCTGATGGAAGGCACCTGGATGACCATCAAATTGTCGGTGTTGTCGCTGTTGGTGGCCGTTTTGCTCGGCTTGCTCGGCGCCAGCGCCAAGCTGTCAAAAGTCAAACTGGTGCGCATACCGGCCCAGCTCTACACCACACTGATTCGCGGTGTGCCGGACCTGGTGCTGATGCTGTTGATCTTCTACAGCCTGCAAACCTGGCTGACGTCGTTTACCGATTTCATGGAATGGGAATACATCGAGATCAACCCGTTCAGCGCTGGGGTTATCACCCTGGGCTTCATTTATGGCGCGTATTTCACCGAAACCTTCCGTGGCGCGATTCTCGCGGTCCCACGGGGCCAGGTCGAAGCGGCAACCGCGTATGGCCTCAAGCGCGGCCAGCGTTTCTGGATCGTGGTGTTCCCGCAGATGATGCGTTTTGCCCTGCCGGGTATCGGTAACAACTGGATGGTGATGCTCAAGGCCACAGCCCTGGTCTCTATCATCGGCCTGGCCGATCTGGTCAAGGCGGCGCAGGATGCCGGCAAAAGCACTTATCAACTGTTCTACTTCCTGGTGCTTGCAGCGCTGATTTACCTGGTAATCACCAGCGCCTCCAACTTCGTCCTGCGCTGGCTCGAACGCCGCTACGCCGCCGGTTCCCGGGAGGCCGTACGATGATCGAGCTCTTGCAGGAATACTGGAAACCTTTCCTTTATACCGACGGCTACAACATCACCGGCCTGGCCATGACCATGTGGCTGCTCAGCGCGTCGATCTTCATCGGTTTCGTGGTGTCGGTCCCGCTGTCCATCGCCCGGGTTTCGCCGCACTTCTACATCCGCTGGCCGGTTCAGTTCTTCACCTATCTGTTCCGGGGTACGCCGCTCTATATTCAGCTGCTGATCTGCTACACCGGGATTTACAGTCTGGCTGCCGTGCGCGCCCAACCTGTGCTTGATGCGTTCTTTCGCGATGCGATGAACTGCACGATCCTGGCTTTCGCCCTGAACACCTGTGCCTACACCACGGAGATTTTCGCCGGGGCGATTCGCAGCATGGCGCATGGTGAAGTGGAAGCGGCCAAGGCTTACGGTCTGACAGGCTGGAAACTTTATGCCTATGTGATCATGCCTTCGGCCCTGCGTCGTTCGTTGCCTTATTACAGCAACGAAGTGATTTTGATGCTGCACTCGACCACCGTGGCATTCACCGCGACCATCCCGGACGTATTGAAAGTCGCGCGGGACGCCAACTCGGCGACCTTCCTGACCTTCCAGTCGTTCGGCATCGCCGCGCTGATCTACCTGACCGTTACCTTTGCGCTGGTCGGCCTGTTCCGCCTCGCCGAACGCCGATGGCTGGCCTTCCTCGGGCCGACCCACTAGGACCCGCTTTAGGGATAAAGAGACATGCGCCACCAGATTCATGACTTGCTGGCCCCGCTGCCGGGGACCGCTCGACAGATTCACAGCTTTCACTTCGGCCCCTCATCGGCCAAAGGCAAGATTTACATCCAGTCATCCCTGCATGCCGACGAAATGCCCGGCATGCTGGTTGCCTGGCACCTCAAGCAGCGTCTGGCGGAACTCGAAGCCGCCGGCCGTCTGCGCAGCGAAATCGTGCTGGTGCCGGTGGCCAACCCGGTCGGCCTTGAACAAGTACTGATGGATGTGCCGCTGGGTCGTTACGACCTCGAAAGCGGGCAGAACTTCAATCGCTGGTTCGTCGATCTGAGCGAAGCCGTCGGCAACGAGATCGAAGGCCGGCTCGGCGACGATCCGCAGCGCAACCTCGAATTGATTCGCAGCAGCCTGCGCAATGCCCTCGCCCGACAGACCGCCAGCACGCAACTGCAATCCCAGCGCCTGGTTCTGCAACGGCTAGCCTGCGATGCCGACATGGTGCTGGACCTGCATTGCGATTTCGAAGCGGTCGCGCACCTTTACACCACGCCCGAGGCCTGGCCGCAGGTCGAGCCATTGGCGCGTTATATCGGTGCCGAAGCCAGCCTGCTGGCCACCGACTCCGGCGGTCAGTCGTTCGATGAATGTTTCACCCTGCTCTGGTGGCAGTTGAAGGAACGCTTCGGCGAACACTTCGATATTCCACTGGGCAGTTTTTCGGTCACCGTCGAATTGCGCGGCCAGGGTGACGTCAATCACCCGCTGGCCAGCCTCGATTGCCAGGCGCTGATCAATTACCTGACTCACTTCGGCGCCATTGCCGGCGAACCTGCTTCGCTGCCTGAACTGCCCTACCCGGCTACGCCGCTAGCCGGCGTTGAACCGGTAGCGACACCGGTCGGCGGGCTGCTGGTGTTCACCGCGCTACCCGGGGAATACCTCGAAGCCGGGCAACTGATCGCTGAAATCATCGACCCGATCCTTGACCGCGTCACCCCCGTTCATTGCACCGTCGCCGGGTTGATGTACGCCCGCTCGCTACGGCGCATGGCCACTGCTGGCATGGTGATCGCCCACATTGCGGGCACCGAAGCCTATCGCAGTGGCTACCTACTTTCGCCTTGAGGATGCATGCCCCATGTACAAACTGACCATTGAAGGCCTGCATAAAAGCTATGGCGAACATCAAGTACTCAAAGGCGTTTCGCTCAAGGCCAACACCGGCGACGTCATCAGCCTGATCGGCGCCAGCGGCTCGGGCAAAAGTACCTTCCTGCGCTGCATCAACTTTCTCGAACAGCCCAATGACGGCGCCATGAGCCTGGACGGCCAGAACATCCGCATGATCAAGGATCGCCACGGTATGCACGTGGCCGATGCCAATGAACTGCAACGGATCCGCACCCGCCTGGCCATGGTGTTCCAGCACTTCAACCTGTGGAGCCACATGACGGTGCTGGAAAACATCACCATGGCCCCGCGCCGGGTGCTGGGGTGCAGCAAGCAGGAAGCCGAAGACCGTGCCCGACGCTATCTCGACAAAGTGGGCCTGGCCTCGCGCGTGGCGGATCAATACCCGGCGTTTCTTTCCGGCGGTCAGCAGCAACGCGTGGCAATTGCCCGGGCACTCGCCATGGAGCCGGAAGTGATGCTGTTCGACGAACCCACCTCGGCCCTCGACCCCGAACTGGTGGGTGAGGTGCTCAGGGTGATCCAGGGCCTGGCCGAGGAAGGCCGAACCATGATCATGGTGACCCACGAAATGAGCTTCGCCCGCAAGGTCTCGAATCAGGTGCTGTTCCTGCACCAGGGGTTGGTGGAGGAAGAAGGTACACCGGAAGACGTATTGGGCAATCCGAAGAGTGAGCGGTTGAAGCAGTTCCTGAGCGGCAACCTCAAGTAACCCCCACCACCCGTAGGAGCAAAGCTTGCTCGCGATGAACGATAACTCGGTCGTTAATAGACCGCGTCGCGTTCATCGCGAGCAAACTTTGCTCCTACACGCGTTTTGGTATCAGGCAACGGGCGCAGGAGGCGGCTCATCCGGCAAGGTAGGCTCACCGGGCTCGGTGGGTTGTTCGTTGGGGGTATCGGGATCAGGCTGACCGGGGATGCCCCCTGCCATGTCGATAGGTGGATGTGCCAACAAGGACCAGGCCAAAACGCCAACCTGATTGGGCTCAAGCCTTGCCAGTTCGGCACTTATTCGCGGATCGATCTTCATAAAGCACTCCTGAGCGATGGCCCCGTCCGCGTTGCGCGAACCGGGCAGTACACCCCATAGAGTGTCTACCCGCTCAAGAATTCCCACGATTTGCCAGACGAACGGATCAGGTGCGCGGCAGGGTGACGCCGCGCTGGCCCTGATACTTGCCGCCACGGTCCTTGTAGGACACTTCGCACTCTTCGTCGGATTCGAAGAACAGCATCTGAGCCACACCTTCGTTGGCGTAGATTTTTGCCGGCAGCGTGGTGGTGTTGGAGAATTCCAGGGTCACGTGGCCTTCCCACTCAGGCTCAAGCGGCGTCACGTTGACGATAATGCCGCAACGCGCGTAGGTGCTTTTACCCAGACAGATCGTCAGCACATTGCGCGGAATACGGAAGAATTCCACGGTGCGTGCCAAGGCAAAGGAGTTCGGCGGAATGATGCAGACATCGCTCTTGACGTCGACGAAGCTCTTCTCGTCGAAGTTCTTCGGATCAACGGTCGCCGAATTGATGTTGGTGAACACTTTGAATTCATCGGCGCAGCGTACGTCGTAGCCATAGCTCGACACGCCGTAGGAAATCACTCGGTCGGCGCCTTCGCCGCGCATCTGGCGCTCTACGAAGGGCTCGATCATGCCGTGCTCTTGCGCCATGCGGCGAATCCACTTGTCCGATTTGATGCTCATGGCGGGTGTCCTGAATAGCGAGGTGGAAAAAATCTGTCCGGCATCTTACCGGGCGCACGCTTCGGGTTCAAAGTCCGAGGCACAAACTTTGCCGATACCCCCGTAATTTCCGGCCCTTGCGGGTAAACCGGCGGACCGTCAGTCACGAAAACAGAGAAACCTTTGCAGGAAGCATTGGCACGTTCCGGAAAAAGGGTTAAGGTGGCGCCACTGTGCTGCTTGTGTCACTGAGAATCTCTACACGATATGTTGAATTTCGATCCAACCATCTACAAGAATTTTTCCTGCTCTTTGCACTCAGTCTCGGCCAGGGTTCTTCCTGCGTCGCAGTTATCTTTGTTCAAGGAGTTACACCATGTCTAATCGCCAAACTGGTACCGTTAAGTGGTTCAACGATGAAAAAGGCTTCGGCTTCATCACTCCACAATCCGGTGACGACCTGTTCGTTCACTTCAAAGCTATCCAATCCGACGGCTTCAAAAGCCTGAAAGAAGGCCAACAGGTTTCTTTCATCGCTACCCGCGGTCAGAAAGGCATGCAAGCTGAAGAAGTTCAAGTTATCTAACTTGTACTTGCTTTAGTAAAAAGCCCCGCCCTCAAAGCGGGGCTTTTTTGTGCCTGTCTGTTTTGCAGGCAAAAAAAATCGCAGCCCATGGCTGCGATTTTTTGCGTCTTACCAAGTCACGCCAAACCCGGCGGTGTAGCGGGTCTTGTTCAAATCCGCATCGTCGGTGCCGCTGATGATATCTCGCTCGGCCTTCAGGTTAAGCGAAGCCCAATCGGTCACCTTGTAGCGCAAGCCCAGTTCGGCATCGAGCGCGTAATCCGCCACGTCCGACAACGGCTTGCCCACTTCGCCATTGGTGAAGAATTCCACCTTCTTGCCGATCAGGTAGCGGTTGTAATCCCACTTCATCGCCAGGGAGTAGAAGTTTTCCTTGTTGCCATTACTGAACTCATAGTCCGTGCGGTTGAGCAGCGAGCCTAGCGAGAATGCGCCCAGTTCGTTATCCCAGAACTGGTAACCCGGACCGGTACCGACGGTGCGCTGACGAGAGAGCTCTTCGACCTTGTCACGCTTATAGACTGCGCGCCCCTGCCAGAACCACTTTTCGGTCAGGAAGCGATCGAGCGAGTATTCGCCGCGCCAGTTGTCGGTAGTGACCACGTCATCCTGAAATTCGCGGTTGTACTCGCCTTCAGCGGTATGTCGCCACCTGCCATGACGCGCACTGGTCTTGAAGTCGATATCGTAATCGTCGGTGTCTTTTTCGGCTCGCTGATAATCCAGCGCGGCATCGACATTGCCCTTCCACACCAAATCCTCAACGACAGGCTTGGGCTTGAGAATCTGCTGAATGCTTGCCAGTTCCACCGTCTTGGGAGTGTCACCATTGGCCAGGGTGACCTTGCCGTCTTCTGCCGCATGCAGTGCCTTGGCTTTTTCACCATTGTAGGCGTCCTGCTTGACCAGCAACTGTTGATCGCTTTCCAGGGTTTTGACCTGCTTCCAGTCGATCGGGACGGCACCGGCGTATTCGGTCTGGATCAACAGCTTGCCGCCATCGAAAACGACGATCTTGCCGCTCAGCTTGTCACCGTTCTTCAACCAGACAGTATCGGCGAGCAAGGGTGTGGAGGCACTGACGACAGCGAGGCACAGCAGGGTTCTGGACAACATAAGCAAATACAGGCTCAAGTTTGCGAAAAAAAGTCGGCATTATCCATACGAATAAGACCCTAGCAAGGACTGACCCAACTATTTCTAATGAGTTCATTTCTCAATAGGTGATCCAGGATTTACTCTACAGACGGTAAAGCGAACTTTTTTCAGGAACTGCCGATGTGACCGACTCACTCACTGCTACCGATAGTCCGGCGCAAATCCGACGCACGGCGTTGTACCTGACTCTGGCGCAAGTCCCCGAGGGCAAAGTTGTCAGTTATGGTCAGCTCGCCGAGTTGGCGGGACTGGGTCGCGCCGCCCGCTTCGTCGGGCGAACGCTGAGCCAACTGCCGGGCGACAGCAAATTACCCTGGCACCGCGTGCTCGGCGCCGGCGGACGTATCAGCTTGCCTGCCGGCAGCCCTTCGGGGGATGAACAACGCGCGCGTTTGCGCATGGAGGGCATCAGTATCCTGAACAATCGTGTTGATATTCAGCGCCATGGCTGGCGCCCGGTAGAGCACAGCGGTTAGAGTGCGCGCTTTGTTTCCGTATTTCTTGAGGCAGACTCCAGCCCATGCCCCGTAAAACCTGGCGCGCCGCGCTCGCCGCCTATGCCAGCCCTTCGACGCTTGTACTGTTGCTGCTTGGTTTCGCCGCCGGCCTGCCCTACATGCTGGTGTTTTCGACACTTTCAGTCTGGCTGCGTGAAGCCGGTGTGGCTCGCGAAACCATTGGCTATGCAAGCCTCATCGGCCTGGCCTACGCCTTTAAATGGGTCTGGTCACCGCTGCTCGACCAATGGCGCCTGCCATTGCTCGGCAAGCTCGGTCGCCGACGTTCCTGGCTGGTACTTTCACAGGCACTGGTCATTCTCGGCCTGATCGGGATGGGTTTCTGCGACCCGCAAAAGCATTTGTCGTGGCTGATCGCTATTGCTGTAGTTGTCGCCTTCGCTTCGGCGACGCAAGACATCGCGGTCGACGCCTATCGCCTGGAAATCGCCGACGACACTCGCCAGGCCGCCCTCGCCGCCAGTTACATGTCCGGTTATCGGATCGCCGCGCTGCTGGCCACCGCTGGCGCCCTGTTCTTCGCTGAAGGCTTCGGCTCTACCGGTTTCAACTATAAGCATTCGGCATGGGCCGGCACCTACATCCTGTTCGGTGCCTTGATGGTTCCGGCACTGCTCACGTCCTTTTTCATGCGCGAACCGCCGGTGCCGCTGCGCACCCAGCTTCAGGCCGGGCGCTACAGCTTTGTGCATCAACTGGCATCGGTGTTTGTGCTGATCGTGCTGTTGGTTTCCGTGCCGGCCATGTTCACTCAGTTGTACAACACCGATTTCGCCAGCGTGCTGTTCGACGGTGTGAGCGTGCTCGACCTGCTGCTCGAAGACCGCGCATTCCTGCGGGCGATCCTCTACACCACGCTCACCGCCATGTGCCTGTCGGCCATTGGCCGCCGTGGCCTGGCGCCGGTGCTGACGCCGATCAACGACTTCATTCTGCGCTACCGCTGGCAAGCGTTCCTGTTGCTTGGACTAATCGCCACCTATCGGATGTCCGATACGGTCATGGGCGTGATGGCGAATGTGTTCTACATCGACCAGGGCTTCACCAAGGACCAGATTGCCAGCGTCAGCAAGATCTTTGGCCTGATCATGACGCTGGTCGGTGCCGGCATGGGCGGCCTGCTGATTGTGCGCTTCGGTATCTTGCCGATTCTGCTCATCGGCGGCATTGCATCAGCCGGCACCAACCTGCTGTTCCTGATGCTCGCCGACATGGGCGCCAACCTGAACATGCTGATCGCCACCATTTCCCTGGATAACTTCAGCTCGGGCCTGGCGACCTCAGCGTTTGTCGCCTACCTGTCGAGCCTGACCAACCTGAAGTTCTCCGCGACCCAGTACGCCCTGCTCAGCTCGATCATGCTCTTGCTGCCACGCCTGATCGGCGGCTACTCGGGGGTCATGGTGGAGAAATTCGGTTATCACGATTTTTTCCTGATCACCGCCCTGCTCGGCGTTCCGACACTATTGCTGATTGCCCTGCACTGGTTCCAGGAGAGCCGCCGTGAAGGCCCGACCCCCACGCCGGAACCGATTCCGACTCAGGTGGCGGAAGAGTCGTAGGCTCTATACGTAGGAAGCATCACCGAGGGCTGAGTGATTCTCGCCCTCCTGCCACACAGCCGACCGCACGCCTGTACGCCAGCGGATCTCGCCCGTACAATGCCCGTCATTTCTCGTCATCAGCAACCGACAACGGCCAACCATGCGCACCAGTCAATTTTTGCTCGCCACACAGAAAGAAACGCCTTCCGATGCGGTCGTGATCAGCCATCAGCTGATGCTGCGCGCCGGCATGATCCGCAAACTCGCCTCGGGCCTGTACACCTGGCTGCCGATGGGCTTGCGAGTAATGCGCAAGGTCGAAGCCATCGTTCGTGAAGAAATGAACGCCGCGGGCTCTCTCGAAGTGTTGATGCCGAGCACCCAACCGGCTGAGCTGTGGCAAGAATCCGGTCGCTGGGAAGAGTACGGCCCTGAATTGTTGCGCTTCAAGGATCGCCATGGTCGCGATTTCTGCGCCGGCCCGACTCACGAAGAAGTCATCACTGACCTGATGCGCAACGAGTTGAGCAGCTACAAACAGCTGCCGATCAACCTGTACCAGATCCAGACCAAATTCCGTGACGAAATCCGCCCACGCTTCGGTTTGATGCGCGGCCGCGAATTCATCATGAAGGACGCCTACTCCTTCCACGCTGACCAGCCATCGCTGCAGATCACTTACGACCGCATGCACCAGGCGTATTGCAACGTGTTCACCCGCCTGGGCCTGAAATTCCGCCCGGTTGAAGCCGACAACGGCTCGATCGGCGGTGCCGGCTCCCACGAATTCCACGTGCTGGCCGAATCCGGCGAAGACGATATCGTCTTCAGCAACGGTTCCGACTACGCGGCGAACATCGAGAAAGCCGAAGCCGTGCCACGCGAGACTTCCCGCGCCGCGCCTGCCGAAGAGCTGCGCCTGGTCGACACGCCGAACTGCAAGACCATCGCGCAACTGGTCGAAGGCTTCAACCTGCCGATTGAAAAGACCATCAAGACCCTGGTGGTTCACGCTGAAGAGAAAGGCAAGCTGATTGCCCTGATCATCCGTGGCGACCACGAACTGAACGAAATCAAGGCCGGCAACCAGCCTGGCGTTGCCAGCCCACTGGTCATGGCCTCCGAAGCCGAACTGCGTGACGCCATTGGCGCCGGCGCCGGTTCCCTCGGTCCGTTGAACCTGCCGCTGCCAATCATCATCGACCGCTCCGTCGAGCTGATGAGCGACTTCGGCATCGGTGCCAACATTGATGACAAGCACTACTTCGGCGTGAACTGGGAGCGTGATCTGCCAGTTCCGACCGTTGCCGACCTGCGCAACGTGGTCGCTGGCGACCCAAGCCCGGATGGCAAGGGCACCCTGGAAATCAAACGCGGCATCGAAGTCGGGCACATCTTCCAGCTGGGCAACAAGTACAGCAAAGCGATGAAGTGCGAAGTGCTGGGCGAAAATGGCAAGCCGGTCACCCTGGAAATGGGTTGCTACGGCATCGGCGTTTCCCGCGTGGTGGCTGCGGCCATCGAGCAGAACAACGACGCCAACGGGATCATCTGGAGTGACACGCTGGCCCCGTTCCAGGTCGCGCTGGTACCGCTGCGCTATGAAACCGAACAGGTTCGCGAAGCCACCGACAAGCTGTATGCACAATTGACTGCCGCCGGCTTCGAAGTACTGCTGGACGATCGCGACAAGAAAACCAGCCCGGGCATCAAGTTCGCGGACATGGAGCTGATCGGCATTCCTCACCGGATCGTGGTCAGTGACCGCGGCCTCGCCGAAGGCAATCTTGAATACAAGAGCCGCACCGAGCCCGAAGCGCAAGCGCTGCCGGTGGCAGACGTGCTGTCCTTCCTTCAGTCCCGCATCCGCCGCTGACACCAGATAGAGAAGTCATGTTCAAGCGAAACACCTTAGGCCTCGGTGGTGCCGCCCTGTGCGGCGCCCTGCTGGTCAGCGGCTGTGCCAATCAAATGTCACAACGCAGCGAGCACGAGGAACGTGTCGAGCGTAAATTGCTCGATCACAGCCTGCAGATTGATGTCGGCGAGCCAAAGGTGCTTGAGTTGCCGCAACGTCGGGTGAAGATCCACGAGCAGAAGACTTTCGAAGTCACCGAATTCGAAGTCACACGCCACTACGACCGCTACACGCCGTACCAACCCTGGCGGGAGGCTTACGAGATCCCGCTGGGTGCGGTGGCCGTGGTGGCCGGTGTCGGTGCGAACGTGGTCAACGTGTTCGCCCTCGGCAACCTGCCGGACAGCGTGACGAAAGACTGGTTGAGCTACGGTTTCGCCGGGCTCAACCCGTTCATGAACGTACAGTCTCATGGTCGCGCGCAACAGAACCTGGCGGGAATCGACGAGGTCCAGCTCGACAAGCGCACCGAATACTCGAGCCTGCCATGGAGCGAGCGTCCGGTTGAGGTCAAGGCCGGCAAGGAAACGTTCGAGATGAGCACCGACAAAAACGGTGTATTGCGCGTGAACCTGCTGGACAGCCCGTTCGCCGAACACGACATCAATCATCTGAGCCGGTTGCTGATCAGTGTCCAGGATGCACAGGACGACGTGCACACCAATTCGGCCCTGGCGGTCAGTAGCTCCTTGCGCGGCAAGTTGCTCGAAGCTCACGGGCTGATTTACGACGACCTCGAAGATGACGAAGTGAGCCAGTGGGTACACCGGGTCAAACGTTTGTCGGAACTGGGGCTGGAAGAAGAAGCCACCGAACTGGAACAAAGCCTGATCGAACTGACGCGCAACGATCCTGAATTGCAGACCGAATTCCTCAAGTCGTTGACCAAGGATGCCGGGCGACTGGTAGCGGATCCGGGACCGAATTAAGATCTAAAAGCATCGCGAGCAGGCTCGCTCCCACAGGTACTGCATCGTCCCTGTGGGAGCGAACCTGCTCGCGATGAGGCCCTCATATTCATTGCAAAACCTACCGTTCAAACAACTCCATCTGCTCAAAACCGCCCCGCAAATCCTCCAGCCGCACCCCAATCCCCAGCAACCGCACCGGTTTCCCGCCGCGATTGAACGCCTGGGTCAGCAACAACTGATAGCTGCCCAAATCCCGCCCTGCCCCGGCCTGCTCCAGAGTGGTCTGGGTGAAGTCATGGAATTTCACTTTGACGAACGGCTTGCCCGGCCGATAGCTGCTGTCGATTCGCGCCATGCGGCCGGCCAGGGTTTCCAGTAACTCGGGTAATTTATCGAGGCAGCTCACCAGATCCGGCAAATCCACGTCGTAGGTGTTTTCGACACTGATTGACTGCCGACGACTGTCGTTGTGCACCAACCGGTCATCGATCCCACGGGCCAGGCTCCAGAGTCGCTCACCGAAGCTGCCGAATTCGCGCACTAGCGCCAACTTGTCCCATTCACGCAGATGGGAGCAGTCGACGATACCAAGC
Organism: Pseudomonas sp. ES4; assembly: GCF_050586665.1. Taxonomy (NCBI): domain Bacteria; kingdom Pseudomonadati; phylum Pseudomonadota; class Gammaproteobacteria; order Pseudomonadales; family Pseudomonadaceae; genus Pseudomonas; species Pseudomonas sp. ES4. The sequence continues at coordinate 113,549 of NZ_JBOBDO010000009.1, read as the reverse complement.
CGGCCTAATTTGTCTGCGGTCACTTTGCCAACGCCGTGCAGCTTGCTCACCGGCAAACCACTGACAAAATCCTCGACCTGATCCGGCGTAATGACGAACAAGCCGTTGGGCTTCTTCCAGTCGCTGGCGATCTTGGCCAGAAACTTGTTCGGCGCAACGCCCGCCGAAACAGTGATGTGCAATTGATTAGAGACGCGACGACGAATGTCCTGGGCGATCCGCGTGGCGCTACCACCGAAATGCGCACTGTCAGACACGTCGAGGTAAGCCTCATCCAGGGAAAGCGGCTCGATCAAGTCGGTGTAATCGCGAAAGATCGTGTGTATTTCCTTAGAGGCTTCTCTATAGGCGTCCATGCGTGGCTTGACGATGGTCAGGTCCGGGCACAGCTTCAAGGCATGCCCGGACGACATGGCCGAGCGCACCCCATAAGCCCGCGCCTCATAATTGCAAGTGGCGATCACGCCACGTCGATCCGCAGAACCGCCCACCGCCAGAGGCTTTCCGGCCAGGCGCGGGTCGTCCCGCATCTCGATGGCGGCGTAGAAGCAGTCACAATCGACGTGGATGATTTTTCGCTGCGTCATATAAAAGCAGTGTTCATGGTGAAGAAACAGAGTATTGGCGAGTCAGATCGGCAGTATCTCACTGGCACCTGTATATAGCACCAGTAGTCTGAATGTTCTTTTCCAGCTGTAGGAAAAGCGTCGATGAATTTATTTTCTCAATCGCCAAGCTTCAACCGATAGAGCTGAAAGCCTTGCCATACCGACCTTACAGCCAATTACCCCGTCCTGTTTTCAAGCTAAGCGATTGAACAGGAAGAGGTTTTCTCTAGACTGAAGGTTGACAGCCTGCCGATCCTCTGTAGAATGCCGCCACACAGACGCGGGATGGAGCAGTCTGGTAGCTCGTCGGGCTCATAACCCGAAGGTCGTCGGTTCAAATCCGGCTCCCGCAACCAAACATCAGAAAAGGCTACTCGAAAGAGTGGCCTTTTTTGTGCGCGTCTCTTTTGTAAAACCAAGATAGAAAGAGCGTAACGGCTGACGCTGCAGGTTTGAGAAATCGTTCTGATTCCGCAACTTAACGCTCCCCCACGACCGTTCGCCGCTCATTTACGCTTATTTGAGCCGATTCAGGATTAAAGATAGACACGCCGGCATTCGCCTGTAGAATGCCGCCACACAGACGCGGGATGGAGCAGTCTGGTAGCTCGTCGGGCTCATAACCCGAAGGTCGTCGGTTCAAATCCGGCTCCCGCAACCAAACATCAAAAAAGGCTACTCGAAAGAGTGGCCTTTTTTGTGCGCGCCTCTTTTGTAAACAATAATTGAGAAATCGTTCTGATTCCGAAACTTAACTCTCCATCACCACCGTTCGCCGCTCAGTTACGCTTATTTGACCCGATTCAGGATTAACGGTTGACACTCAGGCGTTCGCCTGTAGAATGCCGCCACACAGACGCGGGATGGAGCAGTCTGGTAGCTCGTCGGGCTCATAACCCGAAGGTCGTCGGTTCAAATCCGGCTCCCGCAACCAAACATCAAAAAAGGCTACTCGAAAGAGTGGCCTTTTTTGTATCTGTTGAAAAAGTCCTTTCGCAACAATGATCTGCCACTGTGAAGCGAGCCGTTCGGGATCCCCCAGCGCGGCAGACAGAACCCTCTACGACTGATGACGCACCCTCGTCGATGGTCGGTGAGAGGCGTTAATATTTGTGATTATTTTTTTCTACAGGGATTGGTAACTTGGCTGGATACCCCCATCCTGTCGCGCACAATCCAAGAGGTGATTGATGCGCGCCAACTCGTCTGATTCACAAGACACCGTCACAGCGACACAACCGATCAAGGCCGAGCGTCTGCGCTTGCTTGATCGAATCAGCAAATACCGCCAGCCCATCGGCCTGGCAGTCACTTTGCTGTTGTTCGCTATCGCGCTGATTGCCTGCCGCCACCTGCTGAGCGAACTCGATCTGTACGCTCTGCACGATTCGATTCTCGATGTTCCGAAACCGGCATTATTGGGCGCGCTGGGCGCGACGGTGGTCGGTTTCATCATTCTGCTGGGCTATGAATGGTCGGCCAGCCGCTATGCAGGCGTGACACTGGCGCCGCGAATCCTGGCCCTGGGCGGGTTCACCGCTTTTGCCATCGGCAATGCCATCGGCCTTTCGATGCTCTCCGGGGGTTCGGTTCGCTATCGTTTATATGCACGTCACGGCCTCGGCGCTTCTGAAGTCGCTCGCATGACGTTGTTCGCCAGCCTTTCGCTCGGCTGCGCCCTGCCCCCACTAGCCGCCCTCGCCACCCTCAGCAATCTGCCTGGCGCTTCTGCCGCCCTGGGTCTGTCCGAGACGTTGCTGGGTGCCATCGCCGTAGCCGTTTTGCTGCTCTTCAGCGTACTGGCCATCGGCATCTACCGTCGCCGCCTGCCAGAACAGCCTTACCCGGACAATTTGCTGGTCAAGGTAGGACGCCGCACTGTGCGCCTGCCGGGCCGACGCCTGACATTCCTGCAACTGATCATCACGGCGCTGGACGTGGCCGCTGCGGCCACCGTGCTCTATCTGTTGCTGCCAGAAGCGCCGCCCTTCGGCGCATTCGTGCTGGTGTACCTGCTGGCCTTGGCTGCGGGCGTGCTAAGCCACGTTCCCGGCGGGGTCGGGGTGTTCGAAGCAATCCTGCTGGCCGCCTTCTCCAACACACTCGGCGCCGCGCCACTCGCTGCCGCGCTTCTGCTCTATCGCCTGATCTACGTGGTGCTGCCGTTATTGGTGGCCTGCGTATTGCTGCTGATCAACGAAGGGCAGCGTCTGTTTCAATCGCGTCAATCCTTAAGGGTGGCGTCCGGCCTGGCCGCGCCGATTCTGGCGGTGCTGGTCTTTCTGTCCGGCGTGGTGCTGCTGTTCTCCGGCGTTACCCCGGAAATCGATACACGCCTGGAACACATCGGTTTTCTGATCCCGCATCGACTGGTCGACGCCTCGCACTTCGGTGCCAGCCTGATCGGCGTGCTTTGCTTGCTGCTGGCTCAAGGGCTGCGCCGCCGACTGTCGGCCGCCTGGATGCTGACCACCATTTTGTTGCTGGTCGGCGCCCTGCTCTCGTTGCTCAAAGGCTTCGATTGGGAAGAAGCCTGCTTGCTGACGCTGACGGCGAGTTTGCTAGGCGTTTTCCGCAGCTCGTTCTATCGCCCCAGCCGTCTGACCGAGGTGCCGTTTTCGCCGCTGTACCTGGTGGCGAGCCTGTGCGTACTCGGTGCATCGATCTGGCTGTTGCTGTTCGCCTATCAGGACGTCCCGTACAGCCATCAGCTCTGGTGGCAGTTCACCCTCGACGCCGATGCCCCGCGTGGCTTGCGTTCGCTGCTTGGCGCCGCGGTGTTGCTGGTGGTGGTGTCCCTGACCTGGCTGCTGCGCACCGCGCGCCCGGTGATCCATCTGCCAACAGCCGATGAGCTGGACCGCGCGGTAAAGATCCTGATGGCTTCCGCACAACCGGATGGCGGCCTCGCCCTGACCGGTGACAAGGCGCTGCTGTTTCACCCCAACGATGAAGCGTTCCTGATGTACGCCCGCCGTGGTCGCAGCCTGGTGGCCTTGTATGACCCGATCGGCCCGACCCAGCAACGGGCGGAAATGATCTGGCAGTTCCGCGACCTTTGCGACCTCCACCACGCCCGCCCTGTGTTCTATCAAGTGCGCGCCGAGAACCTGCCGTATTACATGGACATCGGCCTGACCGCGATCAAGCTCGGCGAAGAAGCCCGGGTCGATCTGCATCGCTTTGATCTCGAGGCCAAAGGCAAAGAGATGAAAGACCTGCGCTACACCTGGAACCGCGGCACTCGCGATGGCCTGTCGCTGGAGATCTTTGAACCGGGGCAAGCGCCGATGGAAGAACTCAAGGTGATTTCCGATGCCTGGCTGACCGGCAAGAACGTGCGCGAGAAAGGCTTCTCCCTCGGCCGTTTCAGCGATGACTACCTCAAGCATTTCCGCATCGCGGTGATTCGTTTCGAAGGACGTCCGGTGGCATTCGCCAACCTGCTCGAGACTTATGGTCATGACCTGGCCAGCCTTGACCTGATGCGCGCGCATCCGGACGCGCCCAAGCTGACCATGGAGTTCATGATGGTCGGCCTGATTCAACATTATAAAAATCATGGATACGCGCGCTTCAGCCTGGGCATGGTGCCGTTGTCGGGGTTGCAACCCCGTCGTGGTGCCCCACTGACCCAGCGTCTGGGCTCGATGGTTTTCCGCCGTGGTGAGCAGCTCTACAACTTCCAAGGCTTGCGCCGTTTCAAAGACAAATTCCAGCCTGACTGGGAACCCCGTTATATGGCCGTGCCCGCCGGACTCGATCCGCTGGTTGCCTTGGCCGACACTGCCGCCCTGATTGCAGGCGGCTTGACTGGATTGGTGAAACGCTGATGATTCAACGCTCCTTGCGGTACGTCCTGGCCACACTGGTAGTGCTGGCCCTGATTCTCGGTGGCGGTTACTGGTACCTGAAACGCCCGGCACCCGAACCGACCCTCGAACTACTGACGCCGGCCGATGGCGCCGCGATGACCCGTGTCATTCCCGGCAACACGCCACGCGCCCAGGTGCTGGTGGCGGTCAATGAAGACCAGAAGCTCAGCAACAAACAGTTGATGACCCTGAGCCGCACCGGTTCGGCGCAGATTGTCCAGGTGATCCTGCCCCAAGACTGCTTGCTGCAAAGTCGCGCCCTGCAATCGGCCCTCAGAGAACTCAAGGGCCCGGCGACCCTGGTCAGCGGCATCGGCCCTGGCGCCGTGCTGGCGTGGCGCTGGTTGTCCGAGCAGAAGGACGACAAGGCTCAAGCCGTCTCGGTGGACCTGGCCCTGGAAAAACCAGGCTGCACCCACCTGCTACCGAAAAGCGCCCCTCACGGGCATTGGCTGGTGGCCTGGAACGACAACCCGGACGACACCAGCGCCGGCTTCGTGCGCGACCAAGCCAACGCCGAAACCAGCATCAGCGACTACGACATCAACCTGCCGCAAGTGCTGAACAACGAACTGCGCAAGATCCTCGTTGGCGGCGATAAAGCCGCTGGCGGCCTGCAGATCCCGGTCGTCGAAGTGCCCGCCGGCCAAGCCAAGGACACTGTGACCCTGTTCCTGTCCGGTGACGGCGGCTGGCGCGACCTTGACCGTGACGTAGCGGGCGAGATGGCGAAGATCGGCTACCCGGTCGTCGGCATCGACACCCTGCGTTACTACTGGCAACACAAGAGTCCGGAGCAAAGCGCCCTGGACCTCACCGAGCTGATGCAGCACTACCGGCAGAAATGGGGCACCAAGCGCTTCATCCTGACCGGTTACTCGTTCGGCGCCGACGTCCTGCCGGCGATCTACAACCGCCTGGAGCCATCGGAGCAGCAACGGGTCGACGCAATTATCCTGCTGGCTTTCGCCCGCACCGGCAGCTTCGAAATCGAAGTCGAAGGCTGGCTCGGCAACGCCGGCAAAGAAGCCGCCACCGGCCCGGAAATGGCCAAGCTGCCGCCGGAAAAAGTGGTGTGCATCTACGGTGAAGAGGAAGTCGACGAGAGCGGCTGTACCGACAAGACCGCCGTGGGCGAAGCGATGAAACTGCCTGGCGGTCATCACTTCGACGAGAACTACCCGGCGCTGGCGAAGCGGTTGGTGGATGTGATCGAGAAGCGTCAAGCGAAGGAGACGGCGGCTCAGGAGTGATCTGAGTCCCGCCTACGAAAAAGCCCCCGCAGCCTTGAGGTTGCGGGGGCTTTTTCATAGGTACGCAATTTAACCCGCACCGCAGGTCCCTGTGGGAGCGGGCTTGCCCGCGATGGCGGTATGTCTGCCACATCGATGTTGAATCTGCCGCCGTCATCGCGGGCAAGCCCGCTCCCACAGGATCTACGTATCGCCTGTGCGGATGCGTCTACCGCCCGCGAGCTTGGCGTACCGTGCCCGCATATCGTCGTGACTAACTGCCTTGGCCTGATCAATGTTTAGTTTCGTTTACTAAAAGATCTCGCAATATCAGATGACGCCCGCGGACCTTGTAGGCAAACTCCGAATCTTGCGTTTGGGCACTTTGATGCCTTGTTGCGCTTTTCTTCGACGGGATACTCTCCGGACGTCGCTGACCATTCAGCGATCGGGTGTGGTAACCCGGTTAGGCAAAGTGCAACACCGCTCCCATCACGATTTCGTGCGTTTTTACGTCTGTAATCCCGTGTTATGGCGGCTGTGCGTGGGAGACCTTCGGGTCTGCCGGTTTCTTTGCTCCCCCGGTTTACCACCCTGCGTACAGCTGCCACCCATTCGTGTGGTAACGAATGCGGCAGCTCCTCGTTTTAAGGAGCGAAACAATGAGCAAAACAGATCAGTCCACACCTTCAGAACTGAAAACCATCGGCCTCACCCCCTTCATCTACTGCTCGAACCGGCCACTGTTCCGTGTCAGTGGAGACATCCCCCTCGGCGATGCGCTAGCCATGGCTTCTGATTTTCTGTTCCTTGCCAAGGAGCTGACTAAAGATGCTGCCTACGCCCGTGACACCGACCGACACGCCTGGGCCGCGCATTACCTGACGGCAATGAGCAAGGCAGTGATTGATGATGCGGTGAAGGTACTGACGCCGCCACCTGCCCGGACAAAAGCCGAATCTAAAAAATAGCTGCCTGAACGCCGCCCGGACCAAGCCCGCTCCCACAAGGGGTCTTCATTGCCTTCAGATGAGACACAAAAAAGCCCCCGCAACCACAATGGCAACGGGGGCTTTTTGTTGCGGCTTACATCTCTACCTGCGTCCCCAGTTCAATCACCCGGTTCAGCGGCAAATTGAAGAAGCGCAAGTTGCCGTTGGCGTTCTGCAACATGAAGGCGAACAACGCCTCACGCCAGCGGGCCATGCCTTCGAGTTTGGAGGCGATGACCGTCTCGCGGCTGAGGAAGTAGGTGGTGCGCATCGGGCTGAAATCCAGGTCATCGAGATGACACAGCTTCAGCGCTTGCGGCACGTCCGGCTCGTCGACGAAGCCAAAGTGCAGGATCACCCGGAAGAAACCCTCGCCGTAGGAATCGACCTCGAAACGCCGAGATGCCGGCACCCGCGGGATGTCTTCGTACACCACCGTCAGCAGCACCACTTGCTCGTGCAACACCTGGTTATGCAGCAGGTTGTGCAACAGCGCGTGAGGCACGGCGTCCGGGCGCGCGGTCAGGAACACCGCAGTGCCCTGGACGCGATGCGGCGGTTGCACGGCGATGCTGCTGATGAAGATCGGCAGCGGCAAGCCACCCTCATCGAGACGATCGACCAGCAATTGCTTGCCACGTTTCCAGGTGGTCATCAGCACAAACAATGCGATACCGGCGATCACCGGGAATGCCCCGCCCTGAATGATTTTCGGCACGTTGGCAGCGAAGTACAGACCGTCTACCAGGAGGAAGCCGAGCAACAGCGGAACCGCGAGCACCGGAGGCCATTTCCACAGCAGCAATATCACCGCCGACACCAGGATGGTGGTCATCAGCATGGTGCCCGTTACGGCCACGCCGTAAGCCGAAGCCAGCGCGCCAGAGGACTCGAAGCCCAGCACCAACAGGATGACGCCGACCATCAGCGCCCAGTTCACCGCGCCAATGTAGATCTGGCCTTGCTCGGCACTGGAGGTGTGCCGGATGTGCATGCGTGGTATGTAGCCGAGCTGAATCGCCTGGCGCGTCAGGGAGAACGCGCCGGAAATCACCGCCTGAGAAGCAATCACTGTCGCCAGGGTCGACAACCCCACCAACGGAATCAGCGCCCAGCTCGGGGCCAACAGGTAGAACGGGTTGCGCGCGGCTTCCGGGTCACCGAGCAGCAACGCGCCTTGGCCGAAGTAGTTCAGCACCAGTGCTGGCAGCACCAGGATGAACCATGCGCGAGCGATCGGCTTGCGGCCGAAGTGGCCCATGTCGGCGTACAGTGCTTCAGCACCGGTCAACGCCAGCACCACCGCGCCGAGGATCGCTACGCCCATGCCCGGGTGAACGATGAAGAAGCGCACGGCCCATACCGGGTTCATCGCTTGCAACACTTCCGGGTGCTGCAGAATGCCGTAGACACCCAGCGCCCCAAGCACCACAAACCAGGTGACCATGATCGGCCCGAACAAAATGCCAATCCGCGCGGTACCGTGGCTCTGAATCAGGAACAGCGCCACCAGCACGATCAGCGACAATGGCACCACCCAATGGTCGATGCCCTCGAAAGCCAGTCCCAGGCCTTCAATCGCCGAGAGCACGGAAATCGCCGGGGTGATCATGCTGTCGCCGTAGAACAGCGCCGCGCCGATCAGCCCGCAGACCACCAGCAAACTGCGCAACTTCGGATGCCCCGCTGCGGCCCGTCGCGCCAAAGCGGTCAAGGCCATGATCCCGCCTTCGCCCTGGTTGTCGGCGCGCAGCACGAACATCATGTACTTGATCGACACGACCCAGATCAGCGACCAGAAGATCAGCGCCAGGATACCCAACACGCCGTCATGGTTGACCGGCACGCCGTAGCCACCGGAAAACACTTCTTTAAGGGTGTACAGCGGGCTCGTGCCGATATCGCCATAAACCACACCGACCGCCGCGACCAGCATGCCGATCGGTTTTGCCGCCGAATGCTCAGCGCCCGCCGCCTGACTACTTGCCTGCCCCATCCAACACTCCTACTACTCAGACCCGGACTTCTTATAAGAAGCACTATGCTTTGCCGTGCAGCATGCGCTGTTTTACATCGCGTTACAGACGTTTCATTGACTGTAAAAAATCGGTAAAGCTTAAAGGCGCGAAGCATAGCGCAGCACTCGTCGTATTTCCCTGCATAAAGCTGGTCAAGTGCGTCTCTCATCGCTAGAATTGCGCACTTTTTGACCAGAGACGCAAGATAGCGTCCGTCTGTCGCCTTGCCGTCTTCGGCTGGAGGCGTCACAAATACCGAGGTTAGACATGTCCACCACTCCTGCGCCGGCCAATCCAAAAGTTGGCTTCGTATCCCTGGGTTGCCCCAAAGCACTGGTCGACTCCGAGCGCATCCTTACCCAGCTGCGCATGGAAGGCTATGACGTTGTGTCCACTTACGAGGACGCCGATGTCGTGGTGGTCAACACTTGCGGCTTCATCGATTCGGCCAAGGCTGAATCCCTGGAAGTGATCGGCGAAGCCATCAAGGAAAACGGCAAGGTCATCGTGACCGGCTGCATGGGCGTCGAAGAAGGCAACATTCGCAAGGTGCACCCAAGCGTATTGGCCGTGACCGGTCCGCAGCAGTACGAGCAGGTGGTCAACGCCGTGCACGACGCCGTGCCGCCGCGCCAGGATCACAACCCGCTGATCGACCTGGTGCCGCCGCAAGGCATCAAGCTGACCCCGCGCCACTACGCCTACCTGAAGATTTCCGAAGGCTGCAACCACAGCTGCAGCTTCTGCATCATCCCGTCGATGCGCGGCAAACTGGTCAGTCGTCCAGTCGGTGACGTGCTCGACGAAGCTCAGCGCCTGGTCAAGGCCGGCGTCAAAGAGCTGTTGGTGATCTCGCAAGACACCAGCGCCTACGGCGTCGACGTGAAATACCGCACCGGTTTCTGGAACGGCGCGCCGGTGAAAACCCGCATGACCGAACTCTGCGAAGCCCTGAGCACCCTCGGTGTCTGGGTTCGTCTGCACTATGTTTACCCGTATCCGCACGTCGACGAGCTGATTCCGCTGATGGCCGCCGGGAAAATCCTGCCGTACCTGGACATCCCGTTCCAGCACGCCAGCCCGAAAGTCCTGAAAGCGATGAAACGCCCGGCCTTCGAAGACAAGACCCTGGCCCGCATCAAGAACTGGCGCGAAATCTGCCCGGACCTGATCATCCGTTCGACCTTCATCGTCGGCTTCCCCGGCGAAACCGAAGAAGACTTCCAGTACCTGCTGAACTGGCTGACCGAAGCGCAACTCGATCGCGTCGGCTGCTTCCAGTATTCGCCGGTCGAAGGCGCACCGGCCAACCTGCTGGACGCGGCCATCGTGCCGGACGACGTCAAGCAAGACCGCTGGGACCGCTTCATGGCGCACCAACAAGCGATCAGCTCGGCACGCCTGCAAATGCGCGTCGGCCGTGAAATCGAAGTGCTGGTCGATGAAGTCGACGAGCAAGGCGCGGTCGGCCGCTGCTTCTTCGATGCTCCGGAAATCGACGGCAACGTATTCATCGACAACGGCAGCAACCTGAAACCAGGCGATAAAGTCTGGTGCAAAGTGACCGACGCCGACGAATACGACCTGTGGGCTGAACAGATCTAAACGCAAAAAATACGAAAAGCCCCGCTCTCTTGACGAGATGCGGGGCTTTTTTACGTCTATCGTTTTGTGAGGAAAGGATTCTCGACACTCACAGGAAAAGGGGCAGCCGGCCATGCGCCAACATTCGGTCATCCACACGCCGAAACAGAGCGACTACGAAGAACTCACTCAGGTCTGGGAGGCCTCGGTGCGTGCCACCCATGACTTTCTGCCGGACAGCTACATCAAATTGCTGAAGAACCTGGTGCTGACCCGCTACCTCGATGCGGTGATGCTGATCTGCACCAAAGACCCGCGCCAGCGCATCACCGGGTTCGCCGGGGTCGCGGCGGGCAAGATCGAAATGCTCTTCATCGATCCGGCTCACCGTGGTCAGGGCTTGGGCAAGCAGTTGCTACGCTATGCGATGGAACACCTGAATGCCGATGAACTGGACGTCAACGAACAGAACCCGCAAGCGCTGGGGTTCTACTTCAAGCAGGGCTTCGAGGTGATTGGCCGTTCGGAAGTCGATGGCATGGGGCAGCCTTATCCGTTGCTGCACATGCGTTTGCGTCAGGCGCAACAAAAGACACGCAGTGGCTGACACAACACAGAACAACTGTGGGAGTGAGCCTGCTCGCGATAGCGGTGTGTCATTCAACAGATAAATTGACTGAACTACCGCTATCGTCGGAACGCCGCCCGGAGCCGGCTCACTCCCACATTAAAAGCACATGCGGCAAATGGAGCCGGGATTAACCGGCGCCCAGCAGGTACAATGCCCACCCCTTTTTTGTTACGGCCCTGTCATGACTGACCCGATTCGTCTCTCCAAACGCCTCATCGAACTCGTCGGCTGTTCCCGTCGGGAGGCTGAGCTGTTCATCGAGGGCGGCTGGGTCACCGTGGACGGCGAAGTCATCGACGAGCCGCAGTTCAAGGTCGAGAACCAGAAAGTCGAGCTCGACCCGGAAGCCAAGGCCACTGCGCCGGAGCCGGTGACCATCCTGTTCAACGTCCCTGCGGGCATGGATGCGGAAACGGCCATGGCAACCATCAGCGCCGAGACCCTGAGCGAAGAACACCGCTACGGCAAACGCCCGCTCAAGGGCCACTTCCTGCGCCTGACCGCCAGCACCGACCTGCAGGCCAACGCCAGCGGTCTGTTGGTGTTCACCCAGGACTGGAAGATCCTGCGCAAACTCACTGCCGATTCCGCCAAGATCGAGCAAGAGTATGTGGTCGAAGTTGAAGGCGACATGGTGGCTCACGGCCTCAACCGCCTGAACCACGGCCTGACTTACAAGGGCAAGGAACTGCCGCCGGTCAAAGCCAGCTGGCAGAACGAAAACCGCCTGCGTTTTGCGATGAAGAACCCACAACCGGGCGTCATCGCCCTGTTCTGCCAGGCTGTAGGCCTGAAGGTTGTCGCCATCCGCCGCATCCGCATTGGCGGCGTGTCCATCGGCAAAGTGCCGTTGGGGCAATGGCGTTACCTGTCCGGCAAAGAGAAGTTCTAAGACTTTTCACGCCGCCACACATTTTGGCGCCGCTGTTTACGCGGCGCCCACTGCTGAATATCAGGATTGCACACCATGATTCATAACGACGTACTGCGCAGCGTGCGCTACATGCTCGACATCAGCGACAAGAAAGTCATCGAGATCATCAAGCTCGGCGGCATGGACGTGGCCCTGGAAGACCTGGTGACGTACCTCGACAAGAAAGAGGAAGACGAGGAAGGCTTCGTACGCTGCCCGGATGAAGTCATGGCGCACTTCCTCGACGGCCTGGTGACCTTCAAGCGCGGCAAAGACGAAAGCCGTCCGCCACAGCCGATCGAAGTGCCAGTGACCAACAACATCATCCTGAAGAAACTGCGTGTGGCTTTCGAATTGAAAGAAGATGACATGCACGCCATCCTCAAGGCCTCCGAGTTCCCGGTGTCCAAGCCTGAGCTGAGCGCGCTGTTCCGCAAGTTCGGCCACACCAACTACCGCCCGTGTGGCGACCAGTTGCTGCGCAACTTCCTCAAGGGCCTGACCCTGCGCGTGCGCCCGCAGTAACGTGTGAAGCAGATCTGACCTGTAGGAGCTGTCGAGTGCAACGAGGCTGCGATCTTTTGATCTTCGCTTTTAAAAGCAACATCAAAAGATCGCAGCCTCGTTGCACTCGACAGCTCCTACAGGGCTATATGGCCGCTCATTCCTCGCAATAATAGTGGCTCCGCTTCCGGCGGCTGACGACTAGGGTGTAATGACCCTCAGCTCTCAGGATTCGCCATGCACCCGTACTTTTCCCTGCAAGGCCGCACCGCCCTGGTGACCGGCGGCACCCGTGGTATCGGCAAAATGATCGCCAAGGCCTATGTCGAGGCCGGTGCCACCGTGTACGTCTGCGCCCGGGATGCCGAAGCCTGTCAGCAAACGGCTGATGAGCTGAGCGCATTCGGTCGTTGCCACGGCATGGCGGCCAACCTGGCCACCGAAGAAGGCGTACTTCAACTGGCTACGCGACTGGGCGAGCAGATCGGTCAGCTGGATATTCTGGTGAACAACGCCGGCACCACGTGGGGCGCGCCGCTGGAGAGCTACCCGGTCAAGGGCTGGGAAAAGGTCATGCAGCTGAACGTGACCTCGGTGTTCAACTGCATCCAGCAGTTTTTGCCACTGCTGCGCAAGGCCGGTTCGGCAGCGAATCCGGCGCGAATTATCAATATCGGTTCAGTGGCGGGCATTTCGTCCTTCGGCGAGCAGGCTTATGCCTACGGGCCGAGTAAAGCGGCCCTGCATCAACTGTCGCGGATTCTGGCGCGTGAGTTGGTGAGCCAGCACATCAACGTCAACGTCATCGCGCCGGGGCGTTTTCCGAGCAAGATGACTCAGCACATCGGCAATGATGAGCAGGCGCTGGCCGACGACACGGCGTTGATTCCGATGAAACGCTGGGGCCGGGAAGAAGAGATGGCGGCGCTGGCAATCAGTCTGGCGAGTACGGCCGGTGCTTACATGACCGGGAATATCATCCCGTTGGATGGTGGGTTCAGTCTCTGACCTTCTCCTGATGATCGTTCCCACGCTCCGCGTTCCTTCCAAAGCCGAACGCAGAGCGTCCGTTGAGGCATTCCCACGCAGAGCGTGGGAACGATCAATGAGTGTGAGTGAATCGGGTTACCACTTCATCTCGCCCTTGGCGACTTTCGCGCTCAGTTCAAGAGAGCTTTCTTCACCCAGCGTCGGGTAGCGTTTTTTCATCGCGGCGATCAGCGCAGCAGCGTCTTTGGCCTTGGCGGTTTCTTCGTCGAAGGCCTTGATGTAATCGGCGGTGAACTGCACGGCGGCCAGCGAACGGGCGCTCTCACCGAGGTAATGACCCGGCACGATAGTTTTCGGTTTCAGGGTTTCAATGGCGTGCAGCGTGGTCAGCCAATCGGCGTGGGACTGCGGCGTCTGGGTGTCGGCCATCCACACGTGAATGTTTTCTGCGACGACGACACCACCGACCACAGCCTTGATCGACGGAATCCACACGAAGCTGCGATCCGGCTGCTTGCCGTCCAGCCCCACCACCTGCAATTTCTGCCCTTCGAGCATCAGGCTGTCGCCCTTGAGTACCTCCGGCACGATGGTTTTGGCCGGTACATCGGCGCCCATTTTCGGCCCCCAGAACGCCAGTTTGCCGTCGACGGTGTTCTGGATGTGGTCCACGGTCGGCTGCGAGGCGAGCACTTTGGCGTTGGGGAATGCGGCAGTCAGGGTATCGAGGCCGAAGTAGTAATCCGGGTCACCGTGGCTGATGTAGATGGTGGTCAATTGCTTGCCGCTGGCGCGGATCTTTTCGACCACTTGCTCGGCCTGGGATTTGCCAAATTGCGCATCCACCAAAATCGCGTCTTTCTCGCCACTGACCAACACCGAGGTCACCGGGAAGATCGCCTTGTCGCCCGGGTTGTAGACGTCCAGGGTCAGGGTTGAGGCTGCCGCTGCGTGGACGGCGAAACCGAAGGTGGCGGTGGCCAGCAAAATACGTTTAAGCGAGGTGAAGCCGATCATCTGTTGCTCCGTTGTCCGAATGCCGTGTTTGGCGATGGGACAGAGCTTAGTTGCATGACTCAGTACAAAAAATGCGATGCTGGAACATAGTTTGTTTCTGAAAGCGGGCAAATCATGGATCGTCTACAAGCAATGCGGGTGTTCATCACGGTGGTTGACCTGGGCAGCCAGTCGGCCGCCGCCGATCACCTGGACCTGTCTAGGCCGGTGGTTTCGCGCTATCTGGCGGAGCTGGAAGATTGGGTCGGCGCACGCCTGATGCACCGCACCACGCGCAAATTGAGCCTGACCGCCGCTGGCAGTGAAATCCTGCCTCGATGTCGGCAGATGCTCGATTTGTCCACGGACATGCAGGCCGCCGTCAGCGAACCGGACGAGGCACCGCGCGGGATGTTGCGGATCAGTGTCAGCACTTCGTTCGGCCAGGCACAACTGGCGGATGCCATGGCCGCTTACGTCAAACGTTATCCCGGCGTCAGCATCGACCTGCAGATGCTCGACCGCACGGTAAACCTGGTGGATGAGCGTATCGATCTGGCCATCCGTACCAGCAATGACCTGGACCCGAACCTGATCGCGCGACGGCTGACGGTCTGCCGTTCGGTGATCTGCGCCTCCCCTGCCTATTTGCTCGAACACCCGACACCGCTGCGGGTCGAGGATCTGAGCCAGCACAACTGCCTGACCCATTCCTACTTCGGCAAAAGCCTCTGGCACTTCGAGGAGGACGGTGAGCAAGTCTCAGTGCCGGTACAGGGCAACATCAGCGCCAACGAAGCCAGTACGTTGTTGCGCGCCGCGATGGCCGGTGCTGGCGTGGCGATGCTCCCCAGTTATCAGGCCGGCGTGCATATCCACAGCGGCGAACTGATCCGCCTGCTGCCCCATGCCGAACCCCGGCAAATGAACGTTTACGCGGTGTATGCCTCACGCAAGCACATGCCGGCGGCGTTGCGCAGCATGCTGGACTTTCTGGTGCTCAGATTCCCCGAAGAGCCGGAGTGGGATATCGGCCTGTAACCGGATCGAAAAATGTGGGAGCGAGCAGGCTCGCTCCCACAGAGGGTTGATCGTTCCCACGCTCCGCGTGGGAATGCCTCAAGGGACGCTCCGCGTTCCAGCTCTCGAAAGGGACGCGGAGCGTCCCGGGCTGCATTCCCACGCGGAGCGTGGGAACGATCAGGGAGACCGCGTTGCTGGCAACTCACTGGCGCTGACCTATGCTCAAAGTAGTACCGAAGGGTATTCGTTCAGAGGTCAACGCCATGAACATCAAAACAAGAAGATACCTCGCGATTTTCATCACCTGCGCGGCCACGCTCGCGCTGTATGGCACCGCGGCTTGGCGCGTCGAGCAGTTGCGACAACAGCCCCGTGAATACGCAAGCTGCAACTTCGAACGCTGCATTCCCCACAACGCGACCCTCAACGCCCTCCGGTAACGAACACGCTGTGGCGAGGGGATCAGGCCCCGTTGTCCTGATCGGCCTTCAAGCGGTCGCGAAATGCCTTGGGCGAGATCCCCACTCGACGCCGGAACAGGCGCGTGAAGTTGGTCGGATCAGAGAACCCCAATACGTCGGACATTTCATAAATGGTCATGCTGGTGTAGGTCAGCAAACGCTTGGCCTCCAGCAACTGACGTTCGTGCATGATCTGCAACGCCGGTTGTCCCGCCAGCTCACGGCAGGTGCCGTTGAGGTGAGACACGGAAATCCCCAGCCGATGCGCCAGGTCCTCGACCTTGACGTGCTGGCGATAGGTCTCTTCCACCAGTTGGATAAAACCGTTGAGGTATTCCCGGGCACGCTGCGGACGCTGGCTGGCGTTGCGGCGGGAAATCACTTGGCGGCTGACCCACACCATGATCACGCTGACCAGCGAATGCATGAGCATTTCGCGAGCCGGCTGGTGGCCGGTGTATTCGTCTTGCAGCGCTGAAAACAGGCTGTTGAGGTATTCGCCTTGCTCGCCCGCCGGATAGCTTTCGGCCTGGGCCAGTGCGTTCACCGAGTTACCCAATTGCGCCTGAAGATGAGCAACCAGCGGCGCGGCAAGGGTCACGACAAACCCTTCGACGTCCTCGGAAAACCGATAGCCATGCACCGATAACGGCGGCAAAACCAGGATCGCCGGCTCGGTCAGTTGCGTACGTTTGCCTTCGATTTCAAGCTCTGCCTGACCTTTGAATACGAAGAGCAACTGGCACAAGTCGGCGTGGCGATGGGGTTTGATTTCCCATTGGTGTTCGCGGCTGCGTTTGGAAATGGTTTCACAGTGCAGCAAGTCCGGGGTCGGCCAATCCAGGCTTTCACCGTAGAGCTTGAACACTGGAATCGAAGGTAGGTCAGGCTTGTTCATCACTTCAATCCAGGCCTCAGGGTAGACGGGCGATAATCGCACCGATTGGCAGAATGTACAGGTATCGGCTCAGTTTTCCCCTTCAATTGACAGACCCGCAAGAGAAAAATGCAAGCACTCGATCCATAAAAATAATTCACCGGCCTTGGTCGCGTGAAGCTTGCGAGTCATAAAAACAATGAAAATGCTGAAAACCCAAATCGCCATCATCGGCGCCGGTCCGTCCGGTTTATTGCTCGGCCAATTGCTGCACAACGCCGGCATCGACACCCTGATTCTCGAACGCCAGAGCCCGGACTATGTGCTCGGACGAATCCGTGCCGGCGTCCTCGAACAAGGCATGGCAGAGCTGTTGCGCCAAGCCGGCGTGGGTCAGCGCATGGACGCCGAAGGGCTGGTCCATGGAGGCTTCGAACTGGCCCTCGACGGGCGCCGGGTACACATCGATCTGCAAGCCCTGACCGGTGGCAAAACGGTGATGATCTACGGTCAGACCGAGGTCACCCGCGACCTGATGGCCGCTCGTCGGGAGGCCGGTGCGCAGACGATTTACAAGGCAAGCAACGTCGTTCCTCACGGGATGAAAACCGCAGAGCCGTTCGTGACTTTTGAGAAGGACGGCGAGCTGTATCGACTCGATTGTGACTACATCGCCGGCTGCGACGGTTTCCATGGCGTGGCCCGGCAGTCGATTCCTGCCGAGTGCCTGAACGTGTTCGAGCGGGTCTATCCGTTTGGCTGGCTCGGCATCCTCGCTGATACCCCACCCGTGCATGAAGAGCTGGTTTACGCCCGGCATGAGCGCGGTTTTGCCCTGTGCAGCATGCGTTCGGCCACCCGCACGCGCTATTACCTCCAGGTGCCGGCCGACGAGCAGGTCGAGAACTGGTCTGATCAGCGCTTCTGGGATGAACTCAAATCCCGCTTGCCTGAAGCATTGGCTGACAACCTGGTTACGGGGCCTTCCATCGAAAAAAGCATCGCGCCGTTACGCAGTTTTGTCGTCGAACCGATGCAGTACGGGCGGATGTTTCTGGTCGGCGACGCCGCGCACATCGTCCCGCCCACCGGCGCCAAGGGCCTGAACCTGGCGGCCAGCGACGTCAGTACGCTGTTCAATATTCTGCTGAAGGTTTACCGGGAAGGCCGTGTGGATTTGCTGGAGAAATACTCCGAGGTTTGCCTGCGCCGGGTGTGGAAAGCCGAACGGTTTTCCTGGTGGATGACCTCGATGCTGCACCGCTTTGACGATAACGACGCCTTCAGCCAGCGGATTGCCGAGTCGGAACTGGGGTACTTCGTCGACTCCGAGGCCGGTCGAAAAACCATTGCAGAAAATTACGTCGGCCTTCCATACGAGGCTATCGAATAGCCTGCTACCGATTTACACTGGCGAGCATCCCCGCTCGCCTTGCTCCTTGCGGGTCAATCACCGTCCGCAGGTTCCAACCCGTGACCAATCTCAACCAGCCTGAAACGCCCAAACCGGCCATTCGCAGCGTGTTGATCGCCCTGATGCTGGCAATCTTTCTGGGCGCGCTGGACCAGACCATCGTCGCCGTGTCGATGCCGGCCATTTCCGCACAATTCAAGGACGTCAGCCTGCTGGCCTGGGTGATTTCCGGCTACATGGTGGCGATGACGGTGGCCGTGCCGATCTACGGCAAACTGGGCGATCTGTACGGTCGCCGCACATTGATGCTGTTTGGCATGGGGTTGTTCACGGTCGCTTCATTTTTCTGCGGCATGGCCCAGAGCATGGAGCAACTGGTGCTGGCGCGGATTGTTCAAGGCATCGGTGCTGGCGGGATGATTTCGGTCAGCCAGGCGATCATTGGCGACATCGTGCCGCCCCGGGAGCGCGGCCGCTACCAAGGCTATTTCAGCAGCATGTACGCCGTGGCCAGCGTGGCCGGCCCGGTACTCGGCGGTTACATGACCGAGTACTTGTCATGGCGCTGGGTGTTCTTGATCAACCTGCCGCTGGGCCTTGGTGCCTGGCTGGTGGCCAATCGCACGTTGGTGGGTTTGCCAGTGCCGCAGCGCAAACCGATCATCGATTACTTCGGTACGGTGCTGATGATCATCGGCTTGACCGCCTTGTTGCTGGGCATCACCCAGGTCGGCCAAGGCCATTCGTGGCGCAGCGCCGAAGTGCTGGGCCTGCTCGGTTGTGCAGTGTTGGTATTGGCGCTGTTCGTCTGGCATGAACGCCGGGCGCGGGAGCCGCTGTTGCCCATGCATTTGTTCGCCAACCGCAATGCGATCCTGTGCTGGTGCACGATCTTCTTCACCAGTTTCCAGGCGATCTCGCTGATTGTGTTGATGCCGCTGCGCTTCCAGAGCGTGACCGGCGCCGGGGCCGACAGCGCCGCACTGCACCTGTTGCCGCTGGCGATGGGTTTGCCGATTGGCGCGTATTTCGCCGGCCGCCGAACTTCGGTGACCGGGCGCTACAAGCCCATGATCCTGACCGGCGCCCTGCTCATGCCGATCTCGATTCTCGGTATGGCGTTCAGCCCTCCCCAGGCCTTTGTGCTCAGTAGTCTGTTCATGTTGCTCAGCGGAATCGCTAGCGGCATGCAGTTTCCGACATCCCTGGTCGGTACGCAGAACGCGGTGCAACAGCGGGATATCGGTGTCGCTACCAGCACCACCAACCTGTTCCGCTCACTGGGCGGCGCGGTGGGTGTGGCGTTGATGTCGGCACTGCTGCTGGCGTTGTTGCAGGACTCAAGTTTCGCCCACCTGGCCGGTTCTTCGATGATTGCCGAGGGCAGTTCGGGGAACGTCTTGCTCGATGGCTTGAACGCCGCGCCGGGGGATGCGCAGAACGCCTTGCGTGCTGAGCTGTTGCTGACGTTCCGGCATTTGCTGATGGTCAGTGCGGCAGTGTCGCTGCTGGGGCTGGCGGCGGCGGTTGCCATGCCGAACATGCTATTGCGGGGGCGCGAAGATAAAGTCCGATAACCCCGCCGACTGATCGTTCCCACGCTCTGCGTGGGAACGATCATGTTCAAGGGCTGTAATACCCGACAGCCACCAGAAAATGCCCGACCTTTTTCAGGTAGGCATGCTTGTCCTCGACCTTGCCAGTCACCGGGTTTTCCAGCGGTATTCGTATTCGCCGTTGTCCTGCCTGGCCATCAGCGCCAGGATCGGCTCCCCAACCGGTTTGCCTTCCGGATCCTTGATCTTGCTGAAATCGGTGTTGATCAACCGCAGGTTGGTGCCATGGGCGACATAACGCTGGTTATCCAGGTCGACGACGAAGACGTACAGGTCATCCTGCAAGTAACCGCCCTTTAGGGAATTGATGGCCGTGAGCGTGCCCTTCTCGTCCTTGGCCAGATCGGCCGCCGCTTTGTTCAGCAACGCCATTGCCTGTTCCGCTGAGGCCCGTGGCAAGTAGTAACCGACCGCCAGGATCCGCTGACCGACGCGCTGGTAGAACACATGCTTGCGTTCGACCTTGCCATCGGACCAGTTCTGCCAGCGGTATTCGGCCTGCTGGATGCCATTGCCTTCCGGCACTTTCAAAGCGTCTTTGAAGGCCTTCTGCAATTCCGGCCCGAGCACATCGGACACATCACGGCCAATCAACGCCGAAGAAGGTCCGCCGCTGGCAAGCATCACGCCTTTAGTGTCGACCACGAATACATAACGATCCTTGTCGACAAACTCGCCCTGACGGCTGAACGCAGCGAAGGCTTTGTCGCCATTGTCGTGATAGTACGCCAGGGCTTTTTCCAGCAAGGCTTTGGCAGCCTGGCTGTCGTCCTGTTCCGTGCCGGCGGCTTGAACCTGGCCCAGGCACAGCAAAAGCATCACGCCCAGCAAGGCCAACCTATGCAAGAAACCCATTGCGCATCCCTCGTTCTTGTTGGTGTTTCAAGAGCGTAGACGGCTTGGGGATATGTACGAATATTCAGGAAACAGTGGCGAAGGGCTTTTGTGGCGAGGGAGCTTGCTCCCGCTCGGCTGCGAAGCAGTCGCAAATCGGGCACCGCGGATTATCTGAAGGACCGCAGCGAAGGGATTTGGGGCGGCTTCGCCACCCAGCGGGAGCAAGCTCCCTCGCCACAAAGAGCACACCTCGCCACGGGTGTTCAGCATCCGGACTATTGCCCCCGGGCGCGCAGCTGTTGCTGCAGATTCTGGATCTGCGCCTGAAGGGAGTTGATGGTGCGGGTGACCTGGCTACGGAAAGCGTCGAATTCGGCAGTATTGCTTCCGCCGGCCGGGCGATTGTCCTGTTGGCTTTTGAGGATAATGACTTCCTGCTCCAGGCGCTCGATGGCGGCGCTCGGGTTGCCTTGTTTCTTCAGGGCAACGATGTCCGAGCCAAGGCTTTTAAGTTGCGCGTCGAATTTGTCGGTGTCCGCCGGGTTGGCTTTCAGCACGGCGACATCGCTATTCAAGACCTTGACCTGCGCCTGCAATTGAATAGTGGCGGTCTGTTGTTCAGTGCCTTGCTCGGTTATCTGCGCCAGGCGCTTATCCAGTTCGGTGGTCTGTGCACTCATCTGCGCCAGACGCTTGTCCAGCTCCGAAGCCTGGCCGACAACGCCCTGCTGCTGTTTGCCTTGATCCTGGAGCTTGCTTTCCAGCTGCTTGATTTGCAGCTTCAAGGCTTCGCTGTCGCTGGTGACGTTGGTCTGACTGGCGACAACCTTGCCGGAAATGTCCTGCAAGCGCCCCGCCGCGTCCTCGCTGATACGCGCGAAACTTTCCTGGGTCGCCACCAATTGCTGTTCCATCAGCGAGAGCTGCTGAAAGCTCCACCAGGCCAGGCCTGCAAACGCAAAGAACAAGGCGCCGACCAGCGCCCACAGCGGGCCAGTGCTCGGGCTTTTGACTTTGACCACGGGCGTGGTACGCGAATGCACGGAGGTGCGAGCGGTGGTCGGAAAATCATCGTCGTCGAGGCTGTCGGCACGCAGGCTCGGTATATCGAAGTCGTCGTTGGCATCGTTACGCATGGACATTGAGTCAACCTTTGTGGAACGCGGTGATGGCTTGATGCGGCGCAGTATAACCCCCACGGCCGCATCGATTGACCTTCAACCCGGAACTCGGTTCAGTGTTGCCGCGCCAACCCGGGCGTCAGCGGATGTCCTGGGCCTTCCACCAGCCGCAGAATTCATCGAGGGCGGTCCAGAGACTGACTTTGGGATCGTAGTCCAGATAATGCCGGGCGCGGCTGATGTCCAGGGTGAAATTTTTGTTCATCACCTGCATGCCCAGGCGCGACAGGGTCGGTTCGGGGCGGCCCGGCCACAACTTGCACACGCCCTCGTTGAGCGCTGCAACGGTGTAGGCCAAACCGTAGGAACGGTAGCGCGTGACCTGTGGGACATCCATCTTGCGCATCACGTAATTGACCACGTCCCACAACGGCACCGGCGCGCCGTTGCTGATGTTGTAGGCCTTGCCCAACGCCGAACCGCTGGCCAGCAAACTGCTGAGCAACGCTTCATTGAGGTTTTGCACGCTGGTGAAATCAACCTTGTTCAGGCCGTTGCCGATAATCGCGAGACGTCCTTTGCGCTGCATTTTCAGCAACCGCGGAAAGATGCTCATGTCACCAGCCCCGGTCACGAATCGCGGGCGCAAGGCCAGAGTTTCGAGGCCGAACTCCTGAGCGCCGAAAACCTTTTGCTCGGCCAGGTATTTGGTCGCGGCGTAGGGATGCTTGAAACGCTTGGGTACCTGTTCTTCAGTCAGCCCCAAGTGATCACGGCCATCGAAGTAGATCGACGGCGAGGACAAGTGCACCAGTCGCCGAACCCGCTGTTTCAGACAGGCCTCGACCACGTTTTCGGTAACCTGCACGTTGCCTTGATGAAAGTCCTGATAACGCCCCCACAAACCGACCGCACCGGCGCAATGCACCACGGCTTCGACGTCTGAGCACAGATCGCGTGCCAGTTCCGGGTCGCCCAAGTCGCCCTGGATGAACTCGGCGCCACGGCGCACCAGATGCTCCACACTTTCGGCCCGGCGACCGTTGACCCGCACGTCCAGGCCCTGCTCCAGGGCAAAACGCGCAAAGCGCCCGCCGATGAAGCCGCTTGCGCCGGTAACCAGAATCTTCATGAATTGCTCCGAATATTTCGTTTTGCGTTTTGCATATGCGTAAGGCGTGAGGTCTTGACGCTGGCCGTCAGTCCAACGGCACCAGCCATTGCTTCGACGAGCGCACCAACTGATCGGTGAGCAACCCCAGCAACTGACCGCCATTGCGCCAATGATGCCAGTACAACGGCACATCGATCGGCTTATCAGGCAACAGCTCTACCAATACGCCGCGTTCCAGTTGCTCGCGCACCTGCAGTTCAGGCACCAGGCCCCAACCGAGTCCCGCTTCCGTGAGACGGATGAAGCCTTCGGACGAGGGGCATAGATGGTGTTCGAATCCGCCATCGACGCCGACGGACGCGAGGTAGCGATGCTGTAGGAAATCGTCCGGGCCAAACACCAACGCGGGGGTTTTCGACAACAGATCGGCGCGCACGCCTTCAGGAAAATGCCGGGCGATAAATGCCGGACTGGCCAACGCACGGTAGCGCATGGCGCCCAATAACACGCTACGCGCACCCGCCACCGGACGCTCGCTGGCGCAGATGCACGCGGCCACTTCGCCAGCGCGCATGCGTTTGAGGCCCACCGTCTGGTCTTCGACGACCAGATCCAGCAACAGGTGTTGCTCGGCGCAGAAATCACTGACGGCTGCGGCCCACCACGTGGCGAGGCTGTCGGCATTCAAGGCGATGCGCAGACGTTCCGGCAGACCTTCTTCGTCGAGTGCCGGCACCAGTGTTTGAAGGTCCCGTTCAAGCAAACGCACCTGCTGTACATGGTTGAGCAGCCGTCGGCCGATTTCGGTCGGGGCCGGCGGTGTCACCCGCACCAGCACTGGTTGGCCGACCCGAGCCTCAAGCAATTTGATGCGCTGGGAGATCGCCGATTGCGACAAGCCGAGCACCTGAGCCGCACGTTCGAACCCGGCCTGCTCGACCACCGCGGCCAAGGCAGAAAGCAATTTATAGTCGAACATCAGTTTTCCTAATGAGCGATCAGCATGATTGGTTTTTCTTATACAGCCTGACACCCGAGAATGGCCAGCAACAACTCTTCAACAAGGATCATCGACATGGCTGGCGAAACTTCATTGGCAACTTTGCTGCGCAGCATGAGCCCGCAACTCAACGCCGGCGAATACGTGTTCTGCACCCTGCGCGACGGCAAGCTGCCGGCAGGCCTGGAGATCGTCGGCAGCTTCCGCGAGCAGGAAGGTCTGACGGTGATTCTCGAACGTTCCCACGCCGAGAAGGCCGGTTTCAGTTTCGATTACGTCGCGGCCTGGATCACCTTGAACGTGCATTCGGCCCTCGAAGCCGTCGGCCTGACCGCCGCATTCGCCACCGCATTAGGCCGAGCCGGCATCAGTTGCAACGTGATCGCCGGCTATTACCACGATCACCTGTTCGTCGGTCAGGCCGATGCCGAACGCGCCATGCAAGTGCTGCGAGACCTGGCAGCCAACGCGGAGTAAAAAATATGTGGCAAAGCTATGTGAACGGCCTGTTAGTGGCCGCGGGGCTGATCATGGCGATCGGTACTCAAAATGCGTTTGTGTTGGCCCAGAGCCTTAGGCGTGAACATCACCTGCCCGTGGCGGCGCTCTGCGTGACCTGCGATGCATTATTGGTCGCTGCCGGCGTATTCGGCCTGGCGACGGTGCTGGCGCAGAACCCGACGTTGCTGGCAGTCGCCCGCTGGGGTGGCGCGGTGTTTCTGATTTGGTATGGCAGCCTGGCGTTGCGTCGAGCCTGCTCGAAACAGAGCCTGCAACAAGGTGAAAACCAGACCGTGCGCTCCCTGCGCGCGGTGATGCTCAGTGCGTTGGCCGTAACGCTGCTCAACCCGCACGTTTATCTGGATACCGTGCTGTTGATTGGCTCTCTCGGCGCCCAACAAACCGAGCCCGGCGCTTATGTCGTCGGCGCGGCCAGTGCGTCGTTGCTGTGGTTTTTCACCTTGGCGCTCGGCGCGGCGTGGCTGGCGCCGTGGCTAGCGCGGCCAAGTACCTGGCGAATCCTTGATCTGTTGGTGGCGGTGATGATGTTCACAGTAGCCTTTCAATTAATCGTCGCCTCCTGATTATTCCAAAAGGCTAAGGGGATGCCCTCACTAAATGACGGTCGCGCCGCCGCCCCGCAAAGCGCAAGACTAGGCGTGAGGAGCGAGGTTTGGTGGTCCAAATGAGCGACGAACAACGACGGATTGCGCTTTGCGGGGCGACGGCCCTTCGGGTTGGAGCTGTGATCGTGCCATGCGGCGTTGCGGGACTTGAAGAGGCAAAAAGCATCCTCTTCGTCCCGCGCCTTGCCTGGCACGATCACAGTTCCAACGCGATCCGTCATTTAGTGAGGGCATCCCCTTGAACCTCTATCCCACACAGTTGTTGCGTGGTTATGCCGCCCCCCCGGTGCTATGATCCGGTCCGATGCGCCGCAAAGAGTACAAACTCCCCGGCGCTTGTCTGGCCGCCCGTGATCGGCCTTGCGCTCACCGCAACTGACCTGATTAGGAGAATCATCATGGCTTTCGAATTGCCGCCGCTGCCTTACGCACACGATGCCCTGCAGCCGCACATTTCCAAGGAAACTCTGGAATACCACCACGACAAGCACCACAACACCTATGTCGTGAACCTGAACAACCTGGTGCCAGGCACCGAGTTCGAAGGCAAGACTCTGGAAGAAATCGTCAAATCTTCCTCGGGTGGCATCTTCAACAACGCCGCTCAAGTCTGGAACCACACTTTCTACTGGAACTGCCTGGCACCAAACGCCGGCGGTCAACCAACCGGCGCATTGAGCGACGCGATCAACGCAGCCTTCGGTTCGTTCGACAAGTTCAAGGAAGAATTCAGCAAGACTTCCATCGGCACCTTCGGTTCCGGCTGGGGCTGGCTGGTGAAGAAGGCTGACGGTTCCCTGGCCCTGGCCAGCACCATCGGCGCCGGCAACCCGCTGACCAACGGCGATACCCCGCTGCTGACCTGCGACGTCTGGGAACACGCTTACTACATCGACTACCGCAACCTTCGTCCAAAATACGTCGAAGCGTTCTGGAACCTGGTCAACTGGAAATTCGTGGCTGAGCAGTTCGAAGGCAAAACCTTCACCGCTTAAGATCGACGCCAGTCAAAAAAACCCGGCTTAGGTCGGGTTTTTTTATGGGCGGTGGAAAGTCCAGAAAGCGGGTACATCCATGAAGAATGTATCGATTGTCCGGCCGCCTTCGCAAGCAGGCTCACGATAGCGGTCCGTCCGGCAGCATCAATGTTGACTGTGCCGCCATCATCGCGAGCAGGCTCACTCCCACAGGGGGCGACGGGGGCTTACGAGAACCCCCAATCCACTGTGGGAGCGAGCCTGCTCGCGATGAACGATGACGCGGTAGAACTGACTGAACGCCTAGTCCTGGGGGTCGACGATATCCAAAGCCCGATTAACGGCTAAGTCCGCCAACATGACGATCTGCGCAATGGCCAACGCTGTACTGCGCTGGGAGCCGCTCAGGTTGGTGGCGAAATCGCTGGCCAGAACACTTGCCGAGGCCAATGACTCACAGGCGTGGGCCAGGAGGGATTCGGTGTCCATGTCGGGGGCGATCATGAAGATGGTTCTGGGATTATTGGATTGGGTGGTGTTGAAGGGGGGATCGGGGATTAACTTATCCAAGGGAATGCCTATGACGTGGGGTGCCATTCCCTCGCCGTTTCTCACGCGACGAAGAGGTGGCAGCTATGTGCGAGGTGAGAAACCGGTCATAGACACCCGGCCAGACCGAAGTCTGCCCGCACACAGCCGCCATAACGCATATGCAGCAAATAAACTGGCGGCAATTATGCGGATACTGACGCTGGATGACTATGACTTGCCGAGTTCTCACACCCGATCGCTGAGTTTTCAGCGACAGCCAAAAGGTTATTGAACCCGCTTCCTACGGGCAACCTGAAAACCTCGTGGGAAAGGTCTGGTTTTTTACCGTTATTTAAACGGACGCATCCGTTGCCTGTGCGGCCGCCATCGCGAGCAAGCCCGCTCCCACAGGGGGATCGGCGTACGCCTTTCGCTCCTCACCACTCAACAGGCACATCCGCAAAAACCAGGCCGATTTCCCACAATGAAACCAGACTTCAGCCCCTTGCCCCAACGCCACAGCCGTCTAACATCAACCAAACGGAAAATATGTCCCGAGCCCCCTCAAGTTGAAGCCCCCGACAACCGACACAGTACGAATAGCCAAACACTCCTAACCACAGCATTTCAGCCAAGCTACAAACAAAACCCCATGGGATTGATTGTCCCTTTGACTGCCATCACCGGATTGCCAATACTCATGGCAACTTGACGCTACCCGCACGGAACAAGGAATGACTCTTTGAAGCTGGAACTCAAGAACAGCTTGTCGGTGAAGTTGCTCCGGGTCGTGCTCCTTTCGGCATTGATCGTAGGCGTGGTCTTGAGCTGCGCGCAGATCGTTTTCGATGCCTACAAAACGCGCCAGGCCGTGGCCAGCGATGCCCAGCGCATCCTCGACATGTTCCGCGACCCCTCGACACAGGCCGTCTACAGCCTGGACCGGGAAATGGGTATGCAAGTGATCGAAGGCCTGTTTCAGGACGACGCTGTGCGCAAGGCCTCCATCGGCCATCCCAACGAAGCCATGCTCGCGCAAAAGTCTCGCGAGCTGCAGCACTCCGACAGTCGCTGGCTGACCGACCTGATCCTCGGCAAGGAACGCACCTTCACCACTCAACTGGTGGGTCGCGGTCCTTACAGCGAGTATTACGGCGACTTGAACATCACCCTCGACACCGCCACCTA
This sequence comes from Pseudomonas sp. ES4, assembly GCF_050586665.1. Classification (NCBI taxonomy): domain Bacteria; kingdom Pseudomonadati; phylum Pseudomonadota; class Gammaproteobacteria; order Pseudomonadales; family Pseudomonadaceae; genus Pseudomonas; species Pseudomonas sp. ES4. The sequence goes on along the minus strand of NZ_JBOBDO010000009.1, from coordinate 85,920 downwards.
TGGCCAGGGCTTCATCGTCAATTCGGTGATCATCTTCATCTCCGGCGTGTTGCGTGCGATGGCCATGGGGCTGGTGCTGTACCTGGTCTATCACTGGCTGCTGACCAAGCCGCTGTCGCGGATCATCGAACACCTCACGGAAATCAATCCGGATCGCCCCAGCGAACACAAGATCCCGCTGCTCAAGGGGCATGAAAAGAACGAATTGGGGATCTGGATCAACACCGCCAACCAGTTGCTCGAGTCCATCGAGCGCAACACCCATTTGCGTCACGAAGCGGAAAACAGCCTGCTTCGCATGGCCCAGTACGACTTCCTCACTGGTCTGCCGAACCGCCAGCAACTACAGCAGCAACTGGACAAAATCCTGGTAGACGCCGGCAAGTTGCAGCGTCGCGTCGCGGTATTGGTGGTTGGCCTGGACGACTTCAAGGGCATCAACGAACAATTCAGCTACCAGACCGGCGACCAACTGCTGCTGGCCCTGGCCGATCGGCTGCGAGCGCACAGCGGACGCCTTGGCGCCCTCGCCCGCCTCGGCGGCGACCAGTTCGCCCTGGTTCAGGCCGACATCGAACAACCCTACGAAGCGGCCGAACTGGCCCAAAGCATTCTCGATGACCTGGAAGCGGCATTTGCCCTCGATCATCAGGAGATTCGCCTGCGCGCCACCATCGGCATCACCCTGTTCCCCGAGGACGGTGACAGCACCGAGAAACTGCTGCAAAAAGCCGAGCAGACCATGACCCTGGCCAAGACTCGCTCACGCAACCGTTATCAGTTCTATATCGCCAGCGTCGACACCGAGATGCGCCGCCGTCGCGAGCTGGAAAAAGACCTGCGCGACGCCTTGGTCCGTGGCCAGTTCTACCTCGTCTACCAGCCGCAGATCAGCTATCGCGATCACCGGGTGGTGGGTGTCGAGGCGCTGATTCGCTGGCAGCATCCCGAGCACGGGCTGGTTCCACCGGACTTGTTCATCCCTTTGGCCGAGCAAAACGGCACCATCATCGCCATCGGCGAATGGGTGCTGGATCAGGCGTGCAAGCAACTGCGCGACTGGCATGACCAGGGTTTCGTCGACCTGCGCATGGCGGTGAATCTGTCCACGGTGCAGCTGCACCACGCCGAGTTGCCACGGGTGGTCAACAACCTGCTGCAGATGTATCGCCTGCCACCGCGCAGCCTGGAGCTGGAAGTCACCGAAACCGGCCTGATGGAAGACATCAGCACGGCCGCCCAGCATCTGCTGAGCCTGCGCCGCTCCGGTGCGCTGATCGCGATCGACGATTTCGGCACCGGTTATTCGTCATTGAGCTATCTGAAAAGCCTGCCGCTGGACAAGATCAAGATCGACAAGAGCTTCGTTCAGGACCTGCTCGATGACGACGACGACGCGACCATCGTTCGGGCCATCATCCAGTTGGGCAAGAGCCTGGGCATGCAGGTGATTGCCGAGGGCGTGGAAACCCCCGAGCAAGAGGCCTACATCATTTCCGAGGGCTGTCACGAAGGTCAGGGCTATCTCTATAGCAAGCCGCTGCCGGCGCGGGAATTGAGTGCATATCTGAAACAGGCCCAGCGCAGTAACGCGGCTATTTTGTAGAAGATCAAAAGAACGCAGCCTCGTTTCACTCTGTAGCAGCTGTCGAGTGAAACGAGGCTGCGTTCTCTTGATCCACGACACAACTCCCCCCTGAATAAGAAATATTTCCAGGTACAACCCTTTACAGATAATGCGAAAGATTTGCATTATGTCGCAGTTTTGCGCGTTTGCTGCGCCTTCAACCCCCTCTCGAAGCAGGATGTTCGCCATGATTCGTATGCCTCTGGCTACCGCCAGTCTGTTGGCCATCGCTATTTCCCTCGCCGGTTGTGGCGAAGGCAAAGACAAAGCTGTCGCTGCGCCGGCCGCCAGCACCACGGCCCCGGCTGTTGCACCCGCCGCTGTCAGCAAAGTCGACGAAGCCGCCGCCAAAGCCGTTGTCGCGCATTACGCCGACATCGTCTTCGCCGTCTACAGCGATGCCGAATCTACCGCGAAAACCCTGCAATCCGCCGTCGACGCCTTCCTCGCCAAGCCGAACGCCGACACCCTGAAAGCGGCCAAGGCTGCCTGGATCGCTGCCCGCGTTCCTTACCTGCAGAGCGAAGTGTTCCGCTTCGGCAATACCATCATCGACGACTGGGAAGGTCAGGTGAACGCCTGGCCACTGGACGAAGGCCTGATCGACTACGTCGACAAATCCTACGAGCACGCACTGGGTAACCCGGGCGCCACGGCCAACATCATCGCCAACACCCAGGTTCAGGTCGGCGAAGACAAGATCGACGTGAAAGACATTACCCCGGCAAAACTCGCGAGCCTGAACGAGCTCGGCGGTTCCGAGGCCAACGTTGCCACCGGCTACCACGCCATCGAATTCCTGCTCTGGGGCCAGGACCTGAACGGCACCGGCCCTGGCGCTGGCAACCGTCCAGCTTCCGACTACCTGGAAGGCAAAGGCGCAACCGGCGGGCATAACGATCGTCGCCGCGCTTACCTGAAGTCCGTGACCCAACTGCTGGTCAGCGACCTGGAAGAAATGGTCGGTAACTGGAAGCCTAAAGTGGCCGACAACTACCGCGCCACCCTGGAAGCCGAGCCAGCTGAATCCGGCCTGCGCAAAATGCTGTTCGGCATGGGCAGCCTGTCCCTGGGCGAACTGGCGGGCGAGCGCATGAAGGTTTCCCTGGAAGCCAACTCGCCGGAAGACGAACACGACTGCTTCAGCGACAACACCCACAATTCGCAGTTCTACGATGCCAAAGGCATTCGTAACGTGTACCTGGGCGAATACACCCGCGTCGACGGCACCAAAATGACTGGCGCCAGCCTGTCGTCCCTGGTAGCCAAGGCTGACCCGGCTGCCGACACCGCGCTGAAAGCCGACCTGGCTGCGACCGAAGCCAAGATGCAGGTCATTGTCGATCACGCCAACAAGGGTGAGCACTACGATCAGTTGATCGCCGCCGGCAACACCGCTGGCAACCAGATCGTCCGTGACGCTATCGCTTCCCTGGTCAAGCAGACCGGTTCGATCGAAGCCGCGGCAGGCAAACTGGGCATCAGTGACCTGAACCCGGACAATGCTGATCACGAGTTCTGATCAACGCTGAATAAAAAGGCGACCCTCGGGTCGCCTTTTTCATACCTGATTTTTGAGTGCCGATCGTTCCCACGCTCTGCGTGGGAATGCAGCCCGGGACGCTCCGCGTCCCATCCAGAGCCGAACGCGGAGCGTCCGTTGAGGCATTCCCACGCAGAGCGTGGGAACGATCAGTGCGCTACATCAACCAAACGATAATTCCTCTTATTCAATCTCCCCTGCCCTGTTAGACTTTGCGCCCTTGTTTTGCTCGTCTTGCAGGATGTCTGATGCCCTCGCTGCCTCTTCGCTTGTCCGCACTGTTGCTGGCCCTGGGCCTGAGTGCCTGCGATGACGTCCCGCGTTTTACCGAGGCCGAACCCGGTGAAGCCCGGTCCGGTGGCAGCGCAACCGTGCGCAAGACCGATCAGAACGCATTTTCCCTGCCGTCCGCCAACCTGCCGCCGTCACGGCGCGTGGATTTCAGTGTCGGCAACAGCTTTTTCCGAAATCCCTGGGTGATCGCCCCGTCGACCACCACCGCCCGGGATGGCCTTGGCCCGCTGTTCAACACCAACGCTTGCCAGAACTGCCACATCAAGGACGGCCGCGGTCATCCGCCCACGCCTGATGCACAGAACGCCGTGTCGATGCTGGTTCGCCTGTCGATTCCCGATACGCCAGCGTATGCCAAAGTGATCGAGCAACTCGGTGTAGTCCCGGAGCCGGTCTACGGCGGACAATTGCAGGACATGTCCGTGCCGGGTGTCGTGCCGGAAGGCAAAGTGCGCGTCGATTACACGCCCGTTCCGGTTCGCTTCAAGGACGGCACCGAAGTCGAGTTGCGCAAGCCGACGTTGCAGATCACCCAGCTCGGCTACGGCCCGATGCACCCTGACACGCGTTTCTCGGCCAGGGTCGCACCGCCGATGATTGGCCTGGGCCTGCTCGAAGCGATCCCCGACGAGGCGATCCTGGCCAACGCCGAGGCTCAGGCAAAAGACAAAAACGGGATCGCCGGACGCCCGAACCGCGTCTGGGATGACGCGCAACAAAAAACCGTTCTCGGGCGATTCGGCTGGAAGGCCGGCCAACCCAACCTTAATCAACAGAACGTTCATGCGTTCTCCGGCGATATGGGCCTCACAACCCGTCTGCGCCCCGTCGATGACTGCACCGACGCGCAAACCGCTTGCAAGCAGGCGCCCAACGGCAATGGCGCCGATGGCGAGCCGGAAGTCAGCGACAACATCCTGCGTCTGGTGCTGTTCTACAGCCGTAACCTCGCCGTCCCGGCCCGCCGTGATGTCAGCGCCCCCGAGGTGCTGGCCGGCAAAACTCTGTTTTTCCAGGCCGGATGCCAGTCCTGCCACACGCCGAAATACACCACTGCCGCCAATGCCGCAGAACCTGAACTGGCCAATCAAGTGATTCGCCCTTACAGCGACCTGCTGCTGCATGACATGGGCGACGGCCTGGCCGACCACCGAAGCGAATTCCAGGCCAGTGGCCGCGACTGGCGCACCCCGCCGTTGTGGGGCATCGGCCTGACGCAAGCGGTCAGTGGCCACACCCGGTTTCTGCACGATGGCCGCGCCCGCAATCTGCTCGAAGCCGTGCTTTGGCATGGCGGCGAAGCCACAGCGGCGCAGCAACAGGTGTTGTCTTTCAATGCCGAGCAGCGCGCTGCGTTGCTGGCGTTCTTGAATTCCCTTTAATACGTATTCCATAGCGGGAGCCCGACATGTTTCGTCCCAAATTGTTGTTCACCAGCCTCGCCGCGCTCGCCTTGGGCGCCTGTTCGCCGCAGGATCCGCAGGCCGTTACGTCAGCCGCCATCGCCAAGTCGGTGATCCTGCCGACCTACACGCGCTGGGTTGAAGCCGACCGCCAATTGGCCGTCAGCGCCCTGGCCTACTGCGAAGGCAAGGAAAACCTCGACACCGCCCGCGCCGACTTCCTGCATGCACAGAAAGCCTGGGCCGAGCTGCAACCGTTGCTGATCGGTCCGCTGGCCGAAGGCAATCGCGCCTGGCAGGTACAGTTCTGGCCGGACAAGAAAAACCTCGTCGGCCGTCAGGTCGAGCAACTGGTCAGCGCACAGCCGCAGATCGACGCCGCCGCCCTGGCCAAATCGAGCGTTGTGGTTCAAGGCCTTTCCGCCTACGAATACATCCTGTTCGACAGCAAGCCTGATGTGGCCAACGCTGAACAGAAAGCCAAGTACTGCCCACTGCTGATCGCGATTGGCGAGCGGCAGAAACAACTGGCCGAAGAAATCCTGAAGAGCTGGAACAACACCGACGGCATGCTCGCGCAGATGAGCAAATTCCCGAACCAGCGTTACGCCGATTCCCACGAAGCCATCGCCGATCTGCTGCGTGTGCAAGTCACCGCCCTCGACAGCCTGAAGAAAAAACTCGGCACGCCGATGGGCCGTCAGACCAAGGGGGTGCCGCAACCGTTCCAGGCCGATGCATGGCGCAGCCAGTCGTCCCTGAGCGGCTTGGAAGCCAGCCTCGCCGCCGCCAAAACGGTGTGGGAAGGCGTCGACAACAAAGGCCTGCGCGGTCTGTTGCCGAACGAGCAGAAACCATTGGCCGACAAGATCGACGCCGCTTACGCCGCGTCCCTGAAACTGTTCGCCAGCAACCAGCGCTCGCTGACCGAGATGCTCAACGACGATGCCGGTCGCCAGCAACTCAACGACATCTACGACAGCCTCAACGCCGTCCACCGCCTGCACGAAGGCGAACTGGCCAAGGCGCTGGGCATCCAGCTGGGCTTCAACGCCAACGACGGTGACTGATGAGGGCAAGTGCCATGCTGCGACGCCAGGCTCTGACGTTAGGTAGTTTGCTGCTCGGTGCGGTGACACTGGGCGGCTGGACGCTGTTCAAGCAGAAGGACAAAAGCCCGCTGCTGCTCTCGGCGCGGGACGATACCGACGGCAAGCACTATGCCGTCGGTTACCGGCTGGACGGCACCCGGGTGTTTGCCACCCAGGTCGGCCAGCGCTGCCACGACATCATCAACCACCCGACGTTGCCGATTGCGCTGTTCGTCGCCCGTCGTCCCGGCACCGAAAGTTACCTGATCGACCTGCGCGACGGCACGCTGCTGCAAACGGTGACCTCGCAGCCCAATCGGCATTTCTACGGGCATGCGGTGATTCACCAGAGCGGCGACTGGCTGTACGCCACCGAGAACGACACCTCCGATCCGGGTCGCGGCTTGCTCGGTGTGTATAAGTTCGAAGGCGAGCGGCTGGTGCACAGCGGCGAGATTTCCACTCACGGCGTCGGCCCGCATCAGGTGTCGTGGATGCCCGATGGTGAAACCCTGGTGGTGGCCAACGGCGGCATTCGCACCGAGGCCGAAAGCCGCGTCGAGATGAACCTCAACGCCATGGAACCGAGCCTGGTGCTGATGCAACGGGACGGCACCCTGCTGAGCAAGGAAACCCTGGCCCAGCCGATGAACAGCGTGCGTCATTTGGGGATTGCCAGCGACGGCACCATCGTCGCCGGTCAGCAGTTCATGGGGCCGTCTCACGAGTCGTCGGAGCTGCTGGCCATCAAGCGTCCCGGCCAGCCGTTCGTGGCCTTCCCGGTGCCTGAGCATCAGTTGCAGGCCATGGGGCATTACACCGCCAGTGTCGCGGTGCACAGCGAGCTGCGCCTGGTGGCGTTGACCGCGCCACGGGGCAACCGCTTTTTCATCTGGGACCTGGACAGCGGTGAAGTGCGCCTGGACGCGCCACTTCCCGATTGTGCCGGGGTCGGCGCGGTAGCCGATGGTTTTGTCGTGACCTCCGGTCAAGGACGCTGCCGGTTCTACGACTGCCGCCAGACGAACTTTGTGGCTAAACCCCTCGACCTACCGGCAGGGCTCTGGGACAACCACCTACACCTCATCTAAACACGGTCCTTTGTAGCAGCTGGCGAAGCCTGCGTTCGGCGGCGAAGCCGTCGCAAATCCCGACACCGTGGTTTGCCTGACACACCGCGGTGTCTGATATCACGACTGCTGCGCCGCCGAACGCAGGCTGCGCCAGCTGCTACAGGTCGGGGTGAAGCCTTCCTGTAAGTTCTGCCAGTTGGAATCCCCTGCACACTCGGAGTAATGTGCCCGACTGAGTCACCTGATTTTCTCCAAGGAAGTGGAAATATGCTGCGTCGCCGCATGCTGATCATGTTGGGTGTTGTTTTGCTGATCGTGCTGGTCCTGGCCGGTTACAAAGCCTTCTCCATCTATACGATGATTCAGGGCTTCGCTGCGCCAAAACCAGCGATCAGTGTCGCCGTGGCCACTGCCACCGAACGGCCGTGGCAAGCCCGCCTGCCCACCGTCGGCACGCTCAAGGCGCTGCAAGGCGTGGACCTGAGCCTGGAGACCGACGGCACTGTCATCGATTTGCAGTTCGAGTCAGGTCAGAAGGTCAAGGTCGGCCAACCACTGCTTCGGCTGGATAGCGTGGTAGAAACCGCCCTGCTCGAAACCGCTCAAGCCGACCTGGGCCTGGCGCAGCTCGATTACGGTCGCGGCAGCCAATTGGTGGGCAGCCAAGCCATTTCCAAAGGTGAATTCGACCGGCTCTCTGCGGTGTTGAAAAAGAGCCAGGCCACGGTGAATCAGCTCAAGGCGGCGCTGGCCAAAAAACGCTTGCTCGCACCGTTCAGCGGGACCATCGGTATTCGTCAGGTGGACATCGGTGACTATCTCGCCAGCGGCACCATGATTGCCACCCTGCAAGACCTCAGCAGCCTTTATGTAGACTTCTTCGTCCCCGAGCAGTCGGTACCGAAGATCGCCCTCGGCCAACCAGTGCAGATCGTGGTCGCGGCCTATCCGACACAAACCTTCCCCGGCACTATCAGTGCGATCAACCCGAAAGTCGAAAACAGCACGCGCAACGTCCAGGTCCGCGCGACCCTGGCCAACCCCGACGGCAAACTGCTGCCGGGAATGTTCGCCAGCCTGCAAGTGTTGTTACCCGACCCGCAGCCGCGGATTGTCGTGCCGGAAAGCGCGATCACTTACACGCTGTACGGCAACTCGGTCTATGTCGTCGCGCAGAAAAAAGCCGAAGACGGCAGCCTGGAAAAAGACGACAAGGGCCAACCGATCCTGATCGCCGAACGGCGTTTCATCGAAACCGGCGAGCGCCGCGATGGGCAAGTGATGATCACCAAGGGTGTGCAGAACGGCGAAAAAGTGGTCACCGCCGGCCAGATCAAACTGGACCACGGCGCACACATTGCGATCAGCGACGACAAGACCTTAGCCGAGAAGAACAGCCCGCCGCCCGCGGACTGATCAAGGAACCCCCATGGCTTTTACCGACCCGTTCATCCGCCGCCCGGTGCTCGCCACCGTGGTCAGCCTGTTGATTGTGCTGCTGGGCTTCCAGGCCTGGAGCAAGTTGCCGCTGCGCCAATATCCACAAATGGAAAACGCCCTGATCACGGTGACCACCGCTTACCCTGGGGCCAACGCCGAAACCATCCAGGGCTACATCACCCAACCGATGCAGCAAAGTCTGGCCAGTGCCGAAGGTATCGACTACATGACCTCGGTCAGTCGCCAGAACTTCTCGGTGATCTCGATCTACGCGCGCATCGGCTCCAACAGCGACCGCTTGTTCACCGAACTGCTGGCCAAAGCCAACGAGGTGAAGAACCAACTGCCTCAGGACGCCGAAGACCCGGTACTGAGCAAGGAAGCCGCCGACGCCTCGGCACTGATGTACATCAGCTTCTTCAGCAAGGAACTGAGCAACCCGCAGATTACCGACTACCTGTCGCGGGTGATCCAGCCGAAACTGGCGACCCTGCCGGGCATGGCCGAAGCCGAGATTCTCGGCAACCAGGTATTTGCCATGCGCCTGTGGCTGGACCCGGTCAAGCTGGCCGGTTTCGGCCTGAGTGCCAGCGACGTCACCGATGCAGTGCGCAAATACAACTTCCTCTCCGCCGCCGGCGAAGTGAAAGGCGAGTACGTCGTCACCAGCATTAACGCCAATACCGAGCTCAAATCCGCCGAAGCCTTTGCCGCGATTCCGCTCAAGGTCGAAGGCGACAGTCGCGTGCTGCTCAGCGATGTGGCGCGGGTTGAAATGGGCGCGGAAAACTATGACTCGATCAGTTCTTTCGGCGGCACTCCTTCGGTGTACATCGGCATCAAGGCCACACCCGGCGCCAACCCGCTGGACGTGATCAAGGAAGTGCGCAAGATCATGCCGGACCTGGAAGCCCAGTTGCCGCCGAACCTCAAAGGTGAAATCGCCTACGACGCCACGCTGTTCATCCAGGCCTCGATCGACGAAGTGGTGAAAACCCTGTTTGAAGCGGTGCTGATCGTGATCGTGGTGGTGTTCCTGTTCCTCGGCGCCCTGCGTTCGGTGGTGATCCCGGTAGTCACCATCCCGTTGTCGATGATCGGCGTGATGTTCTTCATGCAGATGATGGGCTACTCGATCAATCTGCTGACGTTGTTGGCGATGGTGTTGGCCATCGGCCTGGTGGTGGACGACGCCATTGTGGTGGTGGAAAACATCCACCGGCACATCGAAGAAGGCAAGACGCCGCTGGATGCGGCCATCGAAGGCGCCCGGGAAATCGCCATGCCGGTGGTCTCGATGACCATCACCCTGGCGGCGGTCTATGCGCCGATCGGCTTCCTGACGGGGCTCACGGGGGCGCTGTTCAAGGAGTTCGCCCTGACCCTGGCCGGCGCGGTGGTGATCTCCGGCATCGTCGCCCTGACCCTATCGCCGATGATGTGTGCCTTCCTGCTGCGTCACGACGAAAATCCCAGTGGCCTGGCCCATCGCCTGGACCTGATTTTCGAAAGCCTCAAGCGCCGCTATCAAAGCATGCTCCACGGCACGCTCAATACCCGGCCGGTGGTGCTGGTATTCGCGGTGATCGTGCTGTGCCTGATTCCGGTGCTGCTCAAGTTCACCAAGTCGGAGCTGGCGCCGGACGAGGACCAAGGCATCATTTTCATGATGGCCAACGCCCCGCAACCGGCCAACCTCGACTACCTGAGCGCCTACACCGACGAGTTCGTCACCATCTTCAAGACGTTTCCCGAGTACTACTCGTCGTTCCAGATCAATGGCTTCAACGGCGTGCAATCGGGGATCGGCGGCTTCCTGCTCAAACCGTGGAATGAACGCAGCCGCACTCAAATGCAGATCCTGCCCGAGGTACAGGCCAAACTGGAGAGCATTGCCGGATTGCAAATCTTCGGCTTCAACCTGCCCTCCCTGCCCGGTACCGGTGAAGGGCTGCCGTTTCAGTTCGTCATCAACTCCGCCAACGATTACGAGTCGCTGCTGCAAGTGACCGACCGGGTGAAAAAGCGGGCAATGGAATCCGGCAAGTTCGCCTTCGTCGATGTTGACCTGGCGTTCGACAAACCTGAAGTGGTGGTGGATATCGATCGCGCCAAGGCCGCACAGATGGGTGTTTCCATGCAGGACCTGGGCGGGACGCTCGCGACATTGCTGGGTGAGGCGGAGATCAACCGTTTCACCATTGAAGGTCGCAGCTACAAAGTCATCGCACAGGTCGAACGGCCCTTCCGGGATAACCCCGACTGGCTGAACAATTATTACGTCAAGAACACCCAGGGCGAACTGCTGGCGCTGTCGACCCTGATCACCGTGACCGACCGGGCGCGGCCACGGCAGTTGAACCAGTTCCAGCAACTCAACTCGGCGATCCTGTCCGGGGTGCCGCTGGTCAGCATGGGTGAAGCCATCGACACCGTGCGCCAGATCGCTCGGGAAGAAGCGCCGGTGGGTTACGCCTTCGACTATGCCGGCGCATCACGGCAATACGTCCAGGAAGGCAGTGCGCTGTGGGTCACCTTCGCCCTGGCGCTGGCGATCATTTTCCTGGTACTGGCGGCCCAGTTCGAAAGCTTCCGCGATCCGCTGGTGATTCTGGTGACCGTGCCGCTATCAATCTGTGGCGCGTTGATCCCGCTGTTCTTGGGCTGGTCGAGCATGAACATCTACACCCAGGTAGGCCTGGTGACGTTGATCGGGCTGATCAGCAAGCACGGAATCCTGATCGTCGAATTTGCCAACCAGTTACGCAAGGACAAAGGCCTGACACCGCGCGAAGCCGTGGAAGAAGCGGCGGCCATTCGTTTGCGCCCGGTGTTGATGACCACCGCGGCGATGGTGTTCGGTATGGTGCCGTTGATCATCGCCACGGGGGCGGGCGCCGTCAGTCGGTTCGACATCGGCATGGTGATCGCCACGGGGATGTCGATCGGGACGTTGTTTACCTTGTTTGTGTTGCCGTGCGTGTACACGTTTTTGGCAAAACCCGATAAACCCTCACGCTAAGATCGTTCCCACGCTCTGCGTGGGAATGCCTCTACGGACGCTCTGCGTTCGGCTTTGGAAGGGACGCAGAGCGTCCCGGGCTGCATTCCCACGCAGAGCATGGGAACGATCGGCGCTCTGTAGGTGGGAACAAAAAAGGCCTCGCATTTGCGAGGCCTTTTACTTGGGCTTCAATCTGTTCAACTTTGTGGCCTCAATCCTTGAGAAAGTCCGAACATGAACAGCAATAAGTCATGATCGGGTTGAGATGCCACGGGTGCCTTCGCAACGCGTGGCAACGGACAATGCGCGTCGCCATTCATTGAACTGAGGACTTGCGTGCGGGGCTGCTCCCATGCCGCCACCGCCAGTGAAGCAACTGCCAAGGCTCCTATTAAAAATACACCTCGTGCAATTTCGAGTTTCATTGCTATAAACCCTTGATAGCGCTGCCAAACGCCGTCTTGTAAAAGTAGACGAGTTTTTGCCAGTCCGTCGTGCCGAACGACGAGTGGCGACGCAGTTGCTTCATGTCATGAGAAGCCGCTTGCCGGGCGGTAAAACGCTGCCGACATTTCTCCAGATCGATCAAGGCCACTTCAATATTGGCAGCCTCGCCTTCGCCGGTGACGCGCACGAATACGTGCTTGATGTAGAGGCAGCTGTGCTGCCAGCGGCCCTTGTGCATCCGGGCCAGGTTCTCGGCCAGTTCCTTCAACACTCGATCATGCACGACCTCGCCATGACGCTCGCGACCACCGCCAGCGTACCAGTGCTCGATTTCCTCGAAGCCGTCCAGCGCCTTGGTGACCAGCAAGGCGCGCCATTTATGCACCGGATCGCGCTGTGCACCGCAGAACACGATTTCCGGAACGCGAACGTCGAGCAGGCCCAGGCCGATAAGTGCATCGCGCTCGCGCAGCACCGTCGGCCGACCGAATGGGTGCAGCAAGCTGCGATGGATATGCCCGGTCTGACGTTTAACGTAAAGCAACTGGCCATTGCTGCTCATGACGCGCTGCACGCCGCTTTCTCCGCCGCGACGGACGTTGGGTTCTTCTACCCATTCACCGCGCTGATTCCAGAAATAGTCGAAGCGGTCCTGAGGAGCGACGTCCGTTTCTGCTGCACATTGCACTGCCATTTTGTTACCTCTTGCGTAATACGTAGACCCGCCACATCGCATAGAGCGGTAAAAAGTCCAGTTGTTCCTGGATGCGAAAACCCGCCTGCTCAAATTCCTTTTCAACCGTAGCAGCCGGTAACACAAATCGATTTTGGTAACCCTCCTGCCCACGTGCTTTCTCGGCGCGTTTGCGTTTCCACGCTTTGAAATTGCCGTCCACCCACAGGGAAAGGACCACGCTATCGCGCGTGACGCGCTCGAATTCACGCAATATGGCCAGTCGATGCTCGGCTTCACCGATGTGATGGAGCAAACGCATGCAGAAAATGCTGTCGACGGCGTTATCAGGCAAGGCGATGTCGAATGCAGAAGTGTGCAAGGGTTGTACCCGTTTCACCACTTCGGCAGGTTGCGCCTGCATGGCAACCTTGAGCATGGATTCGGAGTTGTCGGCGCCAATGATCGCACGATTGGTTTTTTCCGCCAGCAATGGCCAGAAACGCCCCGCACCGCAGGGCAGATCGAGGATCAGCCCCGGCTCACCGACCGCCGCCAGCGCCTTGCGCGCCAGTTGCTCGTCACGCCAGTGTGACAGCCGGCGACCAAGGCCATCCTGGTGTTTACGCAGGTATCGTTGAGCGTGTTGGTCGTCGTACTTTTCGGAAAAATCCAGTTTGATCGGGCCAGCCATCACCAAGGTCTCCAGAGCTGCTGATGGCATTCACGATAGGTAGCGCCGTGTCAGCGACAGGTCATTCCTTTGTGAAAAAAACGTCATGTAAAACCTCAAATCATTTCGAGGTTTTGCAGGGTGCGAACAACAGCGCCCGGGCCAAGGCGGTGTAACAGGCCGATCAATTCATCTGCGACGGACACAGCTCCACTTCAAAACGACAACCATGGGGCTCCATGTTCGTCAGGCTGACGGTCCACCCCTGGTTTTCACAGATGCGCTGTACCAGTGACAACCCAAGCCCCAAGCCCTCACCGCGCTTCTCGTTGCCGCGCACGAACGGCTCGAACATCGCCTCGCGCTTTTCCTCGGGAATGCCTACGCCACTGTCCTCGACCATGAACCCCGTGGCAGTCAGCGTCAGGCGGATGAATCCGCGTTCGGTGTAATGCAGGGCGTTACGCAGCAAGTTGCCCATGACTGCATGCAAAAGGGTTGCGTTGTAGCACGTGTTGGCCGGATGACCCGGTTCAAAGATCAGCGCCAGCCCCTTGGCTTCGATCGGCTCGCGCCACTGGTTTAGCAGTCCATCGGCGACCTGGCTCAGGGTCTGCTGGGGCGACATGCTGGCGTCTTCGCGTTGTGCGCGGGCCAACATCAGGAAGGTTTGCACCAGTTCGCGCATCTCTTCGCAAGCGCGGGCGATGCGCTGGACCTGTGCACGTCCACGCTGATCGATACCGGGGTTTTCCAGCAGCAGCTCGCAGGAACTGGCCAGCACCATCAATGGCGTGCGCAGTTCGTGGCTGACGTCACTGGTGAACAACCGTTCGCGGGTCAACGCCTGGCGCAAGCGCCCGAGGGTGGCGTCGAAGGCCACGGCCAACTCGCCCACCTCGTCGGCGGCGTAATCCGGCGCCAGCGGGGGCGCAAGACCTAATAATTGATCACGGTGACGGACCTGACGGGCCAGGCGCACCACGGGCGCCATCACTTTGCGCGCCAGTACCCAGCCAAGAAACACCGCCAACGCCAGACTCAAGACGAAGCCCACCAGCACCACGGCAAACAGCACCCGCTCACGCTCTTCGAAATCGCTCTGATCCTGCAACAGCACATAATGTCGGCCATCGACGACTTCGACCATCGCGTGGTACGACAGCTGTTCGCGAAACACTTCGTGAAAGCCCGGGCCCAGGTGCCGCAGGTCCTTGGGAAGCTCGAAGTCGCCCGGCCCGCCGCTGAAATAGAACAGCTGGTCCGGCTCCGGACGATGGTTCCAGTCCATGACACTGTCCATCAGCAACAGCCGTTGCAAGTCGCCGCCCAGACCGGCCGAAATCAGTTTTTCTTCCACCAGGTGTACGGTCGCCACAATGCCCATTGCGAAGGCGCCGGCGACCAATGCGCTCATCAGCGCAAAGGCGATGATGATCCGTTGAGCAAGGCTCTGTTTAAACTCCATCTCGGCCCTCGGCCAAGCGATAACCCACACCGTGTACGGTTTGCAGCAACGGTTTGGCGAACGGCTTGTCGATCACCTGGCGCAATTGATGAACGTGGCTGCGCAGGCTGTCGCTGTCCGGGCAATCATCCCCCCACAGCGCCTCTTCGAGAATTTCGCGACGCAGTACATGCGGACTTTTTTGCATCAGCACGGCCAGCAACTTCAGGCCCACCGGGTTGAGTTTCAGCAGTCGCCCTTCGCGGGTCACTTCCAGGGTATCGAGGTCGTAGATCAGATCGCCGACCTGCAGGGTGCGGCGACCGCCACCCTGGGCACGGCGCATGACCGCCTCGATGCGCGCTGCCAATTCAGAGAGCGCAAAGGGTTTGATCAGGTAGTCATCGGCACCGGATTTGAACCCTTGCAGACGGTCGTCCAATTGATCGCGAGCGGTGAGCATGATCACCGGCGTGTCGCGGCGCGCGTCTTCACGCAGACGTTTGCACAGGGTGTAACCGTCGATGCCAGGCAGCATGACGTCGAGCACGATCAAGTCGTAATGCTCGGTGGCCGCCAGGTGCAAGCCTGACAAACCGTCCTGCGCGCAATCCACGGTATAACCCTTGAGCCCCAGGTAATCGGCCAGATTGGCCAGGATATCGCGGTTGTCTTCAACCAATAGAATTCGCATGGGTGTCTCCTGCGTACACAGTAACGGCCGTCTTGGCCCGCGCAGCTTAAGGCCAAGTGTGGCTGAGGGCTAGGACTGCGTGCGGTTGCATATTCAACCTATAAACCCGGGGCGCCTTTAACGACTTTTTCACTATCGATTCACACGTCGACGACAGGAACAGGCTCAAACTCCGCGCGGCTGCGTGTTCAGAACCTTTCATTGACCAAGGAATTGCCATGGTTTCGACTGCCGGTCGCCCCGCCTCCCGCCCGCTGAATTTCTGGGTGTGCCTGGGCGTTCCCGTCATCGCGGCGATCATTCTGATGCTGCTCGAACTGACGTCCTTGGACATGGACCTGGCCAAGCTGTTCTATGACCCGGTCGCGGGGGATTTCATCGGGCGGCACAGTTACTTCCTGGAAGACATCCTGCATGACCGCGCCAAGCAGGTGGTCATCGCCTTTTCGGTGTTGGCCATCCTCGGTTTCATCGCCTCCTTTTTCATCGACCGGCTCAAACCGATCCAACGGGAACTGGGCTGCCTGGTGTTATCTCTGGCGCTGGCGACCTCCTTTGTCACGCCAGTCAAAGCAGTGACGGCCGTCCAGTGCCCGTGGAGCCTGGAGCAGTTTGGCGGTCACGAAACCTATAGCGAACTGCTCAGCCCTCGCCCGCACACCGATAAACCGGGCCGTTGCTGGCCCGGCGGGCATGCAGCGACCGGTTTCACACTGTTTGCGCTGTTTTTTGTCCTGCGTGACCGTCGTCCGCGCCTGGCGCGCAAGGCGTTTGTGTTCGCTTTCACGTTGGGCACGGTGTTTTCCATCAGCCGGATGATGCAGGGAGCGCACTTCTTCTCGCACAACGTGTGGACGGCGATTTTCTGCTGGCTGATTTGTCTGGGGTCGTATTACTACATTCTTTATCGCCCAGCCTCGAAGGCTGAACGAGCAACCAAGGCGAAACCGGTAAACGCCTGATACACAGATCCAAATGTGACCGTTGTATCCCGGCAATAAAAAACCCCGCCTGCTTTCGCAGACGGGGTTTTTATGTACGGGGTAAGGCTGGCTTACATCATGCCGCCCATGCCGCCCATACCGCCCATGTCTGGCATACCGCCGCCAGCTGGAGCGTCGTCCTTGATCTCAGCGATCATGGCTTCGGTGGTGATCATCAGGCTGGCAATCGACGAAGCCGCTTGCAGAGCCGAACGAGTCACTTTTGCCGGGTCCAGGATACCCATTTCGATCATGTCGCCGTATTCGCCGGTAGCAGCGTTGTAACCGTAGTTACCCGAACCCTGCTTGACCTTGTCGACGACTACGCTTGGCTCGTCGCCGGAGTTGGCAACGATCTGACGCAGTGGCGCTTCAACAGCGCGACGCAGCAACTGGATGCCAACGTTCTGGTCATCGTTGTCGCCTTTGAGCTCGGAGATAGCCTGCAGAGCGCGAACCAGTGCCACGCCGCCGCCAGGTACCACGCCTTCTTCAACGGCTGCACGGGTAGCGTGCAGGGCGTCTTCAACGCGGGCTTTCTTCTCTTTCATTTCAACTTCGGAACCAGCGCCAACCTTGATCACTGCAACGCCGCCGGACAGTTTGGCCAGACGCTCTTGCAGTTTTTCACGGTCGTAGTCGGACGAAGTATCAGCCACTTGCTGACGGATCTGCAGAACGCGAGCCTGGATGTCAGCCTCAACGCCGGCACCGTCGATCACGGTGGTGTTTTCTTTGGACAGGATCACGCGCTTGGCATTACCCAGGTGTTCCAGGGTAGTGCTTTCCAGGCTCAGACCGATCTCTTCGGAGATAACGGTACCGCCAGTCAGAACAGCGATGTCCTGCAGCATGGCCTTGCGACGGTCGCCGAAGCCTGGAGCCTTGACGGCTGCGACTTTAACGATGCCACGCATGTTGTTCACAACCAGAGTCGCCAGGGCTTCGCCTTCAACGTCTTCGGCAACGATCAGCAGTGGACGGCCGGCTTTGGCAACGGCTTCCAGTACTGGCAGCATTTCGCGGATGTTGGAGATCTTTTTGTCGACCAGCAGGATCAGCGGACCGTCCAGCTCGGCGGTCATGGTCTCTGGCTTGTTGACGAAGTACGGGGACAGGTAGCCACGGTCGAACTGCATGCCTTCAACAACCGACAGTTCGTTTTCCAGGCCCGAGCCTTCTTCAACGGTGATCACGCCTTCTTTACCGACTTTTTCCATGGCTTCGGCAATGATGTCGCCGATGGAGCTGTCGGAGTTGGCCGAGATGGTGCCGACCTGAGCGATGGCCTTGGTGTCAGCGCAAGGCTTGGACAGGGCTTTCAGCTCTTTGACGATAGCGATGGTCGCTTTGTCGATGCCGCGTTTCAGGTCCATCGGGTTCATGCCGGCAGCGACGGCTTTCAGGCCTTCGTTGACGATCGACTGAGCCAGAACGGTAGCGGTGGTGGTGCCGTCGCCTGCGTCATCGTTGGCACGGGAGGCAACGTCTTTGACCAGCTGCGCGCCCATGTTTTCGAAGCGATCTTTCAGCTCGATTTCTTTGGCAACGGACACGCCGTCCTTGGTGATGGTCGGAGCGCCGAAGCTCTTCTCGATGATCACGTTACGGCCTTTAGGGCCCAGGGTCGCTTTTACTGCGTCAGCCAGGACGTTGACACCGGCGAGCATTTTCTTACGGGCGGAATCGCCAAACTTAACTTCTTTAGCAGCCATGATCGATATTCCTTAAATACTTTGTAGTAGCGGGAAAATGAGCGGGGAATCAGCCTTCGACAACGGCGAGGATTTCGCTCTCGCCAATTACCAGAAGGTCTTCGCCGTCGACTTTCACAGTGTTGCTGCCGGAGTACGGACCGAACACAACCTTGTCACCCACTTTTACGGACAGTGCACGCACTTCACCGTTGTCCAGCACTTTGCCTGGGCCTACAGCGAGGACTTCACCCTGGTTTGGCTTTTCAGCAGCCGAACCTGGCAGGACGATGCCGCCAGCGGTTTTCTTTTCTTCTTCGCTGCGACGGACGACGACGCGGTCATGCAGAGGACGAAGCTTCATTGTCGATCTCTCCTAATTGTGGTTTTCTTCGGCCGGTGTATTCCCGGCGGGTTTAACAAATCCGGCGGTGCCGGGTGCGGTTCGTCAAGCGAACCGCGGAAGTCTGTCTGGCGTGTTCGCCAGAAACCTTGCGGTGACCGTTACATAAGGGCGCGCAAGCTTATTACAAGGGCGAGGACGCAAATTTTTTCAGGTTGTTGCCCCACAAACGAACACGGCACCCGAAGGTGCCGTGCCAATGGTATGGATTACTTGGTATCGCGGTGTTCAAATTCGCCTTCGATCACGTTGGGCTCACGGCCCAACGGCTCGCGCGGGGCAGGACCGCCACGTGGCTGAAGGTCGTCGGCGAAGGCACGCTGACGGATTGCCGCCTCTTCGGCACGCTGGCGCATTTTATTGGCCAGCAGTCGACGAGAGATCGGCAGCAACATGATCAGACCCAGCACGTCAGTGACGAAGCCCGGCAGGATCAACAGACCACCCGCCAGTGCCAGCATCAAGCCTTCGAGCATGGTCTGGGCCGGCAACTCGCCGCGGTTCAGGCTTTCACGGGCACGCAACGCGGTTGCCAGACCAGCGATACGCAGCACGAACACACCGAGCATCGAGCCGAGAATGACCAGCAGCAGGGCCGGGAAAAACCCGATCGCCCCGCTGACCTTGACGAATACGAACAGCTCCAACACCGGAAACAGTACAAAGAGCAACAAAAAAGGGCGCATCAAATGGTTCCTCAACGCAAGAATGCCTTGCCAGTCTCCCCTAGATGACGTCGCCAATTCGTGAATTCAAGCGTCGGCCCCTTCATTTTTTGGCCAATGTTCGGCGTGAGCCAGGAAAACCAAGGCTTCGCGCACTTGTGTCGGCGTATTGCACGGCGCTTGAAACGGCAACCAATAGAGCCCCTGGCCAATGCGCAGGTGCATGCCTTCGGTGTCGATACCCGCCAGTTGCGCCGGCTCGGTTTTCGGCAGCCCCGCCAGTTCGACGTAATGGGCGATGGCTTTGGCGTGATCGGCATTCATGTGCTCGACCATGCTCGCTTCGGCTTTTCCGGCGAACGGGTTGGCCAGCGTTAACTGATCGACCCAGTGAATCGCACCGAAGCCGCCGATGTAACGGTGGCGTACCGGTTTGAGCACCCAGAAATCGAAATCATGAGCCTTGTGGTAGCTCTGCGAATCAGGGAAATAGCGGTAGTAACGCTCAGCCGCCGCGTCGATGGCGGCCTCGTCCTCGAGCTTTTCGGCTTCGGCGAGGTAGGTCAGGCGACCAACGGCTTGCACGTCTTCGGCCCCTCGCTCGCCCACGAACAGTGAGCATTTTGGATCTTTCTGCAGGTTGTGGGTGTGCTGGGCGATACGGCTGATAAGGATCAGCGGCCAGCCCTGTGCGTCCAGACAGTACGGAACCACGGAGCCAAACGGGAAACCGGGCATCGCCTTGGAATGCGTCGAGAGCACTCCACGGTATTCCTTGAGAAGCAATTCTCGGGCATTCTTGGCCGCTTCAACGCTCAATTTATGACTCCTTATTAGAATCCGTCAAAAAAACGGACAGGCGCCTGGGATAAGTTCCAGAGCGCTATCGGGGCAGTTCTCATGTGCAGCCAGGCCGCATCAGGTGCAGATCGAGAGGCTACTCTCTAAAAGGAAACCACACCTCTGACCTGCTATTGGGGCATGCGAATGCAACTCACTGACAAAGTAATCATTATCACGGGCGGTTGCCAGGGTTTAGGCCGTTCCATGGCCGAGTATTTCGCCGGTAAAGGCGCGAAGCTGGCGCTGGTGGACCTGAACCAGGAAAAGCTCGACGACACCGTCGCCGCTTGCAAGGCCAAAGGCGTCGAGGCTCGCGCTTATCTGTGCAATGTCGCCAATGAAGAGCAAGTGACGCATATGGTCGCCCAGGTGGCCGAAGACTTCGGTGCGATCCATGGCCTGATCAACAACGCCGGGATCCTGCGCGATGGCTTGCTCATCAAGGTCAAGGACGGCGAGATGACCAAGATGAGCCTGGCCCAGTGGCAGTCGGTCATTGACGTCAATCTGACGGGGGTGTTCCTGTGCACCCGTGAAGTCGCGGCCAAAATGATCGAGCTGAACAACAGCGGCACGATCATTAATATCTCGTCGATCTCCCGTGCGGGCAACGCCGGCCAGACCAACTACTCCGCCGCCAAAGCCGGTGTCGCTGCGATGACCGTGACCTGGGCGAAGGAATTGGCACGCTACGGTATTCGTGTGGCAGGCATTGCACCGGGTTTTATCGAAACAGAAATGACGCTGAGCATGAAGCCTGAGGCGCTGGAGAAGATAACGTCAGTGATTCCACTCAAGCGCATGGGCACGCCTGAAGAGATCGCCCATTCGGCGGCGTACATCTTCGAGAACGACTACATCAGCGGTCGGATTCTGGAGCTGGATGGCGGGTTGCGGATCTAAATCCCGACACAAAACAAATGTGGGAGCGGGCTTGCTCGCTCCCACAGGGGATTGCATTCCTTCAGCGAATTAATCGTCGCTGATGGTGATATTGGGCATCGCGGGCGATACCGCTTCCTGCAACACGATCCGCGCGCCGACATGGCGGGCCAGTTCCTGGTAAACCATTGCAATCGGGCTGTCGGGCTCGGCGATCACCGTTGGCTTGCCGCCGTCGGCCTGTTCGCGGATGGCCATCGCCAGCGGCAACGAAGCCAGCAGCTCGACGCCGTACTGGTTGGCCAGCTTCACACCACCGCCCTCACCGAACAGATGCTCGGCATGCCCGCAGTTGGAGCAGATGTGCACTGCCATGTTTTCCACTACGCCCAGCACCGGAATGTTGACCTTGCGGAACATCTCCACGCCCTTGCGTGCGTCCAGCAATGCCAGGTCTTGCGGCGTGGTAACGATCACCGCGCCGGCTACCGGGACTTTCTGCGCCAGGGTCAGCTGGATGTCGCCGGTGCCTGGCGGCATGTCGATGACCAGGTAATCCAGGTCGCCCCAGGCGGTTTGAGTGACCAGTTGCAACAAGGCGCCGGACACCATCGGTCCGCGCCAGACCATCGGCGTGTTGTCATCGGTCAGGAACGCCATGGACATGACTTCGACACCATGGGACTCGATCGGAATAAACCACTTCTGATCCTTGACCTGGGGCCGGGTGCCTTCAGGGATGCCGAACATGATGCCTTGGCTCGGACCGTAGATATCCGCGTCGAGAATCCCGACCTTGGCGCCTTCCCGGGCCAGGGCCAGGGCCAGGTTGGCGGCGGTCGTCGATTTACCCACACCGCCCTTGCCGGACGCCACGGCCACCACGTTCTTGACGTTGGCCAGCCCGGGGATTTGCGCTTGAGCCTTGTGCGCGGCAATGACACTGGTGATCTCGACGCGAGCGATGGTCACGCCGTCCAGCCCTTCAATGGCCATTTGCAGCAACTGCGCCCAGCCACTCTTGAACAGGCCGGCGGCATAACCCAGCTCCAGCTGGACGCTGACGCGATCACCCTGAATGTCGATGCTGCGAACGCACCCGGCGCTGACCGGGTCCAGGTTCAGGTAAGGGTCGGTGTATTGGCGAAGGACGGCTTCCACCGCTGCGCGATTGACGGCGCTCATGGGCAACTCCGATAGCAAGACTGGAAAATCAGGCGGGTATCCTAACCGTTCTACATCATAGACGGCATGCCCCACGATGATTTGTGGCAAACACATCCTGGTGGAGAGGGAGCTTGCTCCCGCTCGGCTGCGCAGCAGTCGTAATCAAGTTGATGCGATCCTTCTGTCGGAACCGGGTTACAGGGGTTGGGGCGGCTTCGCCACCCAGCGGGAGCAAGCTCCCTCGCCACAAAAGCCCACCTGCACCAAGCAAACTCATCACCACTCTTTTCAGAGGCGATGCATTCGGAAACAGGCCCGAAGGGTGAAAAATATACGCCAGCGCTTTATAGTGGCCGACCTCCGTTTCATCAAGTAGCCGAGCCCCATGTCCGAGCCACGCAAGATCCTCGTTACCAGCGCCCTGCCCTATGCCAATGGTTCGATCCATCTTGGCCACATGCTGGAATACATCCAGACCGATATGTGGGTGCGCTTCCAGAAGCACCGCGGCAATCAATGCATTTATGTCTGCGCCGACGACGCCCACGGTTCGGCCATCATGTTGCGCGCGGAAAAGGAAGGCATCACCCCGGAACAACTGATCGCCAACGTCCAGGCTGAACACAGCGCCGACTTTGCCGAGTTCCTGGTGGACTTCGACAACTTCCACTCCACTCACGCCGAAGAAAACCGTGAGCTGTCGAGCCAGATCTACCTGAAGCTGCGCGACGCCGGGCACATTGCCACGCGCTCGATCACTCAGTACTTCGACCCGGAAAAGAAAATGTTCCTGGCCGACCGCTTCATCAAGGGCACCTGCCCGAAATGCGGCACCGAAGACCAGTACGGCGACAACTGCGAAAAATGCGGTGCGACCTACGCGCCAACCGACCTGAAGGATCCGAAGTCGGCGATCTCCGGCGCCACGCCGGTGCTCAAGGATTCCCAGCACTTCTTCTTCAAGCTGCCGGACTTCCAGGAAATGCTGCAAGCCTGGACCCGCAGCGGCACCCTGCAAGAAGCCGTGGCGAACAAAATCGCCGAATGGCTGGACGCCGGCCTGCAACAGTGGGACATCTCCCGCGATGCGCCGTACTTCGGTTTCGAAATCCCCGACGAGCCGGGCAAATACTTCTACGTCTGGCTCGACGCGCCGATCGGCTACATGGCCAGCTTCAAGAACCTTTGCGACCGCACGCCGGAACTGGACTTCGACGCGTTCTGGGGCAAGGATTCCACCGCCGAGCTGTACCATTTCATCGGCAAGGACATCGTCAACTTCCACGCCCTGTTCTGGCCAGCCATGCTCGAAGGCGCCGGTTTCCGTAAACCGACCGGTATCAACGTACACGGCTACCTGACCGTCAACGGTCAGAAAATGTCCAAATCCCGCGGCACCTTCATCAAGGCCCGGACCTATCTCGACCACCTGTCGCCGGAATACCTGCGTTACTACTACGCGGCCAAGCTGAGCCGTGGCGTCGATGACCTGGACCTGAACCTCGAAGACTTCGTGCAGAAGGTCAATTCCGATCTGGTCGGCAAAGTCGTCAACATCGCCAGCCGTTGCGCCGGTTTCATCCATAAAGGCAACGCCGGTGTACTGGTAGCGGGCAATGCCGCGCCGGAACTGACCGAAGCCTTCCTCGCCGCAGCGCCGAGCATCGCCGAAGCCTACGAGGCTCGCGACTTCGCCCGCGCCATGCGCGAGATCATGGGCCTGGCCGACCGTGCCAATGCCTGGATTGCCGACAAGGCGCCGTGGTCGCTGAACAAACAGGAAGGCAAGCAAGACGAAGTCCAGGCCATCTGCGCCCTGGGCGTCAACCTGTTCCGCCAGCTGGTGATTTTCCTCAAGCCGGTGCTGCCGCTGCTGGCCGCCGACGCCGAGGCGTTCCTGAACGTCGCGCCGCTGACCTGGGACGACCACGCGACCTTGCTCAGCAACCATCAACTGAACGAGTTCAAACCGTTGATGACCCGTATCGACCCGGTAAAAGTGCAAGCCATGAGCGACGCCTCGAAAGAAGACCTGACCGCCAGCGCTACCGACACCGGCGACGCTGCACCTGCCGGTAATGGCGAACTGGCCAAGGATCCGCTGTCACCGGAAATCGAGTTCGATACCTTTGCCGCTATCGACCTGCGCGTCGCCCTGATCCTCAAGGCCGAACACGTGGAAGGTGCCGACAAACTGCTGCGCCTGACCCTGGACATCGGTGACGAGCAACGCAACGTGTTCTCCGGGATCAAGAGCGCTTATCCGGATCCGTCCAAGCTCAATGGTCGCCTGACCATGATGATCGCCAACCTCAAGCCCCGGAAAATGAAGTTCGGCATCTCCGAAGGCATGGTGATGGCGGCCGGCCCTGGCGGTGAAGAAATCTACCTGCTCAGCCCTGACAGCGGCGCCAAGCCAGGTCAGCGCATCAAGTAAGGCTCTGCAGTAAACCGATCCCACAGTCGTGCCTGGCGCGACTGTGGGTTTTTCATGTCTGGCCCACCCTCCGTCCTTGCCGGATAATGCCTAAGCTTTTTAGACCGCTCCGTTAAAAAGCCCCGTTCTTGCCGGCACGACCATGACCGAATTGCTTCTTACGCTTATCAGCACTGCCCTGATCAACAACCTCGTGTTGCACTGGCCGCTGGGCGTCGATCCGCTGCTGGGCAACGAGCATCGGCAAGTTCACGCATTGGGCCTTGCGACCACGTGTTTGATGCTGATCGTCGGCACGCTGGGCTACGCGGCCTACCGTTGGTTGCTGGTCCCGCTGGAGCTGACGTCGCTGCGCCTTTTTGTCTTCCTGCCATTAAGCGTTCTGCTGATTGGCCCGCTGCTGAAAGTGCTTTCCCGGTCACTTCCAAAATTTGCGTTCAATGGCCTCTGGCCCCTGCTGCTGGGCAACGCCGGCGTACTCGGCTTGACGCTGCTCAATGCTCAGGACGACAAAGGCTTCTTCCACGCCGTGGCCCTGAGCCTGGGCGCCGGGCTGGGATTCTGGCTGGTACTGAGCCTGTTCAGTGACTTGCGCCAACGCACCCTCGAAAATGATATCCCCCTGCCCTTTCGCGGCCTGCCCATCGACCTGATCGGCGCTGGACTGATTGCAGTGGCCTTTCTCGGATTCAGCGGACTGATCAAAACATGAGTCTGATTCAACGCATCGACGCCCTGTTGCCGCAGACCCAATGCGGCAAGTGCGGCCACCCCGGATGCAAACCGTACGCCGAAGGCATTGCCAACGGCGAACCGATCAACAAGTGCCCGCCAGGCGGCAGCGAGACCATCGCGGCCCTGGCCGAACTGTTGAAAGTGCCGGTGCTGGAACTGGACGTCAGTCGCGGTTCGGCCCCGGCGCAGATCGCCTATATTCGTGAAGCGGAGTGTATTGGTTGCACCAAGTGCATCCAGGCATGCCCTGTGGATGCCATTGTCGGCGCGGCGAAATTGATGCACACGGTGATCATCGATGAATGCACCGGTTGCGACTTGTGCGTGGCGCCCTGCCCGGTGGATTGCATCGAGATGCGGCCATTGCCGCTGGACACGGTGCTGCCGGTTGTCGGCGGCCTGGCGTTCAGCCTTGAGGAGCAACGCGCCCGGACAGCCAAGCGCAATCACGCACGGCAGCGATTCGAACAGCGCAATGCTCGCCTGCGTCGCGAAGAAGAACAGAAAATCGCCGAGCGTCAGGCCCGGGCCCAGCGCGCCGCCCAGCACAGTGAGGTAGCGACACTCGACCCGGTTCAAGCCGCTCTTGAGCGTGTCCGTGTACAGACGGCAGCCAATGCCGATGCGGCGTTGAAAAAGGCCAAGATCGATCTAGCGATGAGTCGGGCGCAACTGAACAAGTCACTCAAGGCGTTCGGGCATCCGCCGACCTTCGAACAGCAGTCGCAACTGATCGTCTTGCAACAGCAATTCGAGGCTGCCGAACAGGCGTTGGCGAAACTGGAAAGCACTGCACAACCCGCCCCGGCGCCCGTCGTTCCGGCGAAAAATGCGCAGCTGAATCGGGCAAAGATCCAGTTGGCCATGCGCCGCACCGAACTCAAGAAAGCCCAAGCCAGCGAAGCGCCGGCTGAGAAGATTGAAGCCCTGGAACTGGCGGTCAATGAAGCCGAGCGTCAGGTGGATGCCTATGCCGCCCCTTGAATCGGTCGATGAGCGCCTTCAGCAAGCCATGAAGCTGGTATTGCTGGCCACCGTGCCGGGGCTGCTGGTGTTTTTCTGGCTGTATGGCTGGGGCGTGTTGATCAACCTGGTTCTGACGGGTGTTACCGCACTGGCCGTTGAAGCGGCCGTGTTGCGCTTGCGCAAGCAGGCGCTCAAGCCAACCTTGAGCGACGGCAGCGCACTGGTCAGCGCGACGCTGTTGGCGCTGGCCCTGCCGCCGTATTGCCCGTGGTGGCTGACGGTCTTCGCCGCAGCGTGCGCGATGGTATTTGGCAAACACCTGTACGGCGGCGTTGGCAAGAACCCGTTCAACCCGGCAATGCTGGGCTTCGCCCTGGTGCTGGTGACCTTTCCCCAACAGATGACCCTCTGGCCGTCGTCCCATGGACTGGACCTGATCGGCGGTTTGCAGCAGGTGTTCGGGTTCAGCCTCAGCCAGGCTCCGGATGCCTGGGTCCAGGCCACGGCGCTGGACAGCCTGCGGATCAACAAAAGCCTGACGATGGATGAACTGTTTACCGCCAACCCGGCGTTCGGTCATTTCGGCGGCCGAGGCATGGAATGGGTCAACCTGGCCTTTCTGGCGGGCGGTGCGTTTCTGCTGCAACGACGGGTGTTCAGCTGGCATGCGCCGGTCGGCATGCTCGCCAGCCTGTTCATCATCAGCCTGCTGTGCTGGAACGGCTCAGGCTCCGACTCCCACGGTTCGCCGCTGTTTCATCTGCTAACTGGCGCGAGCATGCTGGGCGCATTCTTCATCGTCACGGAACCGGTGTCCGGCGCAAAAAGCCCCAGCGCGCGACTGCTGTTTGGCGTGGGCGTCGGGCTGCTGACGTATCTGATTCGTACCTGGGGTGGCTATCCGGACGGCGTCGCCTTTGCCGTCCTGTTGATGAACCTCTGTGTGCCGGCGCTGGAGCGGTTTGCCGCTTCCAGACTGGAACGGGGTGCGCCATGAGCCGGACGTCGAGTGTTGTGATCCTGGTGGTGCTGGCAGCCTTGGGGATTGGCGCGACTTACCTCGTGCAGCACACCAGCGCGCCGCGCATTGCGGCCGAACAGCGCCTGATCGACAGTCGTAACCTGCTGGACTTGCTCCCTGCTGGAAGCTACGACAATCAGCCGCTGGACCAACCACTTGCCCTGGAAAATACCGGGTTGGCCAACAGCACGCTGCTGGGTGGCTACCTGGCGACCAAGACAGGCCAGACCAGCGCGGTGTTGCTGCGCAGCCAGACCCTGGGTTACGAAGGTTCCATCGAATTGCTGATCGCTATCGGCGCAAACGGCAAAGTGCTCGGCGTCAAAACGCTGAGGCAATCGGAAACTCCGGGGCTGGGCGGTCGACTCGCCGACTGGCCCAATACCTGGCTTCAGGCTTTTTCCGGAAAGTCCCGAAGCGAACCTTCCGACAATGGCTGGGCGTTGAAAAAGGATCAGGGGCAATTCGATCAAATGGCGGGGGCGACCATCACTTCGAGAGCGGTCATCAACGCTATCCATGACGCGTTGCGCTATTTCGACGAACATCAGCGACAGTTGATTGGGAGCAGCACTCATGAATAAGTCCTCGACGCTGCACAATTCACTGATGCTTGCGCCGCTGATCGGTGCCACGGATTCATTGGTGTCCGCCCTGGGCTTGTGGATGATGTTCATCGTGGCGATCAGTGCCTTTGGAGTGAGCATGGGCGCCTTGCGACCCCGACTTGTCCCAGAGACACGTCTGCTTGCCAGCATCCTGCTGGCCGCCGCACTGACCAGCTGCATCGAACTCGCCGCGCAAGTCTGGTCGCTGCAATGGCACCAGCATGTTGGGTTCTATGCAGGGTTGATTGCCTTGCAATGCGTTGTGCTGGAACACACCGGTTTTCACCAGAGTACCTGGCGTGATCGCCTGCGCCTGAGTGGCCTGTTCGGCGCGTTGATGGTGGGCCTTGGCTTGCTGCGCGAACTCATCGGCAGCGGGACACTCGGCAGCCATCTGCCATGGCTGGCAGGCACCGCACAAACGGACTGGCAAGGCTGGGTGCTCACTGCCGACGGCGGCTTGCGCCTGGTCACCCTGGCCCCTGGCGGATTCATACTGCTGGGACTGCTGATCGCCGCACGTCAAGCCTGGACCCGCTCGACGCCTTCACACTGACCGCCTTCGAGGAAATTCACTGCCCATGAATGCCGCAAAACGCCTGGAAATTTTTCGCCGATTTCACGAAGACAACCCGGAGCCGAAGACCGAACTGGCCTACTCCTCGCCGTTCGAATTGCTGATATCCGTGATCCTCTCGGCGCAGTCGACCGATGTCGGCGTCAATAAGGCCACCGCCAAGCTCTACCCGGTAGCCAATACACCGGCTGCAATTTATGCCTTGGGGGTCGAGGGACTGTCGGAATACATCAAGACCATCGGCCTGTTCAACAGCAAAGCGAAAAACGTGATCGAGACCTGTCGCTTACTGATCGAACGTCATGGGGGCGAAGTGCCGCAAACCCGTGAAGAGCTGGAGGCGTTACCCGGCGTCGGCCGCAAAACTGCCAACGTGGTGCTCAATACCGCATTCCGCCAGCTGACCATGGCCGTGGACACGCATATTTTCCGGGTCAGCAACCGTACCGGCATTGCGCCAGGGAAAAATGTGGTCGAGGTTGAACAAAAACTGATGAAGTTCGTGCCGAAGGAATACCTGCTGGATTCCCATCACTGGCTGATCCTCCACGGACGCTACGTTTGCCTTGCCCGCAAGCCTCGCTGCGGCAGTTGCCGGATTGAAGATTTGTGCGAATACAAGCACAAGACGTCGGACGATTGAGGCGCTATTAGGTTTTTTGATTTATCGATTGAAAAAATCTTTTTTACCCGCCGGGAGATTATCGATATAAGGAGCGCCAAAGGCAGCCTTAGCCTGGAGTAACACTATGAGCACTGGCAAAGAGCAATTGGACGTAGAAGACGACTTCACCCCTGTTGAGGCTGATGATGCTGAACCGGTGGTTGAAGTGGCGAAGACCAACCTGAGCAAACGCCGTACCATCGATAACCTGCTGGAGGAGCGCCGACTGCAAAAGCAATTGGCCGATTACGATTTTGACCTATGACACCTAAAAGCCTCCCGAAACGGAGGCTTTTTACTAAGTGTCGCCGCTGGATCCCCCTCGCGCCTCGTCAAACGCCGAGGCGGTCACACCAGACCATTGCGTTGAGCCAATTCGATCAGGTCGACCAGGGAGCGGGCATTGAGCTTCAACAACAGACGAGTCTTGTAAGTGCTGACGGTCTTGTTGCTGAGGAACATTCCGTCGGCGATTTCCTTGTTGGTCTTGCCTCGAGCCAATTGCTGCAAAACCATCATTTCCCGTCCCGACAGTCGATCGACCATATCGGCTTCACTGGCGTTCCCCAAACTTGAACGCACAGTATGCAAGGCTTGATTCGGAAAGTAACTGTAGCCCGACAATACTGCCTTTATTGCACTGAGCAACTCAGTGAGATCTTGTTGTTTGCAAACATACCCGGCGGCACCGGATTGCATGCAGCGCATTGAAAAATGCCCTGGCGCCTGGGAAGTTAATATCAGCACCTTCATGGGCATTGCTGTCGAGGTCAGACGCGCGATGACTTCCAATCCATCAAGTTTCGGTATTCCAATATCCAGGATGACAATATCCGGCATATGCTCACGGGCAAGTTGCAACGCATCCACGCCATTGTCTGTCTCTGCAATGACTTCGTAGCCATGACGTTCCATTAGCATACGCACCGCAAGACGAATGACAGGGTGATCATCCACGATCAGCACTTTATTCATGGGCAAGTCCAATTTCGCTGTTCGAATTTTTAGAGCCCGCACAATAGCCTAGTCGTTTCCCCCATGGCATGCCGCCCCCCTCGGCCACCCACACCGAGAGACATTCCCTACAGATATTAGGGAATTGTCTTACAAATTTTCAGAAAATATCGTGAGAGGAAAAATTTTATCAACCTGAAAACATTTCGATTATCCGCAATTTTTTTGTTTCCATTTACAACCAGAAACCTGAACAAGAGGATTCGCCGCAAGCGATCAAACGAACTCTGGCTATTGAGCTACCCTTAAAAGTAACTGATATTTACCACTTTCGATTTTACCCGACAAAAACCACATAAAAAGGAACAAGAAAAAAATCACACAAGGCAACACTTAAAAAATACATTTAACGCAACACTACTTAAAACACCAGGAACAGAGATACCCGACCCGCATACAATAACGCTACTATCATACTATTCAAACCCAACACTAAAAGGAGTTCCGCGCCAACATAAATTCCAACTATTCGTTATAAATATCAAACTAAAAACACTAATCAATCGAGAAAAGATAATACTTCCATGAGCAGAAAACATGAACAAACAAAAGAAAAAAATCATAAACCCCATGACAGTCATTGCGATATTCGCCGCCATTTCTGAAACATCCGCCGCCGTCTCGCTGCCCTTTCTAGACAATAAGGAGCGGGAACTCTATGTCTGGTTCCTGATCAGTTTTCCTTTTTATTTGCTTTTTCTTTTCTTCGCCACACTAAACTTCAACTACCGGTCGCTGTACGCGCCCTCCGATTACAGCAAGGGAAAGCAATTTATAAAAGTGATGGACAATGCTGAACGTGGTCAGCGGCCCGATAACCTGAAGGACCCTCCCCCCCGAATCGATATTCATTCGGGCCTTTCGGCTCTTCAGCACGTGAGTCTGGCCGAGCAGTTGCAAAACCTGCACATCGTCGATGCGCGGTGGCTAAACAAGAAAACGGAATTCGGCGCCTGGATCGAAAAAAACCGGCACCCACAGGGAAGTCCTGCACAAGTGATCATATTTCTCACTTGTACTGAATCAGAGGCACTACTGAAGGAAAGCGCAACCAAGCAATCAAGACAGGCAAAAAATCGCAACGGCTCAACACTTTGCATTGCCTACAATTTGAATTCACGCGGTCTGACGATTCTTGATCATTCTTTTTACCTGACACGCAGCAGGTAACGCTTGAAGAGCATTCAGAAAGAGGAATCAGAAGGAAGGTATTACAGAGACAAAAAGAGCGCTGAACATGATGTCCGCAGGAAAATCCCCCTATTCAGAAATTGTGGCCTTGTCACCGACAAGGCCACAACTCTACGGTTTCAAAGGTCTCAGAAAAGCTTCCGGCCTTTGTTCGCCGCAATACGCATGCGCAACGCGTTGAGCTTGATGAAGCCCGCCGCGTCGGCCTGGTTGTAGGCGCCGCCATCTTCTTCGAAGGTCGCAATATTGGCATCGAACAACGATTCGTCGGACTTGCGACCAGTGACGATCACGTTGCCCTTGTACAGCTTCAGGCGCACAACGCCGTTCACGTGAGCCTGGGACGCATCGATCATCTGTTGCAGCATTAGACGCTCAGGGCTCCACCAGTAACCGGTGTAGATCAGGCTGGCGTATTTAGGCATCAGCTCGTCTTTGAGGTGAGCCACTTCGCGGTCCAGGGTGATCGATTCGATCGCTCGGTGGGCGCGTAGCATGATGGTGCCGCCTGGGGTTTCGTAGCAGCCGCGGGACTTCATGCCCACGTAACGGTTCTCGACGATGTCGAGACGGCCGATACCGTGTTCGCCACCGATACGGTTCAGGGTCGCCAGCACGGTAGCCGGGGTCATTTCGACGCCGTCCAGTGCCACGATGTCGCCGTTGCGGTAGGTCAGTTCCAGGTATTGCGCTTTATCTGGAGCCTTCTCCGGGGAGACGGTCCATTTCCACATGTCTTCTTCGTGCTCGGTCCAGGTGTCTTCCAGCACGCCGCCTTCATAGGAGATGTGCAGCAGGTTGGCATCCATCGAGTACGGGGATTTTTTCTTGCCGTGACGCTCGATCGGGATGTTGTGCTTTTCAGCATAATCCATCAGCTTTTCACGGGAGAGCAGGTCCCATTCGCGCCACGGAGCAATCACTTTCACACCTGGTTTCAAGGCGTAGGCGCCCAGTTCGAAACGAACCTGGTCGTTGCCCTTGCCGGTGGCACCGTGGGAAATGGCATCCGCGCCGGTTTCGTTGGCGATTTCGATCAAGCGCTTGGCGATCAACGGACGAGCGATGGAAGTACCCAGCAGGTACTCGCCTTCGTAAACGGTGTTGGCGCGGAACATCGGGAAAACGAAATCGCGCACGAATTCTTCGCGCAAGTCGTCGATGTAGATCTCTTTCACGCCCATGGCCTGTGCCTTGGCGCGTGCAGGTTCGACTTCTTCGCCCTGACCCAGGTCAGCGGTGAAGGTCACGACTTCACAGTTATAAGTATCCTGCAGCCACTTGAGGATCACCGAAGTGTCCAGGCCGCCGGAATACGCCAGAACGACCTTGTTTACGTCCGCCATGCCATCACTCCACGGGGTTCTACGGAAAGCCGCCAAGTCTACCGCTCATGCAGGGCAATTTACAGAGGCGCGACAGCTTATGACGACGAAGCGACAGATTATGTCGAGTGAGCGACGAAAACAGCGGGTTCAGGAGGTCGAGGCGGCGCTCGCCGATGCCGTGGCCTGAGGGGCCGGTTTCTCGGTGGGCGCAACCCGCGCGAGGTGCACGTTGACCCGACGGTTCTTCGCCCTGTTAGCGGAGTTGGTATTGGGCGCCAATGGATAACGCTCACCATGAAAACGCACGGTGATCTGCGACTCCTGAATGCCGTTGGCCTTGAAGAATTCCATGACTGCCAGGGCCCGACGTCGCGACAAATCCCGATTGGTCAGGCGGTTGCCGCTGTTATCGGAGTGGCCATCGAGCTCGATGTGGTTGACCGTCGGATCAGCCTTCATGAACTCCAGCATCACTTGTAATTGCGCCTTGGCCTGCGCGTCCAGATCCATGCCTTCGCCGGGGAAGCCAATCTGCGACTGTTTAACCTGCTCGAAATTCTTCGGCAGCAGCTTCGCCACGCAGCCCTGATAATCATTAAATGCCTGGCTGAACTTGACGGGCAACAGACGCACTTCTGACACTCGACCATCGCCCGAGTGATGTCGAACGACCGGACTGCGACCATCCAACAGGCCACTGATCAAGCGGCCGGCCTGAACTTGCGAGCTGTTGAACAACACATTGCCGCTGCCAATTCGCACAGAACCGAGGTTGATGTCGCCGCGCCCCGGCTGCCAAGGGGCAGCCGCCGCCAGCAGGGTGGCCGAACCACCGCCGATCATCGCGTTATATGCCTTCAGACGGAACGTCGCTTGCTCACCCGCACGGCGCACGAACTCACCCGAACCAAAATCAGTGATCGGCTGAGTCAGACGACATTCGAACTTGTCTCCTTCGACCGTCCACTCAATGCTCTCCAGACGGGTCTGGAAAGTGAGCGCCATCGCAGGAAGGCTGGCAAACACACTGAGCAAGGCTAAATAACGCTGGCGCACGGGAGGCTCCACTGGCTTCTACAACAAAAAGACCGACACACAGATGTTTACGGCATACCTGTTGGATATCGGAAGCTTCCTGCAAAACTTGATAGCGAGTGCCTGGAAGAGTCTTTTCCGGTAGCATTCCCCTCAGTTTGACCCGCCTGGAATCCCCTCATGTCCGACCGCCTGACCCTGCTGCGTCCCGACGACTGGCATATTCATCTTCGCGATGGTGCTGTGTTGCCCAATACAGTCGCGGATGTGGCGCGCACCTTCGGGCGCGCCATCATCATGCCCAACCTGGTACCTCCGGTGCGTAACACCGCTGAAGCCGACGGCTATCGCCAGCGGATTCTCGCTGCACGCCCGGCTGGCAGCCGCTTCGAACCGTTGATGGTGCTGTACCTGACCGACCGCACCCAGCCCGAAGAAATTCGCGAGGCCAAGGCCAGCGGCTTCATTCACGCCGCCAAGCTGTACCCGGCCGGCGCGACCACCAACTCGGACTCTGGTGTCACCAGCATCGACAAGATTTTCCCTGCACTCGAGGCCATGGCCGAAGTCGGGATGCCCTTGCTGGTTCACGGTGAAGTCACCCGTGGCGATGTCGACGTGTTCGATCGCGAAAAAATCTTCATCGATGAGCACATGCGTCGTGTGGTCGAGCGCTTCCCTAGCCTCAAAGTGGTGTTCGAACACATCACCACCGCCGACGCCGTGCAGTTCGTCAACGAGGCTTCGGCCAATGTAGGCGCGACCATCACCGCGCATCACCTGCTGTACAACCGCAACCACATGCTGGTGGGCGGGATTCGGCCGCACTTCTATTGCCTGCCGATCCTCAAGCGCAACACCCATCAGGAAGCCCTGCTCGACGCCGCCACCAGCGGCAGCGACAAGTTCTTCCTCGGCACCGACTCGGCGCCCCATGCCCAGCACGCCAAAGAAGCCGCTTGCGGCTGCGCCGGTTGCTACACCGCTTATGCAGCGATCGAGATGTATGCCGAAGCCTTCGAACAGCGCAGCGCGCTGGACAAGCTCGAAGCCTTCGCCAGCCTGAACGGCCCGCGTTTCTACGGCCTGCCGGTGAACACCGATCGCATCACCCTGGTCCGCGAAGAGTGGACCGCCCCAACCAGCCTGCCATTTGGCGAGCTGACCGTAATCCCGCTGCGCGCCGGTGAAAAACTGCGCTGGCGCCTGCTGGAGGAACACGCGTGAGTGAAGACCATTTCGACGACGAACAGGACGGTCAAGGCGGCGGAGGTGGTTCGCGCCACCCGATGGCTGAGCGCTTCCGTGGATACCTGCCCGTTGTTGTCGACGTTGAAACCGGTGGTTTCAACTCTGCCACTGACGCCTTGCTGGAAATTGCCGCAACCACTATCGCCATGGATGAAAAAGGGTTTGTGTATCCCGATCACACCTATTTCTTCCGCGTCGAGCCTTTTGAAGGCGCGAACATTGAAGCGGCCGCGCTGGAGTTCACCGGGATCAAACTCGACCACCCGCTACGTATGGCGGTGAGCGAAGAAACGGCCCTGACCGATATTTTCCGCGGCATCCGCAAGGCCCTGAAAGCCAATGGCTGCAAACGGGCGATTCTGGTCGGGCACAACAGCAGCTTCGACCTGGGTTTCCTCAACGCCGCTGTCGCGCGTCTGGACATGAAACGTAATCCGTTTCACCCGTTCTCAAGCTTCGATACCGCGACCCTGGCCGGTCTGGCTTATGGCCAAACCGTGCTGGCCAAGGCCTGTCAGGCCGCCGATATCGACTTCGACGGTCGTGAGGCCCACTCGGCTCGCTACGACACCGAGAAGACCGCCGAGCTGTTCTGCGGCATCGTCAATCGCTGGAAACAAATGGGCGGCTGGGAAGACTTCAACGACTGATCCCGGTCGCTGGATTTATCCCGCCCATAAAAAAACCGGCCTCTACGGCCGGTTTTTTTATGCCTCAAACGTACCTTACAGCGCAGCAGCGTGCTCGGTCAGGTAAGCCGCAACACCTTCGGTGGAAGCGGTCATGCCTTTGTCGCCTTTTTTCCAGTTGGCAGGGCAAACTTCACCGTGCTCTTCGTGGAATTGCAGTGCGTCGACCAGACGAACCAGCTCTTCGATGTTACGGCCCAGCGGCAGGTCGTTGATGATCTGCGAGCGGACAACGCCTTTGTCGTCGATCAGGAACGCACCACGGAAAGCTACGCCGTCAGCGGACTGAACGTCGTAAGCCTTCATGATTTCCTGCTTGATATCGGCAGCCATGGTGTAACGGACCTGGCCGATACCACCATTGTTGACCGGGGTGTTGCGCCAGGCGTTGTGGGTGAAGTGCGAGTCGATCGAAACGGCGATCACTTCAACGTTGCGTGCCTTGAAGTCAGACATGCGGTTGTCCAGAGCGATCAGCTCGGACGGGCAAACGAAGGTGAAGTCCAGTGGGTAGAAGAACACCAGGCCGTATTTGCCTTTGATGGCCGACGACAGGGTGAAGCTGTCTACGATTTCGCCATTGCCGAGTACAGCCGGTACGGTGAAGTCAGGGGCTTGTTTGCCTACGAGTACGCTCATTGGATATCTCCTGGTGTAAAAACGTGAAGTTCCGGGTTTGTGCCAACCTGCCACCTTCGGGCGACAGCCCTGTGACACGAACCCGCTTCATAAGGACCGGCCATCATACACTGCGTTTTTGGCCTGTCCTTAACGGTTTTTTTGTCAGGGGAAATGCTATCGAGAGGTTTTCCTCATGATCGATGCGCAGAGGTAACCGTTCGTCAGGCTTGAACAAAGCTTTCAGAAACCACTTTGACAATCATTCTCGTTAACATTAAGATCCATCGCAATTGAGTCACAACCAGCGACGGTTTTCACTTATGTATGTTTGCCTCTGCACTGGCGTCACCGACGGTCAAATCCGCGAAGCGATCTATGAAGGTTGCTGCAGTTATAAGGAAGTCCGTCAGGCCACCGGCGTAGCCAGCCAATGCGGTAAATGTGCCTGCCTTGCCAAGGAAGTGGTCCGCGAAACCCTGACCAAATTGCAATCCGCCCAGGCCGCGATTCCCTACCCTGTAGAATTTACTGCCGCGTAATTAACGTATTTCAAAGAACCGGACTAGATGTCCGGTTTTTTTATGTCTGAAAATCAAACGCTTACGCTCTAGACGCGGAACACAAACATTCTTATTCCGATTAATTTTCATTTAAGTTTCAATAACTTAGGTTTGACACTCTTAATATCGCAGCTCAAACTCTGCCTCATAGACAGCTATTTAGGGCAGGATCCCATCATGAAAGGCGACATTACAGTCATCCAGCATCTCAACAAGATCCTTGCCAATGAGCTGGTCGCGATCAATCAATACTTCCTGCATGCACGTATGTATGAAGATTGGGGCCTGAACAAACTTGGCAAGCACGAATACCACGAATCCATCGACGAGATGAAGCACGCGGACAAGCTGATCAAGCGCATTCTGTTCCTTGAAGGCCTGCCGAACGTCCAGGACCTGGGCAAGCTGCAGATCGGCGAGCACACCCAGGAAATGCTTGAGTGCGACCTGCGTATCGAGCGCACCGGTCATGCGGATCTCAAAGCGGCTATCGCTCATTGCGAAACCGTTGGCGACTTTGGTAGCCGTGAACTGCTTGAAGATATTCTTGAATCCGAAGAAGAACATATCGATTGGCTGGAAACCCAACTGGGCCTGATCGATAAAGTCGGTCTTGAGAACTATCTGCAATCGCAGATGGGCGAAGAGTAAGTTAGCGCCCGCTAAACTCGGAACAATAAAAAGCCCCGCTCTCTTTTAGGAGGCGGGGCTTTTTTATGCCTGTTCTTGCAGGAGCATGGCTTGCCCGCGATGAACGATGACGCGGTGTTCTTGCTGAACCGCGGCGCCTGCATCGTGAGCAAGCTTTGCTCCTGCAAAGAGCTAATCAGGCTTCGGTCTTGCCAGCAGCAGCTTTTTCAACAGCAGCCTTGATGGTGGTTTGCAGCGAACCGTCTGCAGCCATCTCGGTCATGATGTCGCTACCGCCGACCAACTCACCGCCTACCCACAGTTGCGGGAAGGTTGGCCAATTGGCGTATTTTGGCAGGTTGGCGCGGATTTCCGGGTTCTGCAGGATGTCCACGTAAGCAAATTTTTCACCACACGCCATCACGGCCTGCGCGGCTTTCGCGGAGAAGCCACACTGCGGGGCATTCGGCGAGCCTTTCATGTAAAGCAGAATGGTGTTGTTAGCAATCTGCTCTTTAATCGTTTCGATGATATCCATGGAGCACCTCGGCTGAACTTTCCGACTCAGGGGTCGGCACGGTGGCGCATTGTAACGGAAACCCGAGCACCCTGCTCGGTCTCCCCGACAGACTTGATCAAGCCGCCGCCACGGTCACTGGCACACCGTTCAACGCCGCATTGCCCGACAACTCATCGAGCAGGCATTCGTCGGTCAGGTCATTGGCGCTGGAGCCCGGCTGACCACTGGCAATGGTCATCTGCACGCCTGGCCGCGCATGGCCCCAACCGTGCGGAAGGCTGACCACGCCTTTCATCATATCCAGACTGCCAAGCACTTCAACTTCGATCTCACCGACCCGCGAACTGACCCGCACGCGCTGCCCGTCGCTCAGCCCACGGCTGGCCAGGTCATCCGGGTGCATCAGCAATTGATGACGCGGCTTGCCCTTCACCAGGCGGTGATAGTTATGCATCCACGAGTTGTTGCTGCGCACATGACGGCGGCCAATCATCAGCAACTCATCGACCGCGGGAGCTTGCAAGGCCGCAAAGCGCGCCAGGTCGGCAAGGATCGCTGGCGGCGCAGCCTGGACGCGCTGGTTTTCGGTTTTCAGGCGAGGCGCCAGGTTGGATTTCAGCGCACCGAGGTCGACGCCATGCGGGTGATCGAACAAGGTCGCCAGCGACAATTTCTGCTGCGAAGCATCGCCATACAACCCCATCCGCAAGCCACGATCGATCATCTGCGCTGGCGGGATCGTCGGTTTCAGTTCCTTGCCGGTCTTTGCCACAAAGGCCTTGGCCAGCCCAACGAAGATCTCCCAGTCATGCAACGCACCTTCAGGTTTGGGCAGGATCGCGCGATTGAACCGAGTGACGTTACGCACCGCAAACATATTGAATGTCGTGTCGTAATGATCGTTTTCCAGGGCCGATGTCGACGGCAGGATCAGATCGGCATAACGCGTGGTTTCATTGATGTACAGGTCGACGCTGACCATGAACTCCAAACCGTCCAGCGCCTGTTCCAGTTGTCGGCCATTGGGCGTCGACAGCACCGGATTACCCGCCACGGTAATCAGCGCGCGGACCTGCCCTTCCCCTTCGGTAAGCATCTCTTCGGCCAGCGCCGACACCGGCAGTTCTCCCCCATACTCAGGACGCCCGGAGACCCGGCTCTGCCACAGATTGAAATGCCCACCGGAAGTGGACGCCACCAGATCCACCGCAGGTTCGGTGCACAACGCCCCTCCTACACGATCGAGATTACCGGTGACCAGGTTAATCAGTTGCACAACCCAATGACACAAGGTCCCGAACGCCTGGGTCGAGACACCCATGCGGCCGTAACAGACCGCTGTCGGCGCCGCCGCAAAGTCCCGCGCCAGTTGGCGGATCTGTTCGGCGGGTACCGCGCACAGCGGGCTCATGGCCTCAGCGGTGAAATTCGCGACCGCCTCCCGCACCTCGTCCAGACCGTCCACCGTCAAATGACTGTCGCGGGTCAGACCTTCAGCGAACAAGGTATTGAGCAGTCCGAACAACAATGCCGCATCGCCACCGGGGCGCACGAACAGATGCTGGTCGGCAATCGCCGCGGTCTCGCTGCGGCGTGGATCGACCACTACCACTTTGCCGCCGCGGGCCTGAATCGCCTTCAAGCGCTTCTCCACATCCGGCACAGTCATGATGCTGCCGTTGGAGGCCAGCGGATTGCCGCCGAGGATCAGCATGAAATCGGTGTGATCGATGTCCGGAATCGGCAACAGCAAACCGTGGCCGTACATCAAATGGCTGGTCAGGTGATGGGGCAATTGGTCGACCGAGGTCGCGGAAAACCGGTTGCGGGTTTTCAACAGGCCGAGAAAGTAATTGCTGTGGGTCATCAGCCCATAGTTGTGCACGCTGGGGTTGCCTTGATAGACCGCCACGGAATTCTGTCCGTGACGCTCCTGAATCGCCGCCAGACGTTCGGCTACAAGGTTGAAGGCGTCTTCCCACTCGATGGGTTGCCATTCACTGCCGACCCGCAGCATCGGCTGACGCAGACGATCCGGATCGTTCTGGATATCTTGCAAGGCGACAGCCTTGGGGCAGATATGCCCGCGGCTGAAGGTATCCTGAGCGTCACCCTTGATCGACGTGATCTGTACCGCGCCTTCAACCTCGGTGGTTTCGATGGTCAAGCCGCAGATGGCTTCGCACAAGTGGCACGCACGGTGATGGAGAGTCTTGGTCATGGCCAGTCTCTGTCTTGTTCTGGGCGGGCAATATCGGCCGCGGGAACAAAACTATGGCGCCTGATCCACTGCTGCGCCAGCGACGTTCGTCTTGTGAATCGGCGGCCATCAGGCCAGCCGATGACCGTTGAGGATCAGTTCGGCGGCAGCCTCGGCGGCGCCTGCAACTGGATCTCCTGGATGGTTTCGATCTGTTCTTGAGCGAGATGAACACCGGTGAGTTCGCCGATCAGCCGCCAGTGCTCGTCGAGCCCGGTGCTGATGGTTGCCATGCGGTCGATCATCCGCCGGCCGGCGGCCTTGGTGACTTCGTCTTCACTGCGCATCAACTCGAAGGACATCGAGGTCATGGACGCGGTGAGGTGGGTTAGTGAGCGAGCCGTGAGGCCGAGTAATTCCATTAACTGTCGTTCTTTCGAATCCATTCCGAAGGCTCCCTGCGTCATTCGTGCGTTAGTTATAACCCGCCACTTTGCTTTAGCAAATGTTTCAGACCAGACACATCCCTCAATCCTGAGTGCAAATGTTTCGAATGACAGGTCAGAAACCGACCGTTGCTATGCCGTCCCCGCCCCGTTTGATTGCAAAGCCCCGTGACCCCAGTGTACAAATGACGGGCTGCTGTCAGGAAACAGGCTTCAAAAGCGCTACTGCGGTCATCCCGTAGCCCCTCTGAAATCCCCTAAAAACCGTAGCCCTATTGGTAAGACGCGACATTTAATTATAAGATCGCGCCTTCCCCTATTTCGTCGCCCCGTGCGGCTTACGCCGCAGGTCTCGCCCGTTTTTCAGTTAAACAAGGCTTTGAGTATCTGCGGTCTGTTGCAAAAAGGTAGTCAATGATGAGCGCAAGGCACTTTCTCTCCCTGATGGATTGCACGCCCGAAGAGCTGGTCAGCGTGATCCGTCGAGGCGTTGAGCTCAAAGACCTGCGTAACCGCGGCGTACTGTTCGAGCCTCTGAAAAACCGCGTGCTCGGGATGATTTTCGAGAAGTCCTCGACCCGCACCCGTATTTCGTTCGAAGCCGGAATGATCCAGCTCGGTGGCCAGGCGATCTTCCTGTCGCCGCGCGACACCCAACTGGGCCGTGGCGAGCCGATCGGCGACTGCGCGATCGTCATGTCGAGCATGCTCGACGCCGTGATGATCCGTACCTTTGCCCACAGCACCCTGACCGAATTCGCCGCCAACTCCCGCGTGCCCGTGA
Source organism: Pseudomonas sp. ES4 (assembly GCF_050586665.1). Taxonomy (NCBI): domain Bacteria; kingdom Pseudomonadati; phylum Pseudomonadota; class Gammaproteobacteria; order Pseudomonadales; family Pseudomonadaceae; genus Pseudomonas; species Pseudomonas sp. ES4. Next base: position 44,597 of record NZ_JBOBDO010000009.1, on the reverse strand, counting down.
TCAACGGCCTGTCCGATGATCTGCACCCGTGCCAGTTGCTCGCCGACATGCAGACGTTCCTCGAACACCGCGGTTCGATCCAGGGCAAAACCGTGGCCTGGATCGGCGACGGCAACAACATGTGCAACAGCTATATAGAAGCGGCGATCCAGTTCGACTTCCAGTTGCGCATCGCTTGCCCGGAAGGCTTTGAACCCAACCCGGAGTTCGTGGCCAAAGCCGGCGATCGTGTCACCATCGTCCGCGATCCGAAGGATGCCGTACGTGGCGCCCACCTGGTCAGCACCGACGTCTGGACCTCCATGGGCCAGGAAGAGGAAACCGCCAAGCGCCTGAAGCTGTTCGCGCCGTTCCAGGTCAACCGCGCCCTGCTCGACCTGGCCGCACCGGACGTGCTGTTCATGCACTGCCTGCCGGCCCACCGTGGCGAAGAGATCAGCGTCGACCTGCTCGATGACCCGCGCTCCGTCGCATGGGATCAAGCCGAAAACCGTCTTCACGCACAAAAGGCCTTGCTCGAGTTTCTCGTCGAACCGGCGTATCACCACGCATGAGCCATCCATTACTGCTGAACCTGCGTAACCTCGCCTGCGGTTATCAAGACCAGCGCGTCGTACAAAACCTCAACCTGCATTTGAATGCCGGCGACATCGGTTGCCTGCTGGGCTCTTCGGGTTGCGGCAAAACCACCACGCTGCGGGCGATTGCCGGTTTCGAACCGGTGCACGAAGGTGAAATCCAGCTGGCGGGCGAGACAATCTCCCGCGCCGGTTTCACCCTCGCCCCGGAGAAGCGCCGGATCGGCATGGTGTTCCAGGATTACGCACTGTTTCCGCATTTAAGCGTCGCCGAGAACATTGCCTTCGGGATCCGCAAGCACCCGCAAAAGGATCGCGTCACCGAAGAGTTGCTGGAACTGGTCAACCTGAAAAACCTCGGCAAGCGCTTCCCGCATGAGTTGTCCGGTGGTCAACAACAGCGCGTCGCACTGGCCCGCGCCCTGGCACCGGAACCACAATTGCTGCTGCTCGACGAACCCTTTTCCAACCTTGATGGCGAGCTGCGACGCAAGCTCAGCCATGAGGTGCGCGATATTCTCAAGGCCCGTGGCACCAGCGCAATTCTGGTAACGCATGACCAGGAAGAAGCCTTCGCGGTGAGTGATCATGTGGGGGTTTTCAAGGAAGGTCGCCTGGAGCAGTGGGATACGCCCTACAACCTGTATCACGAACCGCTGACGCCGTTTGTCGCCAGCTTCATCGGTCAGGGCTATTTCATTCGCGGTCAGTTGAGCAGCCCCGAGTCGGTGCAGACCGAACTGGGTGAGTTACGCGGTAATCGTGCCTACACCTGGCCGGTGGGCGGTGCGGTGGATGTCTTGCTGCGTCCGGACGACATCGTTTATGCACCGGACAGCACGCTGAAGGCGCTGATTGTCGGCAAGTCTTTCCAGGGTGCGTCCACTTTGTATCGCTTGCAATTGCCGACCGGCGCGCAACTGGAATCGATTTTCCCGAGCCATGCCGATCATCAGGTGGGTTCAGAGGTTGGCATTCGTGTCGCAGCTGAACATCTGGTGCTGTTCCAGGCCACCGGCAGCATCGCGGCGCAGATTCCGCTCGTCGAATCCGGCGTTCGGCGCTACAGCGGCGCCCACTGACACTCCCGCCTCTGTAGGAGCATCAACCCAGCATCAGCGTTCCGCTCGCAACGAGCGTCGCATTCCCGCCGATTTTCACCCGATCCCCTTCCAGTCGGCAGAACAACTCCCCGCCTTGAGCCGAGCACTGACAAGCCGTCAGGCTCGACTTGCCCAAACGTTTCGACCAGCACGGGATCAGGCTGCAATGGGTTGAACCGGTCACCCATTCCACACCTGGCGCGCGTTCGACATCCCGCCCACTTGCGACGAAGCTCGCGTCAGGCGCGACCGATATCAGCGAACTTTGCCTGGGTATGTTCGGCCAGCACCGCGGGCGCCAATTCGACTTCCAGGCCACGTCGCCCCGCGCTGACAAAAATGCTGGCGAAGGGCTGCGCCGAATTATCGATAAAGGTGCGCAAGCGCTTTTTCTGTCCCAACGGACTGATGCCGCCCAACAGGTAACCGGTGGATCGTTGCGCAGCTGCGGGATCGGCCATTTCGACTTTTTTCACCCCGGCCGCATGCGCAAGGCCCTTTAAGTCCAGACTTCCGACGACCGGCACCACAGCCACCAACAATTCACCTTTCTCGCTGGCCGCCAGCAAGGTCTTGAACACCTGCGCCGGATCCAGCCCCAGCTTCTCCGCGGCCTCCAGACCGTAGGACGCGGCCTTCGGATCATGTTCGTAACTGTGCACGCGATGTTCGGCACGAACTTTTTTCAACAAATCCAATGCGGGGGTCATGACAGCTCCAGACTGGGCGGCAGTAGAAAAATACTGCGCTGGATTCTAGGCCATTGATCAACAAAACGCTCTATTGCGGCGCTATTTCAAAGGCTCGGCCGTGTCGCATGCCGTTCGTCCACCTTCGGCCAGCCGCGTGAACGATGCGGTCATTCATGTGACTAATAGTTCGATTGTGACCGATGGTTCACTTTCGACCTTTGACAGCAGCGTTTCTTGTCTATATTTTTTCGAATCTGAATACTGTACGAATGTTCCTATCGCAGCACCCAGCAGTAGGCCGAGAACAGGATGGGGATCCTGCCTCGGTGAAAATCGCGCTTTGACCATGATGCAAAAGCGCCAGACAACAACAAAAATGAGGTTTTCAATGACAACTGCTTTACAACAACCGTCGCTCTCAAGCCAATGCATGGCCGAATTCCTGGGCACTGCGCTGCTGATATTTTTTGGTACAGGTTGTGTTGCCGCGCTCAAGGTCGCGGGTGCCAGCTTTGGCCTTTGGGAAATCAGCATCATCTGGGGGGTCGGCGTGAGTATGGCGATCTACCTGACCGCCGGCGTTTCCGGGGCTCATCTCAATCCTGCCGTCAGCATTGCCCTGAGCATTTTCGCTGACTTCGAAAAGCGCAAACTGCCTTTTTATATCCTCGCCCAGATCGCAGGCGCCTTCTGTGGAGCGTTGTTGGTTTACACGCTGTACAGCAATTTATTCTTCGATTACGAACAAACACACCATATGGTTCGTGGTACTCAGGCCAGCCTCGAATTGGCGTCGGTGTTTTCCACCTTCCCCAACCCGGTCTTGTCCACGGCTCAAGCCTTCCTCGTCGAAGTGATCATCACTGCCATCCTGATGGGCGTGATCATGTCCCTGACCGACGACAACAATGGCTTGCCAAAGGGTCCGCTCGCTCCGCTGCTGATCGGCCTGCTGATTGCCGTAATTGGCAGTTCGATGGGGCCGCTGACCGGTTTTGCGATGAACCCGGCGCGCGACTTCGGTCCTAAACTGATGACTTTCTTCGCTGGCTGGGGTGAAATTTCCTTCACCGGCGGGCGCGATATCCCGTATTTCCTGATTCCGATTTTTGCACCGATTGTCGGTGCCTGCCTCGGTGCTGCAGCATATCGCGGGTTGATTGCCCGCCATCTGCCCAGCGCCCTGCCTGCTACAAAGGACGCAGCACCGGCCATTGACGGCAAACCAAGAACTTCTTGATACCGTTGGCGTGTGATCCTGCCCATCAGATCACGCGCCGGACCTCACTCCCTTTTTTCGTCCAAGGCAATCGACATGACCGACATTCAGAATAAGAACTACATCATTGCCCTCGATCAGGGTACGACCAGCTCCCGCGCGATCATTTTCGACCGCGACGCGAATGTGGTCTGCACCGCCCAGCGCGAATTCGCACAGCATTACCCGCAAGCCGGCTGGGTTGAACACGACCCGATGGAAATCTTCGCCACCCAAAGCGCGGTGATGGTCGAGGCCCTGGCACAAGCCGGTCTGCATCACGACCAGGTTGCCGCCATCGGCATCACCAACCAGCGCGAAACCACCGTGGTCTGGGACAAGACCACCGGGCGGCCGATCTACAACGCGATCGTCTGGCAGTGCCGCCGCAGCACCGAGATCTGCCAGCAGCTCAAGCGCGACGGTCACGAGCAATACATCAGCGAAACCACCGGCCTGGTCACCGACCCGTACTTCTCCGGCACCAAGCTCAAGTGGATCCTCGACAACGTCGAAGGCAGCCGCGAACGCGCGCGCAAAGGCGAACTGTTGTTCGGCACCATCGACAGCTGGCTGATCTGGAAATTTACCGGCGGCAAGGTGCACGTCACCGACTACACCAACGCCTCGCGCACCATGCTCTTCAACATCCACACGCTTGAGTGGGACGCGAAGATGCTGGAAGTGCTGGATATTCCGCGCGAGATGCTGCCGGAAGTTAAATCCTCGTCCGAAATCTATGGCCATACCAAAAGCGGCATCGCCATCGGTGGCATCGCGGGTGACCAGCAAGCAGCCCTGTTCGGTCAGATGTGCGTCGAGCCAGGCCAGGCGAAAAACACCTACGGCACCGGCTGCTTCCTGCTGATGAACACCGGCGAAAAAGCAGTGAAATCCAAGCACGGCATGTTGACCACCATCGCTTGCGGCCCGCGCGGCGAAGTGGCTTACGCGCTGGAAGGTGCCGTGTTCAACGGTGGTTCCACTGTTCAATGGCTGCGTGATGAACTGAAAATCATCAACGACGCCCACGACACCGAATACTTCGCCAACAAGGTCAAGGACAGCAACGGCGTGTACCTGGTGCCCGCCTTCACCGGTCTGGGCGCTCCGTACTGGGATCCGTATGCCCGCGGCGCATTGTTCGGCCTGACTCGCGGCGTACGCGTGGATCACATCATTCGGGCAGCCTTGGAGTCGATTGCCTACCAGACCCGCGACGTTCTCGACGCCATGCAACAGGACTCCGGCGAACGCTTGAAATCCCTGCGCGTCGACGGCGGCGCAGTCGCGAACAACTTCCTGATGCAGTTCCAGGCCGACATCCTCGGTACTCAGGTCGAGCGTCCGCAAATGCGCGAAACCACCGCACTCGGTGCAGCTTACCTGGCCGGTCTGGCGTGTGGCTTCTGGGGCAGCCTGGACGAGTTGCGCGGCAAGGCAGTGATCGAGCGCGAATTCGAACCGACCCTGGAGGAAGCCGCGAAGGAAAAACTCTACGCCGGCTGGAAAAAAGCCGTCAGCCGCACCCGCGACTGGGAACCGCATGAAGGCGCTGAATAAGCCGAGGTGAGTACTCGTATCTGTATGTAACTGGCAGGGAGCGGATTCCTGCGGCATCATGGGCAAATTTTTGCACGGCAGCCCAAAGGAAGCCCCATGAATCTGCCTCCCCGTCAGCAGCAAATCCTCGAACTGGTCCGCGAACGCGGGTACGTCAGCATCGAGGAAATGGCTACGCTGTTCGTCGTTACACCGCAAACCATCCGCCGCGATATCAATCAGCTCGCGGAAGCTAACTTGTTACGTCGCTACCACGGCGGTGCAGCCTACGATTCCAGCGTCGAAAACACCGCCTACGCCATGCGTGCCGATCAAATGCGCGATGAAAAGCAGCGTATCGGCGAAGCCATTGCGGCTCAAATCCCGGATCACGCCTCGCTGTTCATCAACATCGGCACCACCACCGAATCCATCGCCCGGGCGTTGCTCAATCACAATCACCTGAAAATCATCACCAACAACCTGCATGTGGCATCAATGCTCAGCGCCAAGGACGACTTCGATGTCCTGCTGACCGGCGGCAACGTGCGGCGCGACGGTGGCGTGGTCGGTCAGGCCAGTGTCGACTTCATTAACCAGTTCAAGGTTGATTTCGCCCTGGTCGGCATCAGCGGTATCGATGAAGACGGCAGCCTGCTGGACTTCGACTATCAGGAAGTTCGGGTGTCCCAGGCGATCATCGCCAATGCCCGGAAGGTGATACTGGCGGCTGACTCCAGCAAATTCGGGCGCAACGCCATGATTCGCCTGGGGCCGATCAGCTTGATCGATTGCCTGGTGACCGATCAGCAACCTGTGCCGGCGTTGGCGCAGTTGTTGAGTCAGCACAAGATTCGGCTAGAAGTCGTGTAAGCACATCGGTCCCTTGTGGCGAGGGGGCTTGCCCCCGTTGGGCCGCGAAGCGGCCCCAAAACCATTCACAGCCAAACCCTCAGTTAAACATCGCAACCCGCTCTGCGACTGCTGCGCAGTCGAACGGGGGCAAGCCCCCTCGCCACAAAACCACCTCTAAATGTTCGAAAATTTTCCTTTCACGGCCCTTCGATCAGTATTTTCAATCGAAGTTAACTGGCTGTGGGCGACTTTATGGGCTACCATTTTCGCAAATGAACATTAATGTTCGAATTCCAATACCGAAAATCATAAAAGCCCGAGGCTAGCCGATGCCCACTTCTACCTTGCCTACGCCCCCTCTCGCTGAGATCTACGATATCGCCGTCATCGGTGGCGGGATCAATGGCGTGGGGATCGCAGCGGATGCCGCCGGTCGCGGTCTTTCGGTGTTTCTATGCGAAAAGGACGACCTGGCCAGCCACACCTCCTCAGCCAGCAGCAAGCTGATCCACGGTGGCCTGCGTTACCTCGAACATTACGAATTCCGCCTGGTGCGCGAAGCCCTGGCCGAACGCGAAGTGCTGCTGGCCAAGGCCCCGCACATCGTCAAGCAGATGCGCTTCGTGCTGCCGCACCGTCCGCACCTGCGTCCGGCCTGGATGATCCGCGCCGGTCTGTTCCTTTATGACCACCTCGGCAAACGGGAAAAACTCGAAGGTTCGAAAAGCCTGAAGTTCGGCCCGGAAAGCCCGCTGAAAAGCGAAATCACCAAAGGCTTCGAATACTCCGATTGCTGGGTCGACGATGCTCGTCTGGTGGTGCTGAACGCCATGGCCGCCCGCGAAAAAGGCGCCCACGTTCACACCCAGACTCGCTGCGTCAGCGCCCGTCGCACCAAGGGCATGTGGCACCTGCATCTGGAACGCGCCGATGGCAGTCTGTTCTCGATCCGCGCCAAGGCACTGGTAAACGCCGCCGGCCCTTGGGTCGCCAAGTTCATTCGTGACGACCTGAAGATGGAATCGCCGTACGGCATCCGCCTGATTCAGGGCAGCCACCTGATCGTGCCGAAACTGTACGAAGGCGAACACGCGCACATTCTGCAAAACGAAGACCAGCGCATCGTGTTCACCATTCCGTACCTGAACCACTTCACCCTCATCGGCACCACCGACCGCGAATACACCGGCGATCCGGCTGCAGTGGCGATCACCGAAGGCGAAACCGATTACCTGTTGAAAGTGGTCAACTCTCATTTCAAGAAACGCATCAGCCGCGACGACATCCTGCACAGCTATTCCGGCGTTCGCCCGCTGTGTAACGACGAATCCGATAACCCGTCGGCCGTCACCCGCGACTACACCCTGGCACTGTCGGGTACCGGCGAAGAAGCGCCGCTGTTGTCGGTGTTCGGCGGCAAGCTGACCACCTACCGCAAACTGGCCGAGTCGGCGCTGGCGCAACTGGCCCCGTACTTCAAGGACATCAAGCCGAGCTGGACCGCCAGCGCTACCTTGCCGGGCGGCGAAGACATGACCACCCCGCAAGCCTTGTGCGCCTTGATCCGTGACAAGTTCGACTGGGTGCCGACCGAAATCGCCCGCCGCTGGGCCACCACCTACGGTAGCCGCACCTGGCGCATGCTCGAAGGCGTGCAAAACCTCGGCGATATGGGCGAACACATCGGCGGCGGGCTCTACACCCGTGAAGTCGATTACCTGTGCAGCGAAGAATGGGCGACCACCGCGCACGACATCCTGTGGCGCCGCAGCAAGCTGGGCTTGTTCACCACGCCGGAGGAACAGCAGAAACTGGCGGATTATATGAGCAAGGTCGAGCAGAACCGCAGCAAGATCGAAGCGGCCTGATCCCTGATCCGCTTAAACGAAAGCCCCTGAATCTCACGATTCAGGGGCTTTTTTTGTACGTGTGCTTACTGCGCTAGATGCAGCAACAGGAAATCAATGAACGCCCTCGATTTGTGGGGCAAATGCGGGCTGTTGGGGAACACCACGTTGACTGACTGAGAGGGCAGCGAATAGTCGGGCAACAACCGAATCAGCCGCTCACTGGCGATGTCGTCCTTGACCACCTAGGCGGGCAGCACCGAGACGCCTAGCGATGACAACGTCATGGAGCGGATAGCCGTGGAAGAATTGGATTCAAACTGATTGATCCCATTGATCTCGACAGCCCCCAATTGCGGATGGCGCAACGACCACTGGGTCGGTGCCTGCAGGTTGCTGTTGGCGATCCACGGCACCGAATTCAGGTCCTGAGGATTGCGCACCGGGTGACGAGCAAGAAACGTCTCGGTCGCCACCAGCACAATTTCATAATCCGCCAGTTTACGGCTCTTGAAAGCCGAGTCCGCCAAGTTGCCTAAACGGATAACCAGGTCTAACTTTTCCGCCACCAGATCATTGAGTGACGAGTTGAAGTTATAACAGAGTTTGATTTCCGGATAGCGTTCTATGAATTTCGGTATCAACGGAAGAATATAGGCCTCGCCGTATTCACTGGTGGAACTGAAGCGCAACTTTCCGGACACCCGATCATGCCCTTTTAATACATTATCGAAGGCGTTATCGATGTCCGCGACAATACCTTTGAACTCTTCATAAAAGTCCTGGCCGATTTCGGTGAGGGATATATTTCGAGTATTGCGAATCAACAACGTCGCTGACAGCACGTCCTCCAGGGCCTTGACATGCAGACTGGCCATGGCCTTGCTGATGCTCAGGTAATTGGCCGCCTTGGTGTAAGAACCAAAATCGACCACGGCCAGGAATGTCTGGACCCGATTAAGATGAGTGTGCATAGCAATAAGGCTCACTGTTAAATCCCGTCAAACATTGTTTCAAGGATAGTCGTATCGACAGTTCAAGTCCACCGCCCCTATGCTTTGTGGCAAAGGGGAAACAACATGACCTATCGCTACAAAGTTGCACTGATATTTCTGATCGGCTTTTTTATAGACTGCATTAACATCTTTATGTCAGCGGTCGCATTACCGAGTATATCGGCGGCGCTGCACGTTAGTACTTCAGATGTTGCCTGGGTGGCTAACGCTTATATTCTGGGGCTGACACTGATCATCCCGGTCAGCACCTGGCTGGCCGGTCGTTTTGGCAGCCGGGAACTCCTCACTGCCTCGATGATCGTGTTCACCGCCTCGGTGTGGATGTGTGGTCTGGCCAACAGCTTCCATGAGCTGGTGATCTGGCGCTTCGTCCAGGGAATAGGCGGCGGCTTGTTGATTCCAGTCGGCCAGGCGCTGACGTTCAACCTGTTCAAGGGCGAGCAGCGGGCGAAAATATCCACATTGGTCATGGCCGTTGCCCTGATAGCGCCCGCGATTTCACCGACCATCGGCGGTGTCATCGTCGACAGCAGTTCCTGGCGCTGGGTGTTCTACAGCAACATCCCGTTTTCGCTGATCGCGGCATTGCTGTCCTGGTTCTGGATCAACGAAGCACGCCCGACGAGTTTGCCCAGGCCCGACATCAAGGGCTTGCTACTGGTCAGCGCGGCGCTCGGCAGCCTGCTGATGGGTATGTCGTTATACGGCGGCGACGCTCCGGCATGGGTAGCCGCGCTCTTCGTCATGGCCGGCGTTGCTTTCGTCGTGCTGTACGGGCTGCACTACCGCACCTGCAAAAACCCGATCATTGAACTGAGCCTGCTCAAAAGCAAAAAACTCAGCACCTCCATCTTTATCTATTACGCGATTCCCGGTGTGTTCACGGGGGTCAACTTGATGAGCATCTTTTTCCTGCAAAACACCCTGCACTTCAGCGCCCGACTGACAGGAATGTTCATGATCCTGTACGCCATCGGCGCGTTCATCGCGATGTTGATCTGTGGTCGGGTCTACAACCGGATGGGCGCGAAGCGGCTGTTTGCCCTTGGCATGTTCTTGCACAGTGCCGGCATTGCCACCCTGTTACTGGTGAACGACCCCAAGGATTTTCTGGCGATTGTCATCGCCTACAGCTTGATGGGGATCGGCGGCGGCATCGGTGCCAACACAGCACAAACCACGTCGCTGATGGACTTCGAGGGTAATGATACCCACAAGGCCAGTGTCATCTGGAACATCAACCGACAGATGTCGTTCAGCATCGGCGCCGCCCTCTTCCTGATGATTTTCAACCTGCTCCTGAAGCATTTCGATACCACCCAGGCCTACCACGTGACCTTTGCTATCGCCGCGCTGGTGGGCCTGTTTCCACTCTTTCGACTGAGTCAGTTGAACACTCAAAAGGACTGTCATGCACAACAAAATAGTTGAACAGGCGCACCACAGCATTCATCACGTGCACGAGCTGATCCATACCCTGTTCACCGACGCAAACGGCAAGGGGCAGGCCGCGCTTGAACCGCTGATGTCGGCATTCGCCGAGCACTTCACCCTGGTCACCACCTCGGCCGCCATTGTCAGCCGGGCGACGGCCGAACAGATGTTCAAAGGTGCAGTCGGCGCCAAGCCAGGCCTGGAGATCGTCATCAGCGACCTGCAGACGGTCTGGCAGGAAGGCAACAGTGTGGCGATCCGCTACAAGGAAACCCATCGCCTCGGCCAGCACGAAAGCTCACGGGTTTCGGTGGCGATCATTGGCATGCATCACCACAACGCCCAATGGATCTACCTGCATGAAACACCGTTAAGCCAGGAAAGCTGATTGTCATATGAGCGGTACGATCACTGGCTCTTCTATGATCTGGCCGAAAGAACGTTAGCAGCCCCAAACACCATTCGGTTTTCCGAACGCGACCCGTCGGTCGATTCGGTTAACCGGATTCCCCCACCATCAAAACCCTCGCCACAAATATTTAATCCCCTTATAAATCAATAGGTTGATCTATTAGACCTGGCCTGGCACGAGTCATGCTCTACACTCTTGGACGAATGACCGCTGCGCCACCCCTTCAGGAGCCGGCAAGCATTCGAAGCACAAAAAAGGGCCGATGAACTGGCTCCATATAAAAACAATGTCGAGGAAAATTTGATGCGCATCGTTCCCCATCTCCTGGGCGCAGCCATTGCTGCCGCTCTGATCAGCACTCCAGTTTTCGCCGCCGAACTCACCGGCACCCTGAAGAAGATCAAAGAGTCCGGCGTTATCACCCTCGGGCATCGTGACGCTTCCATTCCGTTTTCCTACATCGCGGACGCTTCCGGCAAACCGGTTGGCTACTCCCACGATATCCAGCTGAAAATCGTGGAAGCCATCAAAAAAGACCTGGACATGCCCAACCTCCAGGTCAAATACAACCTGGTGACTTCGCAAACCCGTATCCCGCTGGTGCAGAACGGCACCGTGGACGTCGAGTGCGGTTCCACCACCAACAACGTCGAACGTCAGCAGCAAGTTGACTTCTCGGTCGGCATCTTCGAAATCGGCACCAAGCTGCTGGCCAAGAAAGACTCGCCTTACAAAGACTTCCCGGACCTGAAAGGCAAGAACGTCGTGACCACCGCTGGCACCACGTCCGAGCGCATCCTCAAGTCGATGAACGCCGACAAGCAAATGGGCATGAACGTCATCTCCGCCAAAGACCACGGCGAGTCGTTCAACATGCTGGAAAGCGGCCGTGCCGTGGCTTTCATGATGGATGACGCCTTGCTGGCCGGTGAAATGGCCAAGGCCAAGAAGCCAACCGACTGGTCCGTGACCGGTACTGCACAGTCCTACGAAATCTACGGTTGCATGGTCCGCAAGGGCGACGCACCGTTCAAGAAAGCCGTGGATGACGCAATCATCGCGACCTACAAGTCCGGCGAGATCAACAAGATCTACGAAAAATGGTTCATGCAGCCAATCCCGCCAAAAAACCTGAACCTGATGTTCCCGATGAGCGACGAGCTCAAGGCCCTGATCGCCAATCCGACCGACAAAGCGGCTGACGAAAAGAAATCCTGATTTCTGACTAACCTTATCTCCTGAGAGGGCCTCTGCCCTTTCGGGGGATAGTCACTCCCTGCTGGCATTTTTGGAAACACTCGAACCGGTGGCTGTCGAGCCGCTCGTGTGTGCCCGGTTTTCAATCGGGCGGGAACGGAGCTTCCCCAGGCGGGCACTTGTACATCGATCGATCTGAGGGGAGACCCTAATGAATTACAACTGGGACTGGGGCGTGTTCTTCAAGTCCACCGGCGTGGGCAGCGAGACGTATCTCGACTGGTACGTCGCCGGTTTGGGCTGGACCATTGCCATCGCCGTCGTGGCCTGGATCATCGCCCTGCTGCTGGGCTCGATTCTGGGCGTCATGCGCACCGTGCCTAACCGCATCGTATCGGGCATCGCGACCTGCTACGTCGAACTCTTCCGTAACGTGCCGCTGTTGGTTCAGCTGTTCATCTGGTACTTCCTGGTACCCGATCTGCTGCCTCAGAACCTGCAAGACTGGTACAAGCAGGACCTGAACCCGACCACCTCGGCTTACCTCAGCGTCGTCGTCTGCCTGGGCTTGTTCACCGCCGCTCGTGTTTGCGAACAAGTGCGCACCGGTATCCAGGCGCTGCCGCGCGGCCAGGAATCCGCCGCTCGCGCCATGGGTTTCAAACTGCCGCAAATCTACTGGAACGTGCTGCTGCCCCAGGCTTACCGGATCATCATTCCGCCGCTCACCTCCGAATTCCTGAACGTGTTCAAGAACTCTTCCGTGGCGTCGCTGATCGGCCTGATGGAATTGCTCGCGCAGACTAAACAGACCGCCGAGTTCTCCGCCAACCTGTTCGAAGCCTTCACCCTGGCAACGCTGATCTACTTCACCCTGAACATGGGCCTGATGCTGCTGATGCGCATGGTCGAGAAGAAAGTCGCCGTACCGGGCCTGATCTCCGTAGGGGGTAAATGATGGAATTCGACTTCTCGGGCATCATCCCGTCCCTGCCGGGTTTGTGGAACGGCATGGTCATGACCCTGCAACTGATGGCGCTGGGCGTCGTCGGCGGGATCATCCTTGGCACGATCCTGGCGCTGATGCGCCTGTCGCACAGCAAGCTGCTGTCGAACATTGCCGGCGCCTACGTTAACTATTTCCGTTCGATTCCACTGCTGCTGGTGATCACCTGGTTCTACCTGGCGGTGCCGTTCGTACTGCGCTGGATCACCGGCGAAGACACCCCGATCGGCGCCTTCGCCTCCTGCATCGTGGCATTCATGATGTTCGAAGCGGCGTACTTCTGCGAAATCGTCCGAGCCGGTGTCCAGTCGATTTCCAAGGGTCAGATGGGTGCTGCCCAAGCCCTGGGCATGACGTATGGCCAGATGATGCGGCTGATCATCCTGCCGCAAGCGTTCCGCAAGATGACCCCGCTGTTGCTGCAACAGAGCATCATCCTGTTCCAGGACACCTCCCTGGTCTACGCGGTTGGCCTGGTGGACTTCCTCAATGCCTCGCGTGCCAGTGGCGACATCATCGGTCGCTCCAACGAGTTCCTGATCTTTGCAGGTCTCACGTACTTCACAATCAGCTTTGCCGCCTCGCTGCTGGTCAAGCGTCTGCAAAAAAGGTTTGCCGTATGATCTCTATCAAGAATGTCAACAAGTGGTATGGCGACTTCCAGGTACTGACTGACTGCAGCACCGAGGTCAAAAAAGGCGAAGTGATTGTGGTGTGCGGGCCGTCCGGTTCCGGCAAATCCACCCTGATCAAATGCGTCAATGCCCTGGAACCGTTCCAGAAAGGCGACGTGGTGGTCGATGGCACATCCATCGCCGACCCGAAGACCGACCTGCCGAAACTGCGTTCGCGCGTTGGCATGGTGTTCCAGCATTTCGAACTGTTCCCGCACCTGACCATCACCGAAAACCTGACCATCGCGCAGATCAAGGTGTTGGGCCGCAGCAAGGAAGAAGCCACCAAGAAAGGCCTGCAACTGCTTGAGCGCGTCGGGTTGTCTGCCCACGCGCACAAACACCCGGGCCAGCTTTCCGGTGGCCAGCAACAGCGTGTGGCGATTGCCCGTGCGCTGGCGATGGACCCGATCGTCATGCTGTTCGACGAACCGACGTCGGCGCTGGACCCGGAAATGGTCAACGAAGTACTCGATGTAATGGTGCAACTGGCCCACGAAGGCATGACCATGATGTGCGTGACCCACGAAATGGGCTTCGCCCGTAAAGTGGCGGACCGGGTGATCTTCATGGACCAGGGCAAAATCATCGAAGACTGCAAGAAAGAGGAGTTCTTCGGCGACATCAATGCCCGCGCCGAGCGTACGCAGCATTTCCTCGCCAAGATTCTGCAGCACTAAGCACCACACCGAACTCTGTGGCGAGGGAGCTTGCTCCCGCTGGGTTGCGTAGCGACCCACAACATCGACCAGCACGTTGTGTCTGACATACCGTGTTGGCTGGGTTTGCGACTGCTTCGCAGCCGATCGGGAGCAAGCTCCCTCGCCACAGGTTCTGCGCTCGACCAAACCAGGACGCAAGCCCATTGCCACACTGGTTGACCCAAGGCATCTGTGATGAAATGCGACCCAAATCTCTATCGCGCCGCGCCGCCATCACTTGCCGTGAAACCCCGTCTGATTCGCCACTTGTTCCTGCCGCCGCTGGTCATCGCCCTGATGATCGGGTTGGGTTACCTCGGCTTCTGGGTCAGTGAGCACTACGGGATTCGCAGCCTCAGCGAGAACGGCCAGCGTCAGCTGGAACTGCACGCCCGCGCCGTCGAGAGCGAGATCAGCAAGTACACCTACCTGCCCAGCCTGCTGGAACTCGAGTCCAGTGTTTCGAAGCTGTTGGCCGACCCGTCGCCGGAACATCGACAGACGGTCAATGAATACCTCGAAGGCCTGAACCGGCGCAGCCGCAGTCGGGCTATCTATGTGATGGACACCACCGGTCGTGTCATGGCCACCAGCAACTGGCGCGATGTCGACAGTTACCTGGGCGAAGACCTGTCCTTTCGCGCCTATTTCCAGAATGCCGTGCGCGGTCAGCCGGGGCGCTTCTATGGCATTGGCAGCACCAGTGGCGAACCCGGCTATTACCTGGCTCATGGCCTGGAAGAGCACGGCAAGATCATCGGCGTCGCCGTGGTCAAGGTCCGCCTCGAAGCCATGGAGGAACGCTGGCAGCGTGCGCGACTGGAAGCCTTCGTCAGCGACGAGAACGGCATCATCATTCTCTCCAGCGATCCGGCGCGGCGGCTTAAATCGGTTGTGCCATTGAGCGAGGAAACCAAGGAAAAACTGGCCCGTAGCCTGCAGTACTACTGGTTTCCGCTGAACGAGCTGCAACCGCTGGCCCGTGAACAACTGGCCGAAGGCGAGGAAAAACTGACCTTCCCCGCCAACAGCGAAGTGAAATCAGACGAAGAGGACATCAGCTACCTTTCGCAAACCCGTCCGCTGAGCGACACACCATGGAACTTTACCCTGCTGACACCGCTGCAGGATTTGCGCCGCGAAGCGATCAATCAGGGGATTCTGGTGGCGGTGGCGTTTGCCCTCGTGGCGTTCCTGCTGATCGCCTGGAACGAGCGGCGCAAGGTCATTGCCACGCGTCTCGCCGCCCGGGAAGCCTTGCAGGAAGCCAACAATCAACTGGAGCGTCGGATTACCGAACGTACCACCGACCTGCGCGCCAGCAACGAACGGCTCAAGGGCCAGATCCGTGAACGCCGGCAAGCGGAAGAGACGTTGCGCCGCGCCCAGGATGAACTGGTCCAGGCCGGCAAACTGGCGGCCATCGGCCAGATGTCCACCAGCATCGCCCACGAATTGAACCAGCCGCTGGCCGCACTGCGAACCTTGTCCGGCAATACCGTGCGCTTTCTGGAGCGCGGTCAGCTGGATGTGGCCAGCACCAACCTCAAGACCATCAATGAACTGATCGACCGCATGGGCCGGATCACCGCCAGCCTGCGTTCGTTCGCTCGCCGCGGCGACGACAAAGGTCAGGCCAGTCTCGGCAAAGCGGTGGATGCAGCCTTGCAGTTGCTCGGCGCTCGCGTGGAAAACGCGCATCTGCAACTGCACCGAGACTTCGCCGATCTGCAGGTGCAGATCGACCAGACCCGCCTGGAGCAGATTCTGGTCAACCTGATCGGCAACGCCCTTGACGCCATGCAGGCACAACCGCTGCCCGAACTGTGGCTCGAAGGCGAAGAGTTCGATGGCAAATATCGCCTTCGTGTACGCGACAACGGCCACGGCATCGACGCCGAAGCGCGCAAGCATTTGTTCGAACCGTTCTTCACCACCAAACCCGGCGAACAGGGCCTGGGCCTGGGCCTGACCCTTTCCGCCAGCCTGGCCGCCGCCACCGGCGGGCACTTGGGTGTCGAGCACCCGGCCAGCGGTGGTACCACTTTCGTCCTCAGTTTACCGTTGGTAAGCCCCACTCACGCCGAGCCAATATGAACAACGACCTTAGTGTGCTGATCGTCGAAGACGACCCCCATGTGCTGCTCGGCTGCCAACAGGCGCTGACCCTGGAAGACATTCCCTGCGTGGGCGTCGGCAGCGCCGAAGAAGCGCTGGAGCGGGTCGGCGACAACTTCGCCGGTATTGTCATCAGCGACATCCGCCTGCCGGGCATCGACGGTCTGGAGTTGCTGACCCGCCTCAAGGCCCGCGACCGCAGCCTGCCGGTGGTACTGATTACCGGTCATGGCGACATTTCCATGGCTGTCGGTGCGATGCAGAAAGGCGCCTATGACTTCATGGAGAAACCTTTCTCCCCCGAACGTCTGGTCGACGTGGCGCGCCGTGCGCTGGAGCAACGCAGCCTGGCGCGGGAAGTCTCTTCGTTGCGTCGGCAACTGGCGGAACGAGATTCCCTGGAAGGCCGGATCATCGGCCGCTCCCCCGCCATGCAGAACCTGCGGGAACTGATCGCCAACGTCGCCGATACGTCAGCCAACGTGCTGATCGAAGGCGAGACCGGCACAGGCAAAGAATTGGTTGCGCGTTGCCTGCACGACTTCAGTCGGCGGCACACCAAGCAGTTCGTCGCGCTGAACTGCGGTGGCCTGCCGGAAAACCTGTTCGAAAGCGAAATCTTCGGCCATGAGGCCAACGCCTTCACCGGCGCCGGCAAGCGGCGGATCGGCAAGATCGAACACGCCGACGGCGGCACGCTGTTCCTCGACGAAGTGGAAAGCATGCCGCTACCACTGCAAATCAAACTGCTGCGGGTGTTGCAGGAACGCACCCTGGAACGCCTCGGCTCGAACCAGAGCGTGGCGGTGGATTGCCGGGTGATCGCGGCGACCAAGTCCGATCTGGACGAGTCGAGTAAGGCTGGCGAGTTTCGCAGCGACCTGTATTACCGCTTGAACGTGGTGACCCTCGAATTGCCACCGCTGCGCGAACGCCGCGAAGACATCCTGCAATTGTTCGAACACTTTCTGCAGCAGTCGTCCCTGCGCTTCGACCGTGCCGTGCCGGACCTGGACAACCAGACCCTGTCGAACCTGATGAGCCACGACTGGCCGGGCAACGTGCGCGAACTGCGCAACGTCGCCGAGCGCTTTGCCCTCGGCCTGCCGGCCTTCAAGAAATCCGGCACCAGCGGCAGCAATCAGGGCCTGGCCTTCGCCGAAGCGGTAGAAGCGTTTGAACGCAACCTGCTGAGCGACGCTTTGCAGCGCAGTGGCGGCAACCTGACCCAGGCCAGCCTGGAACTGGGGATGGCCAAGACCACGCTGTTCGATAAAGTGAAGAAGTACGGACTGAGCCACTGATGGACCTGATCCTCAAGGCAACCCTGGGCGCGGCCGTGGTGGTGATCCTCGCGGCACTGGCCAAGACCAAAAACTATTACATCGCCGGATTGGTGCCGCTGTTTCCGACCTTTGCGCTGATTGCGCATTACATCGTCGGCAAGGGTCGTTCGCTGGAGGATTTGAAGACCACCATCGTGTTTGGGATGTGGTCGATCATTCCTTACTTCATCTACCTGGCGACGTTGTACGTGATGGTCGACCGGATGCGGCTGGAGGCCTCGCTCGCGGTGGCGGCGGTGGCTTGGTTGATGGCGGCTACGGTGTTGGTCACTGTCTGGGTTCGCCTCCAAGCCTGACGTTCTTTCCCCCCTGTGGGAGCGAGCCGGCTCGCGAAAGCGGTGTTACAGCCAACATTAGCGCCAACTGACACTCCCTCTTCACAGTGGATTCAGGTTGTTACAGAAGGTTGGGTTCAGCCACCGGATCAATCTGCGCCCAATGCGAGGAATCTTCGCGGTGGGCCTGCAAATACGGCAACACCGCCGCCAGTAACGGCGCCTTGAACGCGTCCTGGAATCGATGCGCCAGCCCCGGAATCAGCTTCAACTGACTGCCGCGGATATGCGCCGCCAAGTGCACGCCGTGCATGACCGGCAGCAACGGATCAGCAGTGCCGTGAACCACCAGCGTCGGTACGCGCAGTTGATTGAGCAGCGCCACACGACTGCGTTCGGCGAGGATCGCCATGATCTGGCGCTTCACGCCCTCGGGGTTGAACGCCCGGTCATAGGATTGCGCTGCCTGATGCAGCAATGCCTGCCGATCATCGCTCACCGTCGGGCTGCCCAGCGCCGCCAGCAAATCGGCCTGTTGCTCCAGCGCCACTTCGCGATTGGGCGCCTCACGACGCGACAACAATTGCACCAACGCCGCACTCGGCGCCGGCAAGCCTTCGGCCCCGGAACTGGTCATGATCAGGGTCAGGCTCTCGACCCGTTGCGGCGCCATCGCAGCCATGTGCTGGGCGATCATCCCGCCCATGCTCGCGCCCTGCACGTGGAACTGCTCGACGTGCAACGCATCCATCAAGCCAAAAGCATCATCCGCCATATCGGTCAGGGTGTACGGCGCCGACACCGGCAAACCGAGTTTGTAGCGCAGCACTTCGAAGGTCAGGTTGGCGTCAGCGGGGACTTGCCGCCAGGTCGAGAGCCCGACATCGCGATTGTCATAGCGAATCACCCGAAAACCCTGCTGACACAGCGCGACCACCACCTCATCCGGCCAGTGAATCAACTGCCCTCCCAGGCCCATCACCAACAACAACGCAGGGTCCGAGGCACGGCCGATGCTCTGGTACGCCAGGCTCACGTGTGCCAGAACGACCTGTTCGGTCGGAACATTGATATCGCAACGAGATGCCGCCAAGGACGGCAGGCCGAACAACAGCGCGGCCAGGAAAACCGCTGTGGAAAAAAATCGTGCACGCATGAAAAACACCGAAACGCAGAACTCCAGTAGAGCGCGAGTCTGATGAAGTTTGTTCAAGCGCGCTGCCACAGTTACGTGACAGTTTGATGAAGTTCGCTGAACGGTCAATGCGATAACTATGTACCACCACCGCCCGAGCCCCTTCGCATTCAATGCCTGCCAACCGTCCACTTTGAAAGCCAGGCAAACCATGCTCGAACAACATCACGACACTGACCCAAGCACCCTCAGCGATTTTGGCCTCGCACTCGCCACCGTCCCGGCGATGCAGAATGAACATTTATTCCTCCAGGCCTCGCAGCGCTGGCGAGACAGCCAGCAGCAAATGCTCAAGCTCATGGCGACCTCCCCCAGCGTTCACAGCCTGTTGACGCAAACGCTCAAGCAGCAACTGGATCTGGATGGCGAGCGGGTCGGCCTGTTTTTTCCGGCCACCGCCGAGCGCTCTTCGCGCCGTTGCAGCCTGACAGAAGCCTGCGCCTTCCTGCTGCAACAACCGGATCTGGACCCGCGGCATCTCCCCACCTGTCGGGTGACGGGGATCGATCGCAGCCATCGACACTTCGCCACCTCTGCCGGCGAGCTGCTCAAACAACTCAAGGCACTGGGCCTGAAGCAACGCCTGACCGATGGCTGGAACACGTACTGGAACGGACGGGCCAACGGCTCGCCATTATCCAGACGGCACCTGGCCGCCCGGTTGTACCGCACACACGTTGACGCGGCAGGCCAACTGGCCCTCGCCGAGGGTGCGTTAAGTGCCGAGCAGTTAAAGCCGCTGCTGGCGATCCTCGATCCTGTCGACGGAAAATCCGAAGTGGCAGGCCAGCGAGTCATCGCCGAACAGTTGGCCCTGCAACGCGCTGACAATCGTTTCGCCAAACTTCCTGGTGTGCTGGGCATCAGTCTTTACGGGGGACAATCCACCGAGCAGTTGCTGTATTTGCCCACCCACCGGCCTGCACTGTTGCACTTCAGTCAGCGCAGCGAGCTGGACAGTTGGCTGATCAGGCATCAACACGAAATCCCCTGGAGTGTCACGACTGACGGTCACAGCGTCGTCGACTACAACAACCCGAGTGCCCCGCTGGAGGTCGGTGCAGCCCAATTGCTGGAGCGTTTGCATGCCATTCAACTGGAAAGCGCATGCACCGGCCTGGGCGACGACATTGCCGAACAGGCGGCCTATGCACTGCTCGCTGTCAATCAAGTCGACGCGCAACGCCGCGCAAAAGGAGGCTTTAGCGAAGCGCCGGACCTCCCCGCACCGGTACACGAGCAGGACGATCAGGCGCTCGCCCCCTCCTTCCCGCTCGGTAATCCCGGGCACGAATTCTCTTTGTTCGTGCGCAAGGCCGCATTCAGGCAGCAATACAGCGCCATCGAAAACATGCTGAAAAAACACGATCAGGAGACGTTCGACAATCCACAGGTGACAGCGCTCAAGGCCCTGTTTGCATCCCTGGACGAGGCCGAGCAGGCCGCCATGACCGCGGCATCCGCCCTGCTGGAACGCGAGCGCGTTTTCGATACGTCGACGATCAACACTCAATACACCGCACTCTATCAGGCGAGACTCAAGGCCCTTCAAGCCGAGGCCAACATCCAACTCAAGCTGGAGCAGATCGATACCGCCGAACACAAGCTGCTTGAAGCCGTGTTGAAAACGCCTGCCAGCGCCGATCGCTCCGATCAGAGCGCCGCTGCCTTCGTGACCTTATCGGTCAGCGAAACCGTCGACATTAAAACCGTTTCGCAGCGTCAGGAGCTGGAGGGGCTGCTGGTTTTCGCCGACACCGCGACGCTACAAGACCCGTCCTCAACGCAAAGCCTGTTGCTCTACTGCACCGGTGCTGGCGGAGGTTTGCAACGGTTCGCCAATCGCCGGGAAATGGAGCGTTCCCTGTTTAAACTGCATGCCGCCGACGAGCACGCGGCGTTGCAACTGACCCCGATCGTCACCGACCCTTTCGAGTACAGCTTGCGTCAACAAGTCGCGACTTTCGAACGCCGCGCAGCCGAGATCAGCCAGCAATACCCTATCGGTACCCAACCCACACAACACGCGAACGCACTGGGACAGTTACGCGAGCAGACGCTCACCGCCCTGCAGGTGCCCAGCCACCAGAACCGCGACCTCGCTTTCGCACAAATCGTCGAGCAAAACCTGAGCGCACGATTGACCCGCCAGTTCCCCCAATGGCTCACCCAGGCATCACCGGGTGAACGCTTGCAACTCAATGCATTGATTGAACGCTATGTGCCAGCCTTGCAACGCGCCCACGCGTTGCACGAACTCACATTGCCGCTGGTCAGTGACTTCGCCGCCAAACGCATCGATGCCCGGCTGCGCAAGGATTTCTCACTCCAGCACAGCTTCGCCGTGCAATTGGACCTGCCTGATGCAGTGACATCCGAACAACACTTCACCGTGGCTCCAGGCGCACCGGGAACGCCGACCAAAACCGTATGGGTCGCCAGCCAAAGCCGCAGCAAACTGTCGATCCATGAACTGGCGCTGCGGAACATCGACGACAGCATCAAGCAGCGCTTGAGCTTCATGCGTGTCGAAGTCACCGCCAGCTCCGATACCGAGCGCAATGCGCTGGTCAAAGGCATCACCCTGTCGTACCTGTGCGCCCTCGTGCCGGAACTCGATCTGGCGCAGCACTACGAAGCGCTGATACGCAGCACCTACAGCGGGCCGGCGACGGCATCGGCCTTCGAACGTGAGTATCACCACGAATGCCTGCTCGAACCCTACCGCTTGCAACTCACCATTCAGGGACGCTTTGCCCTCCTGCGAGGTGCAATCAACGCCACCGAGTGGCAAATCCTCAACGTCGCGATTGAGGCTGCGACGGCGCAGGACTGGTCCGCCAATGGCCAGCAGATCGTACTGCTGCCCGCCTTCTTGAGCGCGGGTGGCAAAGATACGGACTACAAGTCAACCACCCTTTCGGGCATTACCTTCATTGAGGAGAAAACCAGCGGTGTTACGCTGCTGTACCTGCCCGACACCCCGGACGGCGTGTTCCTGCGCCGATACGACAGTCTGGAGCAAGCCCGAAAGGCGTTGTTCGATCTGTGCCTTGGCAGTGAAATGGCCAACTATCTGGCAGAGCGAGCCCTTGATGGCCAAAAGGCGAATCACCTGGCCCGCATCACGCAAGCCTTGCTGAAAAACTTCGATGGGATCATCGGCGTCGGGCGCCCGTGGCCCAAAAGCACTTCATTGCCAGCCCATCTATTGCATGCCGAGATGGGCCGCCTGATCCTCGCTCATCGCAACACCTCACGCTCCAACAGCGAACTCTTTCTGGAGCAATACGCAGTCAAGGGCGAGAAGGTGTTCACCTACTTGAAAATGGCCATTGGCGTCTTGCCCATCATCGGTACCGGTGTCGGCCTCTATGATGCCTGGAACAGCGCCAATCAAGCCGTCGCGGCCTTTCGCAAAGGCAATCACGTGCAAGGCATGGCTGAAATAACCATGGTGCTGCAGGCGTTGATCGATGCAGGCATGGACTTTCTTTCGGGTTTCAGCTTGCGGCTCAGCGCGATCCGCACACGAACGTTTCATCGCCAGTTGAGCTGGATGTTCAGAGGCACTGACGCTTCGTCCACACCGCTGATATCGGCACGTGAGGCCCGGCATATTGCAGCCCGATTCGCTGGTTATCACTACGAAAAACCAGTTTCCCTGGCGGGCCTTCAACCCGGTACGGACGGCGTTTATCGCAATGTCTATCGACACGCCGACGGTGACTTCATTGTCAGGTACGGAATCATCTACAAGGTGGAATTGCATGACGGGGCCTGGCGGCTGAGCGGGACTGAGCTCAAAAGCTATAAACAACCCGTAGCCCTCGATGCCAGCGGGCAATGGAACACTCACTTCGCCGTTTACGGGACTGCCTTCAATGGCGGCCTGGCGGGAGGGGGTGGGGTACAAAGTTACCTGGCCAACAGGCTTGATCCGATCTGGCCGACGGTCATCCGCGAGCGACTGCCGCGTTGGTGGGTCGATCGGGTTTTTCGGCGCCAACAAGCACTGACAGCCAGCACCGATGCCAGGATCGAGCAACTCAGCACCCTGAGCACGCGCACAAATGAGACGCTGAAGCGCTACCAAAGTAGCCCACCTCAAACCCACATGGAACAAATCAAGCACCTGGAAGCCGCTTGCCTGAAAGAAATAGAACTGGCCAAAACCGCTTACCTGGAACTCGAAGAACTGTTGCCGTTGAGCCATGGCAACAAGCGGGCAGGTATTAACGACATAAAAAGCCGAATGGCCTGGGTGATAGTGGACCGCTCACTGCACCGGTTGAGGTTTGGCGCCCGGCGCATCGCTCAGCACCTGGAGGAACTCGACGATTTTGCAAACCAGTCGGATATTGTGCCCAGCACAGACTTCAAGCCCCTATTGAGCCTTCTGCAACAGCGCAAAAATGCACGGGTAGGGATGGTCAAGGCGCTCGAATTGATCGACGCGACCAGCGCACAGATTGATGAATGGAGCAAACGCATCACCAATGACGCTCAACGAAGAGTCGTAGCGACAGAAAAAAACAAAATGGTAGCCGCATTGCTGCCGGAGAACCGGCAGTACCTGAAAACGGGTCAATACTTGCAAGTCGTCAGTCGGTTTGATGCGGTTAATGATGTCTCCTGGTTTTATCTGCAAACCCAGATGGCTGACGCACGGGCCAGGATCGATCGGGTCCTGGCTACCCAACACTGTCTTCACCAAGTGAACGCCCGCCCCGCGGAACGCACCAGAATTCTTGAAGACTGTCTCGCGGCCTACGATCAATTTCGCAAGGAGCTGACGGCATGGACAGCCAGCTATCCTCAACATTTCGATCTCACCTATGTCCCGCTGCTCCTGGACGGCATAGAAAAAACCGCCGAACGAGCTCGCCAGGCCATCAGGCAAACATCTGTGCCACGGCCGACCGGGCCTATCGTGAAAAAGATCTTTGAAACCGAACAAGGTCAATTGTTGATCGGTGACGTGATCAGCGGCCAGGATCGATTCACACTCAAGGGCATCGATGGCTATACCGAAAACTGGTTGCCAGGGTTACACGGCAAATACCGTCTGCAGGAGAATCCCCTGCGGGTCAGCCAACAGCATGCCCCCACGGATGTCAGGCCTTTGTTGGCGGAGGCAAAGAGTCGCCTGAACACCCAGGCGGCGTACCAGGACAAGGTCGAAGCCTACGCCAGGCAAAACATGCTGCCCGTCGACCTTGAACACATGATGCTGACTGAAGCCACCGAGCTTCGCCTGCGCGCCAGCCAGATCGAACGCCTCGACCCCCAGGCCCCTCTCATCGGGCAACTGCGAGAAAAGGCTGCCGAACTGACGCGCAAAGGACAAGACTTGCGCATCCGGCACTCCCTCATCAGCCAAACGCCCACAGAAGGGTATCTGGACTATCTGCTCAAACAGGGTGCGGTGCAGGTTCGCAAGAACGGTGAATTGACCGAGCTCGCACGCCTGAAGGACGGGCGCAGGGACTTCCTGCAGGAATACGAAGTGCTCGACCTGACGCAAACTCCGACACAGCCCCTGTGGTATGCCCATTTTCACTACAACAAGCCCCAACCGCGCTTCGACGAGTTCGTCAGAGCTCATCTCAAAACAGCGCAACAACGCCATCTCGGCCTGCAATGGCAACAAAAGCAGGCGCAAACCGGTGCGCCGGTCGACTCTATCTGGCGTGGTGAAATCGGCAGGCCGTTAGCCTTGCAGCACTTCCAGAACCTCTGACACCACCAGCGCCGGGGGGCGGCAATGCCCCTGCGGCGTATGGGCGAAGCTTGCCACCCGTCTGAAAAGTGCCTTGACCTGTCACATTTGACAGTAGTCGGTTTCAACGCCAGAACCTTAAATAAGAGCCCATCCGCTGTCATCTGGCGGCTTCAGTTCGCTCCGACTTGAGGACACATCATGAATACTGACGAACAACTGGTGGAAAATAGCCCCGCCCGGTTTGCCGCCTCGACCGTGAGCGAAAGCAGGATTGATATACCCGGCGCCCTCACGGCGATCGAAGACGCGGATGTGGGCATCAACCGAACGTTGGCCCGAGGCAACATCAACGGTATGGCGATCGTTATTCCCCCCACACAAATCTTCGTCGGTGACCGGGTGGAAGTGTTCATTCGCCACCCGACCTCACCCGCCCTGCCGATCATCTGGTTCACCGTGCCAAGTGACTATAACGGCGAGCCGCTCTTGAGAAGAGTCCAGGTCAAGGACATTCCCGAGGGCTTCAGTACCTGGTTCTACCGGGTCAATAGCGTGGAGTCGGGGCATCTTGAGGTGTTCGTCAAAACCGAACTGCCCGGGGGAATCGACCCACAACCGGAATACCCGGGCCACAGGTTATTGCGGCCCCCCGTCATTACGCCGTCGATCATCGACGGCACACAGGACGTCATTGTCACCGTGCAGCCCTGGCAGGGCATGCGCCCCAACGATACCGTGGCGATTCAGTATGTCGGCTGGCGCATCGCACACAAGGTTCTGAAGTCCGAGATCGGTCAACCGGTCGAGCTCACGATTTCCCAGGAAATGATCGCGGCCGACGGCAGTGGGCAGGCCTTGCTTCAGTACTGGGTAACAGACGAAGTGGGCAACATGGCCTCTGACCACTCGATCGGGTTGATGGTCGACATCCAGGACGCCAATCACGCACAACGCCTGCCCGCCCCGGTGGTGTCCGAAACCGATCAGGACAACGCCATCTACATGACTGCGCTAGGGGCCAAATCCGTCAGCGTGACGGTCGCGACCCCGGCCTCGGTCTTTGCCCCAACGGATGTGGTGGAACTCGACTGGCGAGGCGAACCCCGCACAGGCCTGCCCCAGCTGTTCACCGACTCTCGAACGGTTGCCTCCCAGACAGCGCTGACCTTCGAGGTGTCCAACGCCGTGGTCCAGCGCCTGGCCGGTGGTTTTGCCAACGTGGCGTACACGCAAGTCACCGCCAGCGGCGAACGCCGACGCTCGAAGTACGTCCAGGTCTTCATTGTCGGCAACACCCGCAGGATCGATTGACTCCCATTACCCACCTGTTCAGAGGTAATCCGCCATGAGCGTTTTCAACACACCCGAGCCCCCTGTCAAAGCACGGCAAATTGACCTGCTTCCACCGCTGCCAAAACCCGGCGATATCAGAGTCAATAGCATTGATCGGCTCTTGATATCCGGGTTTATCCCCAACCTGCCAGCGGATGAGGGCGTCCACGGCGGTATCAATCGACTCGCGTTCCTGGACGGAAAAGACCAGCCAACAGCGTTGAATGTGGTAATCGACCCATGGCTCAGCATGTCGGAAAAAGATGAATGGATAATTGAAGCGATCTACTCGCCGGGGAGCCCGATCACGCTTGCGAGCGACACTGTCAATGCCTCTCAAGTGGATAATCGGATGTTCCCGACCATCCAAAAGAATCAGTTGCCCGACGGCGTGTGCGATCTGGTGGTCGGCGTACGCAGGATCAGCAATATCGGGGGCGACTACGAACGCTCACCGGCACTGAAAGTACTGATCAAAACCACCCTGCCCGGCGGACCGGACCCGGATGAGAAGGAGCCTTACCATCAGGGGCTGCAACCCATCCAGGTAGAGCAGGATGTCTTGGACAGTGGCCTTACCAAGGACTATCTGGACGAAAACCGCGGGTTGCCCGTCACCATCCCTGCCTACGAGAACATGCGCAAGAATTCCAGCATTTTTATCGTGTGGGGAAGTAGAGATATAGAATTCAAGGTGCCCCTGGTTACTCCCGCCCAGGTTGGCCAGCCCATCAAGTACACGATTCCTGCAAGCGCCCTCAAGGACCTGCCCCCCGTAAATCCTTTGCTGCTCACTTATCGCCTTAAGGATGTGGTGGACAATCACAGCGCTGCCGATGCGCCTCCGATCTTCTTCCTGTTCGACCCCACGCTCGTGCTACTCGAACCCCCCGTTATCGACAAGGCGGATGGCGAACAACAGCTCGACCTTGATGCACTGCTGGGGGAGGACGTCGAAACACATATCTTCTCCTCCAAAGTCAGTTTTGTACCTGGGGACGTGGTGGATCTGAGCTGGCGCGGCGTCAGCGCTGGTGGCCGTCAGGTGCCCGTGGATATGCAATGGAAACCCGAAGCGTCGAGCCGTTCGCACACGTTCATGATTCCCTATGACCGGGTCCACCTGATCGCTCGGGGTTTCGTCAAAGTTGACTATAGACTGACCCAAGCCGCCAAACCCACCACCCCGCGCTACTCACGCACGACCTACGCCAAGATGATCGGCATGCCCCTGAAGCTGGCTGCACCTGTGGTGCCTGAAGCCAAAGGGGGGTCTGTCGCGGTAGACACCGACCCGGCCCACGTGATCGTGAAAAGCCAGCCAGGGGCCATCGTTCTCAACGATGTCGTTTACATTTACTGGTACGTCATGACGGCGATAGGCATAGAGGATTTCTACGCGGCGTCCAGCCCAGTCAGCGCGGAGATGGTGGGCAAGGACATCGAGTTCACCGTCCCCAAAGACCATATTGAAAAATGGGAAGGGGCCAAGGTACTGGTCGAGTACACCGTCCGCCGCACAGACACTGAAGACGTGGGTTCCGAAACCCTGGTGCTGGAAATCGGCGACATCACGGCCCAATTGCTGAAACCGAAAGTCATCGATGCGAAAGACGATGTGTTGATCCCGGAAAATGTACCCAACGGTGCAGCGGTCACCATCGAGCCTTATCCCGGCATGCGTGCCCTGCACATCGTCAGGCTCGACTTCATTGGGGCCAACCAGCAGGACTCCTGGTCGTCACCGCCGATAGAGGTGCAGCCTGAAATGGTGGGCAAAGACATTACGCGAACCGTGCCCTTCGAGAAACTGCTGGCCAATCGAAACAACACCGTCGAGCTGGTCTATACCGTCACCAACCCCTTTACCAAAACCCAACGGGTTTCGGAACGGCTGCGATTGAACATCGGCTCACCGATTCCGAACCCGGACATCACGACAGTCAAGGATGGTAATGGCAGCGACATCCCCCGCAACAGCCAGACATTTGCCACCCGTGCAACGCTGACGGGCACTGCTGGAGTGAGTGTCCCTGTAGAACTGCGCAACCATGGCGTGATTGTCGCCACACCAACCTCCAACGCCGGGAAAACCTGGTCACACACCCTCACCACCCTGGCGCCGGGCTCGTACAGTTTCACCGTGCAGAACCCCGGCACAAACCGGCCCTCCGCCATCTGGGCCTTTGTTGTGCAGGAAGCGCAGACGCCTACCATTACTTCCGTCACGACTGGTGACCGCCAGGTACCCAATAACGGCGCAACCTACTACCAGAGCAACATCATCATTCAAGGCAAGGCAACCCCGAAACAGCAGGTCGACGTCTATGATGGCGACGCCAGTCTCGGACGCTTCCCGGTTGCAGACAACGGCGTGTGGACGGTCCCTGCGCGGTGGTTCGCAGTGACCAGGCATGTCATCACGGCGCGAACCATCGATGGTTCCAAACAATCGCTGCCACACGCTTTCACCGTCCAGCAAGGACTGTTGAAAGACACTGCGGACTTCAATTACAGGGCCTGGCAAGGTTGGGCCTGGGGCGGGGCGGGTGGCGCGAGCGACTTGTCTTTTTACGCGGCTCCCGGAAGGGGCTTTTACGCGCTGAACAACTACACCTATACGATGAGTTCACATAATGTGGTACTGCTAAAGTCCTTCTATAACCTGCAACCCGGGGCCATGTACCGGTACCAATTTGCCGTAGCCCGAATGGATGGCCGTCACGACTATCCGGTGCTTCGCTTGCGTACCAGCACAGGTGCCGCATCGCCTTATCAGACGATTAGCTCCTTTAACTGGCTTGTTCTGGATTTATATTTCACGCCGAACGTTCCTGAGGTAACGCTTTATCTCGACAGCGGCCAGCCCAGTGGCAACGGCAATGATTACGACATGGCCTGGGTCGTTCTGAGCAAAGTGACTTAAGCAGTAAAAACCCGCTGACCGTTAACCGGTCAGCGGGTTTTGTTTTGCCGGGGCGACATTTACGGAACGAGGACTTAAGCCAGCTGACTCCTCAACTGCCGCGCCGCCGCCACCATGTTCACCAACGCCGCCTCAGTCTCCGGCCAAGCCCGGGTCTTCAGCCCGCAATCGGGGTTCACCCACAACCGCTCAGCCGGAATGCGCTTCACGGCTTTGCTCATCAACTTCACCATTTCCGCCGTGTCCGGCACCCGTGGCGAGTGGATGTCATACACGCCCGGCCCGATGTCATTCGGGTAGTCGAAGGCCTCGAAAGCCTCCAGCAATTCCATGTCCGAGCGCGAGGTTTCGATGGTGATCACATCGGCGTCCATCGCCGCAATGGACTGGATCACGTCGTTGAA
The DNA here is from genome assembly GCF_050586665.1 of Pseudomonas sp. ES4. Lineage (NCBI taxonomy): Bacteria > Pseudomonadati > Pseudomonadota > Gammaproteobacteria > Pseudomonadales > Pseudomonadaceae > Pseudomonas > Pseudomonas sp. ES4. Next base: position 14,961 of record NZ_JBOBDO010000009.1, on the reverse strand, counting down.
TTCGCTGTAGCACATGTGAGTGTGGATTTGGGTTTCGTCCCGCACACCGGAGGCGCTCAAGCGGAACGCTTCTACCGCCCAGTCGAGGTATTCCTGCCATTGCGCACGGCGCAGCGGCAAGCCTTCACGGAAGGCGGCTTCGTCGATCTGCACGATCTTGATACCGGCAGCTTCCAGGTCCACCACTTCGTCACGCAGGGCCAGCGCCAGTTGCTGCGCCTGGATTTTGCGCGAGACGTCTTCACGCGGGAACGACCACATCAGCATGGTCACGGGACCGGTGAGCATGCCTTTCATGACCTTGTCGGTCAGGCTTTGCGCATAGGTGATCCAGTCGACCGTCATGGCGTTCGGCCGACTCAGGTCACCATAGATGATCGCCGGTTTCACACAGCGCGAACCGTAGCTTTGCACCCAGCCGAAACGGGTGAACAGGTAGCCGTCCAGTTGCTCGGCGAAGTACTCGACCATGTCGTTGCGTTCGGCTTCACCGTGAACCAGCACGTCCAGCCCCAGGCGTTCCTGGACTTGCACGGCGTGACGGATTTCGCTGTGCATGGCGTCGGTGTAATCGTTGGCTGACAGCTTGCCTTGCTTGAACGCTTGGCGTGCCAGACGAATCGAACCGGTTTGCGGGAAGGAACCGATGGTGGTGGTCGGGAAGGCCGGCAGTTTCAATCGCGCACGTTGCTGCTCGATGCGTTTGGCGAACGGCGAATGGCGTTGGCTGTCCTTGTCACTGATGGCGTTTATCCGTGCCTGTACTTCGGCTTTATGGATACGCGGCGATTCGGCGCGACTGGCTTGAATGGCACGGCTTTCGGCGAGTGCGGCTTGCACCTTGGGTGACTGCGGGTCGTTCAGGGCATCGCGCAGCACGGCGATTTCACCGCACTTTTGTACGGCGAAGGCCAGCCAGCTTTTCAGTTCCGGGTCGAGTTTGTCTTCGCGATCCAGATCCACCGGGCTGTGCAGCAACGAGCAGGAACTGCTGACCCACAGGTTGTCGCCAAAACGTTCCTGAGCCGGCTGCAACTGAGCGAGCACTTGCTCCAGTTCGCAGCGCCAGACGTTGCGACCATTGACCAGGCCCACCGAGAGAATCTTGTAGGTCGGCAGACGGTCCAGCACCTGGCCGAGTTGATCCGGGGCGCGCACGGCATCGATGTGCAGGCCTTGTACCGGCAGGCTGACCGCCAGGCCGAGGTTGTCTTCCAGACCGCTGAAGTAGGTCGCCACCAGTTTTTTCAGCGGCGAATATTGAAGAATGTGATAGGCGCGCTCGAAGGCGTTTTTCCAGGCCTGTGGCAGGTCAAGGGTCAGGATCGGTTCGTCGATCTGCACCCATTCCACGCCCTGAGCGGCGAGGCGGCCGAGGATTTCGCCGTAGATCGGCAGCAGGCGTTCCAACAGGTCGAGTTTGTCGAAGTCATTGCCTTTGGCTTTGCCCAGCCACAGGTAAGTCAGTGGACCGATGATCACCGGTTTGACGCTATGGCCGAGGGCCTTTGCCTCGTCGACTTCGTCGAACAGCTGTTCCCAGCTCAGTTTGAATTGTTGATCAGCGCTGAACTCCGGGACCAGGTAGTGGTAGTTGGTGTCGAACCACTTGGTCAGTTCCTGGGCGTATTGCGCTTTGCTGTGTTCGCCGCCGCAGCAGGCCGTCGTGGCGCCACGGGCCATGGCGAACAGGGTGTCGAGGGTCGGCAGGCCGCGCGAGTCCTTGGCGCTGTCGAAACGCTCGGGGATCACACCGAAGGTCAAGGAATGGGTGAGGACCTGGTCGTACCAGGCGAAGTCGCCCACGGGCAGCAGGTCGATGCCGGCGTCTTTCTGCAATTGCCAATGGGTGGCGCGCAATTGACGGCCGACGCTTTTCAGCGCGTCCTGATCCAGATCGCCCTTCCAGTAGGATTCGAGGGCTTTTTTCAGTTCGCGGTCAGCGCCGATGCGCGGGAAACCCAGTGTGTGTGCCAAGGCCATGTGAAATTGCTCCCTCTAAAAGTTGCTGTAAAACATGGCGCTATTGTCGACAGCTAACCCAACATGAGACAAACTCAACCTTTTCGTGTTGATCACAAGTTTTCCTCATGGAGCCCCCGGTGCTTGAAATCCGTCACCTGAAGACCCTGCACGCCTTGCGCGAAGCCGACAGCCTGGTGGATGCGGCCGACCGCTTGCACCTGACGCAGTCCGCCCTGTCCCATCAGTTCAAGGAACTTGAGGAACGGCTGGGGATGCCGTTGTTCGTGCGCAAGACCAAACCGGTGCGCTTCACCAGCGCCGGTTTGCGCCTGCTGCAACTGGCCGACGCCACCCTGCCGTTGCTGCGCGGCGCCGAGCGCGATATCGCGCGGCTGGCCGGTGGCACTGCCGGGCGTTTGCACATGGCGATCGAGTGCCACAGTTGCTTTCAGTGGCTGATGCCGACCATCGACCAGTTCCGCGATGCCTGGCCGGAAGTCGAACTGGACCTTGCCTCAGGATTTTCCTTTGCCCCGCTGCCTGCGCTGGCCCGTGGCGATCTGGATCTGGTGGTGACCTCCGACCCGCTGGAACTGGCCGGGATCACTTACGTGCCGTTGTTCACCTATGAAGCGATGCTCGCGGTCGCCAATCAGCACCGCTTGGCGAACAAGGCCTACATCGTCCCGGAAGATTTGCTCACCGAAACGCTGATCACCTACCCGGTGGAGCGTGATCGGCTGGACATCTTCACCCGTTTCCTCGAGCCGGCCGACATCGAACCGGCGCAGGTCCGCACGTCGGAACTGACGGTGATGATGATGCAATTGGTGGCCAGCGGTCGCGGTGTGTGCGGCATGCCCCATTGGGCGCTGCATGAATACAGCTCACGGGGTTATGTGAAGGCCAAGCGGCTGGGCGAGAAAGGTTTGTTTGCGACGCTGTACGCCGGGATTCGCGCCGACATGCTGGATGCGCCGTACATGCGCGACTTCCTGCTGACGGCCAAGGACACGTCGTTCTCGACACTGGACGGCGTCAGCGCCGTTAAATAGCACACCCTCCCCTACCGATCGTTCCCACGCTCCGCGTGGGAATGCAGCCCGGGACGCTCCGCGTCCCTTCAAGGGCCGAACGCAGAGCGTCCGTTGAGGCATTCCCACGCGGAGCGTGGGAATGATCATGTTTGTGATCCCCAGATTCAGAGTTCACGCCACATGTGGATTTTGTCGAAGTAGTCTTCGCCAACGCGCACCGCCAGCGGTTCCAGGCCAAACTGGATGAAACCGCAACGCTGGTACAACTTGAACGCGGCGTCATTACCAGCGGTGACGGTCAGCTGGATCAGCCTCAGAGCTTTATGCTCCTGCGCTTCAGCCAGGGCAGCCTGCACCAGCTGATATCCGACCCCGCGCTGCCGGACCTTGCCCGACACGTACATGCCGAACAATGTCGACTTGTGCCGGGCCTTTTCCCGGGGTTCGAAGGCCAGGCCGACGATGCCCGCCAACTCACCGCCTTCGAACGCGCCGAACACCACGTCCAGCTTGCTGGTAAGGCGTGATTCCCACCAACTCAATGGCATCACAGCACGTTCGCGCACGCTGGAGGTAAACGCCTGGGGATGCAGGTCATACGCTTCGAGCATCAGCGCCCGATAGTCCAGGGCATGACTGGCATCAAGCCGTTCAATCCACATGTTCAAGCCATCCGTCGTTGTTCCAGCATCAGTCGCACCGCCAGCGCCGACAGCACGAACCCCATGAAATAGCGCTGCACGGCCAGCCAGGACGGGTTGTTGACGAACCAGGAGGCAATGCCCGCGGCGAACAGCGCGATCAGCAGATTGACGCTGAAACTGACGCTGATCTGCGTCAGACCCAGCATGATGCTTTGAGTGAACACCGAGCCATGCTCAGGCGTAATGAACTGCGGAAACACCGACAAATAAAACACGGCGATCTTCGGGTTCAGGGCACTGGTCAGAAAGCCCATGGTGATCAGTTTGCGCGACGAGTCCGGCGGCAACTGCTGCGCCTCGAACGGTGAACGCGCCCCCGGTTTGACGGCTTGCCAGGCCAACCACATCAGGTACAGCGCACCGGCCCACTTCAGCATTTCGTAGGCCATCGGCACCGCCAGAAACACCGCGGTCAAACCGGCAGCCGCCGCGAACAGGTGCACGAAAAACCCCGCGACCACACCCAGCAACGACGTCACACCGGCCTTGCGCCCCTGGCAAATCGAACGGGAGATCAGGTAGATCATGTTTGGCCCCGGCGTCAGCACCATCAGCAACGCGGCAGCGGCGAAAATCAGCAAGTCTTGAAGCGGGATCATGGGCAAGTCCTTTTAGTCCAGAAATGATCAAGCGATCGCGGTTAACGAGGCTCGATAAAACGGCAGGATCAGGTCCCGTGTCAATGGCGCCAGCGTGAGATTGCCGTCAGTGGCCGGGTCGATCCAGCGCACCTCTTCGATCTCGGCCGCCGGCGATACGTCCGAGTCGATGGTCAGCTGAAAGAGTTCGGCCTGGACGGTAAAACCCGGCTCATTGGCGGCCGGTGCCGAGAATTGCCCGAGATAAGTGGCGTGCGCCGGATCGATGACCAACCCCAATTCTTCTTCCAGTTCACGGGCCAGCGCGTGCACCGGTTGCTCATGGGCTTCGATCTTGCCCCCCGGCTGCATGAACGCTTCGGTGCCGCGCTTGCGGACCAACAACGTGCGACCATGCGGGCCGATCAACAGGGCAGCGGCGATGCGGATGAGATGGGGTGAAGCAGTGGCTGAAAGGGTCATGGATCAGGATTGTCCTTGGCAAAAGACGCAAGGATCACATGGCTGCCGCTGCCTCGTCACGCCGAAAAAACTGCTTCAAAGCACCACTGGCCCCTGTGGGAGGAGGCTCGCTCCCACAGGTTTTTTTGTAACGTCTGGAAAAACTAACCCACCTCGAGAATCGCGCCGTTCACTTCTTCCGGCACCTTCACGAAAATGCTGTATTTCGCGCCTTCCATCGCTTCGAAGGCGATCAACTTCTCCACCAATGGCCCATTCAACACCTTGCCGGCATTGAGCAGCAGCATGCCGTTGTCGGCATTGAGGTTGCGCGCCAGGATCATGCCCGCCGCCACTTCCCGTGTGGTCAGTACCTTGACCGACGGATCGGCCAACGAGACATCGCTCAGGTACGCGGCACAGACCTGGATGAAATCCTCCACCAGCTCGGGATCGTAGAGTCGCCCGGCATAGCTGCGGATGTAGACCAGCGCCTCATCGCTGTTCATCTGCCGCTCGAGAATCAGCCCGCGCTGCAACTCGATGAAATCCACCGCCAGTTTCAACAGCCGCGAACCGAACGGAATCGCCTCGCCCTTGAGCCGGTCGGGGAAGCCGCTGCCGTCCCAGCGCTCCTGATGATGAAGAATCAGGCGGGCGGCGTCCTTCATCGGGTCGAGCGTCATCAACAGCGATTCACTCTGCTTGGGATAACCGCGATAGCGTTCCCGATCGCTGTGATGCAGCAGGTCCGCGGGCGCGGTCATCATGCTGTCGGTCCAGCTCAGCTTGCCAATGTTGTAGAGCGCCGCGGCCATGGTCAGGTCGCGACTGGTGCCCTCGTCCAGGCCATGAAGTTTGCAATACACCCGCACCAGCTCGATGATCTGGCGGTTGGTCTGTTTGGCCGGCGGCAGGCGCAGGTTGGCCAGCAGCGAGAACACCTCGGTGCCGGTGACATAGCTGTGCTTGAGTTCTTCGTAGGCCAGGTCGAGCATGTCGGCGGTCTGCTGGAGTTCGGCAGTGCGGGCGGCGACGTGTTTTTCCAGGGTGGTATTGAGCGACTTCAACTGGTCGTTCTGCACCCGGGTCAACTGCTCCAGGCGCTGGCGTTCGCGCTCGGAATGTTGATGAGCCAGGGCCTGGCGCAAGGTCAGGAGCATTTCCTCGTCGTTCCAGGGTTTGCTGATGTAGCGGTGAATCTTCCCTTCGTTGATCGCCTTGATGATCGTCGGCATGTCCGCGTAGCCGGTGAGCAGAATCCGGGTAGTCGCCGGGTATAGCTGATGGATGCGGGCCAACAGCGTGGCGCCATCCATATTGGGCATGCGGGCGTCCGTCATCACCAGCTCAATGGAATGTTGCTCCATGATCTCCAGCGCCTGGGCACCGCTGGTGGCCAGCAGCAACTCGTAGGGCTGGCCGCGTAACAGGCGACGCAGGCTGTTGAGAATTGACTCCTCGTCATCGACCAGCAGCACCTTGGGTTTATCGTTCAGTGTCGTGGGGAGTTGCTCTTCCATGGCGTTACCTCAAGTGAAACGGGCAGATCGTTGTGGCAGGCCCCGAGGCAAACATCCCCTATTGCCGGAGCCTGACCTACAGGCTAGATGATTTTCCGCCCGCCAACCGAAATGATTCGGCTCATTGAGTTGCGCGAAATGCAGGACAGGCGACTATGCTCAGCTGACTCGGATCCATAATCTGTGCGTTCGGCCAGGTGATCAGGGAAAGGAAGCCCCGTATGAGAAAACCGCATCAAGCTGCCGCCGGTACTGGCGTATGTCGATAAATACGCTGCTGGCGCGGACCAATCGACGAATTCTTATCGTCGACGACACAGCCTCGATTCATGCGGACTACACCAAGATCCTCAGCCCGCCATCGATCGATGACGACAGCCTGATCAGCGCTGAAAATGCCCTGTTCGGCACTCCTGCGGCGCAATCGCTGCAGAGCTTCGTGCTCGACTCGGCGTTTCAGGGCCTCGAAGCCCTGGACAAGGTCGAGACGGCACTGGCCAACGACATGCCTTACGCGATGGCCTTCATCGACATGCGCATGCCGCCGGGCTGGGACGGGCTGCAAACCATCGAACGGCTGTGGCAGGTCGATCCCAAGCTGCAAGTGGCGCTTTGCACCGCTTATTCCGACTATTCCTGGGAAGACATCGACGACCGCCTGGAACTGGGCGATCGCCTGCTGATTCTGAAAAAACCCTTCGATGCCATCGAAATTCGCCAGATGGCCAGCGCATTGACGGCCAAGTGGCAAATGACCGAAGACGCAGAGCTGAAGATGTCGCTGCTCGAACAGGCGGTCGAAGAGCGCACCCGAGAGCTGTCCGACGCCAACATCATCGTGCAGAACAGCCCGACCATTCTGTATCGGTTGCGCGGCGAGCCGTCGTTTCCGTTGATGTATATCTCGCACAACATCACCAAATACGGTCATGTCGCGGCGCAACTGGTCGCTTCGGCCAACTGGGCCCAGGAACTCATCCATACCGATGATCAAAGCAAGGTCGACACTGCCATGGCCCGGGTTCTGGACCGGCATGCGGCAGGCGCTTCCATCGAGTTCCGGATGCGCACTGGCGAAGGAGCCTGGCGCTGGGTCGAAAACCGCTACATCCCGGTGCGCGACGATGAAGGCCGGTTGCTGGAAGTCGAAGGCATCATCATCGACATCACCGAACGTAAACTGGCCGAAGAGAAAATCGCCCTGTTGGCCCGTACCGACGGGCTGACCGGGCTGGCCAACCGTGCGACGCTGATCGAGCGCTTGCACCAGGCATTCGCCTCGGCGCGTCGGGGGGCGGCTCCGTTCGCCATGTTTTACCTGGACCTGGATCACTTCAAACGCATCAACGATACCCTCGGTCACCCGGTGGGCGATCTGTTGTTGCAAGAGGTTGCGCGCCGGATCAAGGACTGTGTGCGCGAAAACGATGTGGTCGCCCGCCTCGGCGGTGACGAGTTCGCGATCTTGCAGCTGGACGTCAGCGACCCGACCCAATCCGCGGCCCTGGCCGCCAAGATCCGCGACACGCTGGTACTGCCCTATTCCCTGGACGGCAATGATGTGCGGGTTTCGGTCAGTATCGGCATCAGCAGTTACACCCCGGCAAGCACCAGCGCCGACGGTCTGCTGACCCAGGCCGACATGGCGCTGTATCGCTCCAAGGAAAAGGGTCGCAACCAGTACCACTTCCACTCGGAGGAGATCAATCAGGAAGTGGTCGAACGCATGACCATCGCCAGCGACCTGAGAACGGCCATCGAACACGACGAACTCGAACTGCATTACTGGCCGGAAGTGGACCTGAGCAGCGGCAAGATCCTCGGCATGGAAGCGCAGGTCAGCTGGAACCACCCGGAGCGCGGTTTGCTGGAAGCCCCGGCGTTCCTGCCCGCGGCGGAAAAGACCGGCACCATCGTCGCGCTCGGTCACTGGGTCCTGGATCATGCCTGCCAGCAAATGCGTCAATGGCGCGATGAAGGCATGGCGCCGCCGGTGATTGCGATCAAGCTGTCCCTGGCCCAACTCAAGAGTGGTCCCGAACTGATCTATGACGTGTTGCGCACCACTGCACGCTGGGAACTCTGCCCCTGGGACCTGCGCTTCGATGTCACGGAAGCGACGCTGGCCCAGACCAAATGGACGCACAACGATGTGCTGCCGCGCCTGCGTGAACTGGGGGTGAAGATCGCCATCGACGACTTCGGCACCGAGTACTCCTCGTTCGACTACCTCAAGACCTATCAGGTCAATCACCTGAAACTCGCCCAGGCCTTCATCGACACCGCGGCCCGCGATCCGGCCAGTGCGAACACTTTGCGCGCCATCATCAACTTCGCCCGTGATGTCGGGATCGGCATCATTGCCGAGGGCGTCGAAACCCAGGAGCAGCGCAGCTCGCTGATGGCCACCGGTTCACCGATGAACGCCCAGGGTTACTTCTTCAGCAAAGCGGTCAGCAGCCAGCAGGCCGCCGAGCTGCTGAAGGCCGGCAGCATCGTGCCCCCCAGCCATGACATCGGGCCGATTCTGGACAACATGCCACGCCTCACGGAGGACAAAGGATGAAATCGCCTTTCGTGCGGACCAACCGGCGCATCCTGGTCATCGACGACACGCCCTCGATTCATGAAGACTTTCGCAAGATTCTTGGGCCTGAGGCCGATGACGAAAAGACCCTGGCCGGCACTGAAGAAGCCCTCTTCGGCACCGTGCAGCTGGATCGGCTGACGTTCCAGCTCGACTCGGCCTATCAAGGCCAGGAAGCCCTCGAACTGGTCACGCGCGCACGGGCCGAAGGTCGCCCCTATGCCATGGCGTTCACCGACATGCGCATGCCACCGGGCTGGGACGGCCTGGAAACCATCGAACAACTGTGGAAGGCCGACCCTCACCTGCAAATCGCGTTGTGCACCGCTTTTTCCGATTACACCTGGGAAGACATGGCCGAACGACTGGAATTCGGCGACCAGTTGCTGGTGCTGAAAAAACCCTTCGACAGCCTGGAAATCCGTCAGATGGCCAGTGCCCTGACCTGGAAATGGCAGATGGCACAGGACGCGGCGATGAAGGTTCTGAGCCTGGAGCAAACCATCGAGGCGCGGGTCCACGAACTGCTCAAGGTGTCGCACCTGTTGCAGTACGACGTACTGACCGAGCTGCCCAACAGCACGTTGCTCGGTGACCGGTTGAACCAGTCCCTGGCCCTGTCCCGGCGCCATGACAAACAACTGGCCGTGATGTTTCTGGGCCTCGATCGCTTCAAGCGCATCAACAATGCCCTGGGTCATCCGGTCGGTGACGAAATGCTTAAACAGGTCGGGCGCAATCTGGTGGCGACGGTGCGCGAGTCCGACTCGGTGTTCCGCTACGGTTCCGATGAATTCGTGGTGATCCTCGCCGACGTCCGCCATCCCCAGCAGACCAAAGGCATCGCCGAAAAACTCTTGAACGCCATCCGCGTGCCGCAGCACATTGCCGGCCACGACCTGAGCGTTACCGCCAGCCTGGGCATCAGCATTTACCCGGACGACGGCTTCGATGCCATCGCGCTGATCAAGAAAGCCGAAACCGCGATGCGCAATGTCAAGGAAACCGGTCCCAACGATTTCAGTTTTTTCATTGACGAGATGAACCAGCGCGCCCGGGATCAGCAAAGCATCGAGAGCGGCATTCGCCTGGCGCTGGAGCGCAACGAATTTGTCCTGCATTACCAGCCCAAACTGGACCTGGGCAGTGGCCAGGTGGTCGGGGCCGAGGCGCTGATTCGCTGGCAAAAACCGGGGCACGGCCTGGTCTACCCCTCGGAGTTCATCAGTGTGGCCGAAGACAGCGGCTTGATCGTGCCGTTGAGCAAATGGGTGCTGGCCGAGGCGTGTCGCCAAAGCTGCGCCTGGCAGGCCGCGGGGCTGCCGAAGATCTGCATGTCGGTGAACATGTCGGCCATCGACTTCCGTCAGCGGGACTTTATCGACGGCATCGAACAGACACTCAAACAAACAGGCCTGGACCCGGCCTTGCTTGAGCTGGAAATCACCGAAGGCGTGTTGATGCAGAACGTCGAATCCACGGTGAACGCCCTGACCCGGCTCAAGGAGATGGGTGTGCGGCTGGCCATCGATGACTTCGGTACCGGTTATTCCAGCCTGAGCTACTTGCGGCGTTTTCCCATCGATGTGCTGAAAATCGACCAGTCGTTCATTCGCGGTTTAAGCAACGACAGCAGCGACGCCGCGCTGGTCAGCGCCATCATCAGCCTGGGCCGGAGCCTCAAGCTGACCATCATTGCCGAAGGGGTGGAAACCCTCGAACAACTGGATTTCCTCAAGGCCCATCGATGCGAAGAAGGCCAGGGTTTCTATTTCAGCAAAGCCGTCGAACCCGATGCCTTCGTCCGGTATCTGGGGTCGGTGAAGCCCTCTTCGCCCGCAGCCACGTGAACGATGCGCCACGACACACAGGCCCAAGCCAAGGAATCATCAGATGTCGCCTTTCTTTCACCGTCTGCTATTGGCGCCGTTGTTCGGGCTCTGCCTGAGCGCTGGCGCCGCGCCGCTGGATGAACCGCTCAAACCACTGCCGGCGGTGCCCCAGCAAAATCCGCTGCGGGTCGAACTTGGTCGCCAGTTGTTCAACGAGACACGTTTGTCGGTGAACAATTCCTTGTCCTGCGCCAGTTGCCATCGACTGGAAAACGGCGGTGCCGACAACAAGGCATTTTCCATCGGGTTCAACGGCGTTCCAGTGACGGTCAACACCCCCAGCGTGTTCAACTCCAGCCTGAATTTCCGGCAATTCTGGAACGGCCGCGCCGACACCCTGGAAACCCAAATCCACGAAGTGGTGCAGAGCCCCAGCGAAATGGGCAGCAACTGGGTACACGTGGTGAAAATGCTGTCCGCTGACCCGGCTTACAAGACCTCGTTCAGTAACGCCTACCCCGACGGCGTGACCATGAACAATGCGCAAAATGCCCTGGCCGCCTACGAACGCACGCTGATCAGTGCCAACTCGCGTTTCGACCAATACCTGATGGGCGATACCGACATTCTCACCCGAGAGGAAAAGTACGGTTACCAACGCTTCAAGGAGTACGGCTGCATCGCCTGCCACCAAGGGGTGAACATCGGCGGCAACATGTACCAGAAGTTCGGGGTCATGGGCGATTACTTCCAGAGACGCGGCAATCCCACCGAGTCTGACCTGGGCCGTTACCTGGTCACCAAGGATGACGAAGACCGCAATGTGTTCAAGGTGCCGAGCTTGCGCAATGTCGCCGTGACCGCGCCGTACTTTCATGACGGCTCGGCCAAAACCCTCGAAGAGGCGGTGGACGTGATGTTCAAGTTCCAGCTCGGCCGTGACCCCTCTGACGACGACAAGACCCTGATCATCAAATTCCTCAAGACCTTGACCGGCGAATGGGGAGGCAAGCCCTTATGAACATTTCCCGTCGTCGCAACCTGATGCTGCTTGGTTTGGTAGCCGTGCTGCTGGCCTCGATGTTGCTGTTCCTGTACCTCAAATCCAATTCGAGCCAGACGACGACCTACGCCGAATCCCGGGACCTGATCGGCCGGATCAAACAACTGAACGCGCAGTGGGAGACCGAGATCCTCAAGGCCAGGATTGCCATCAGTCACAACTACGATCCGCTGGTCACACCGCCTACCCAGATGTCGGCGCTATGGGAACGGTTCGACACCATGGAAACCAGCCACGGCCGTAAAGAATCACCTATCTGGCGTGAAAGCCATGCTGCCTACCTCGCCGCCATTCAGGAAAAAACCCGTCTGGTGGAACGGTTCAAATCTCACAATGCGGTGCTGCGCAACTCGCTGGCATTTCTGCCGACCGCAGAAGACGACATTCAAGGGCAACTGGGTCAGGTGGTGGATGGCGACCAACTGCAACTGCAGAACATCGCCACCGACACCTATGACTTGCTGCTCAGCAGCCTGGAGTTCGCTCAGGTCACCTCCGACGACAAGGCCGCCGACATCTTGCTCGGGCTGAACAAACTGGGGGTCAACAAACAGAGGTTGCCGGAGCAGTTCCACAGCCCGATCGATATCTTGAGCAACCACATCGCGCTGATCCTGCGCGAACAACCGGTGGTCAATCGGTTACTGGAGAACATCGAAGCCGTTCCCGTGGCCCAACGCCTGGACGACATTACCAACCTGCTGAACACGGACCAGCAGCAGACCGATGCAATCGACCAGCGCTATCACTTCTACATGTTGTTGTTTTCGGTGCTGCTGGTGTTGCTGCTGGTGTACCTGGCGATTCACCTGATGCGCAGCTTCACGGTGATCAATCGCGTCAACAAAGCCCTGCAAACCGCCAATGAAGACCTGGAACTGCGGGTTGAAGAACGCACCCGCGAACTCAAGGATACCCAGAGCGAACTGCTCGACACCGCACGTCAGGCCGGCATGGCCGAGATTGCCACGAACGTGCTGCACAACGTCGGCAACGTGCTCAACAGCGTGAACATTTCAGCCGACCTGGTGAGCCGCAAACTGCGCGCCAGCAAAACCCAGGGCCTGGGCAAGGCCATGCAACTGATCAACGACCATCAAGGGGACCTCGGTACCTTTCTGACCGAAGACGCAAAAGGCAAGTTGCTACCGGGCTACCTGAACCAACTGGTGGAGGCGATAGCCCTGGAACAACAAGGCATGAGCGACGAACTGGCCCAGCTGACCAAAAGCGTGGACCACATCAAGGACATCGTTGCCACCCAGCAGTCCTACGCGGGCGCCAACAGCCTGATGGAACCGCTGTACATCAGCGAATTGCTGGAGGACGCCCTGCGCATGAACTCCGGCGCCCTGACCCGACACCACGTCACGGTGGTCAAGGAATACGGCGATGTGCCACAGGTCATGGGGGACAAACACCGATTGCTGCTGATCCTGATCAACCTGATCAGCAACGCCAAATACGCCATGTCCGATCTCACCAATCGCCCGCGGCAAATGACCCTGGGGGTCAAAATCGTCGAAGACACGACCCTGCAAGTCAGCGTCAAGGACGACGGCGAAGGCATTGCCGAGGAAAACATGACACGCATCTTTGCCCACGGGTTTACGACCCGCAAGGAAGGCCACGGCTTTGGCCTGCACAGCTGCGCCCTGGCCGCTATCGAAATGAATGGCCACCTCACCGCCCATAGCGACGGACCGGGCAAGGGCGCGCTGTTCACGTTGCAGATCCCGCTGAAAACCGTACCGGAGGAAGCATGAGCGAGCTTTCGAACCGACGCATTCTACTGATCGATGACACCCCGTCGATTCACGTGGACTTCCGCAAGATTCTCACCCCCATGCCGGAGCAGACCGCCGAACTGGACGAGATGGAAGCCGCACTGTTTGGCAACGAAGTGAAATCAACCCGTGCACTGTTCGAGCTGGACTCGGCCTATGGCGGCCAGGAAGGCCTGGGCAAACTGAACGAAGCCTTGCAGCAAAACCACCCCTACGCCCTGGCATTCGTCGATATGCGCATGCCCGAGGGCTGGGACGGTGCGCAAACCATCGAACATTTGTGGCAGGCCGACCCGCGCCTGCAAGTGGTGGTGTGCACCGCCTATTCCGACTATTCCTGGGATGAACTGCTGGACCGCTTGAAAGCGCATGACCGGCTGCTGATTCTGAAAAAACCGTTCGACAACATTGAAGTCCAGCAGATGGCCAATACCTTGCTGACCAAATGGGACATGACCGAACGAGCCAGCGTACAGATGGACCATCTGGGTCAGATGGTCGAGCGCCGAACCCGCCAGCTCACCGACGCCAGCGTCGAATTGCAGCGGGAAATCGACGAGCGCAAACAGCTGGAAACCCAATTGGTGCAATCGGAAAAACTCGCTTCACTGGGGCAACTCGCGGCCGGTGTCGCCCATGAAATCAACAACCCCATCGGCTTCATTTCCTCCAACCTCGGTACCCTGGACGGCTACTTCAAACAGCTGCAGGAAATGCTCGACGCCTATCGGGATGCGGAAGAAGCGATCGGCTCCAGCGAGCTCGTCGAGCGTTTGCACCAACTGCGTGAACGGGTCGAGCTGGAGTTCCTGCGCGAGGACATTCCGCTGCTGATCAAGGAATCCAAGGATGGCATCAACCGGGTCGGGCAGATCGTCAAGGACCTGAAGGACTTCTCCCGGGTGGACTCCAGTCAGGAATGGCAGTGGGCCAACCTGCAACAGGGCATCGAATCGACCTTGAACATTGTGGCCAACGAACTCAAGTACAAGGCCGATGTAATCAAGGAATATCAGGACCTGCCCGACATCGAATGCCTGCCTTCGCAAATCAATCAGGTGATCATGAACCTGATCGTCAACGCCTCTCAGGCCATCGGCCCGGAGCGCGGCACGATTACCTTGCGCACCGGGCTTGAAGCGCAGACGGTGTGGATCGAAGTCGCGGACACCGGCGCCGGCATTGCGCCGCAGTGCCTGCAAAAAATCTTCGACCCGTTCTTCACCACCAAACCGGTGGGCCAGGGGACGGGGCTGGGGTTGTCCCTGTCCTATGGCATCGTGAAAAAACATCGCGGGGAAATTACGGTGCGCAGTGAGGTGGGCGTGGGCACAACCTTCAGGGTTCAGTTGCCCGTGCACCAGACAAAACCAGCCGCCTGAACACAATTCAAACTGTGGGAGCGGGGGGGGTGGGGGGGGGG